>CAZILC010000005.1:0-86318 GCA_964540055.1 uncultured Gammaproteobacteria bacterium | reverse complement strand
CTGAGCATCTAATGTGTATTATATACTATTACTATGGGTTTGTCAATACCCAATCTTGTGGATACTTGAGGCACGAATTATATACCTAAATAAGGAAAATTACTAGTCAATATAGGGTTTATTTTTAGCTTAATTGGTAATAGGAGTTTATTGAAGAGCCTGCATGAAGTAGTTTACACCATTTGCCCAGCTTCCGTTACTTGAAGGTGTATACATAGTCATTATTTGTTGTGGAGTGACCAGACCCTGATTTTTGTATCTTGTTGCTAATGCTTTTGTTACTGTATAAATGCCATCTTTGAAGCTATCAAAATGTACCGCTGTGTGGTTATAAACACCAAATCCCCAACAGTTATACGAATCATTTGGAATAGTTTTGCAAAGTCCTGATTCCTGCATTGCTATAGAGGGAACAAGACGGTAATCAAGTCCATATTGATCTGCAGCGTCTACAACATCCTGTGCGTATGGTTCAAGTGGAGAGTTGTATGATGCAAAAAATTGCTTGAGGCGTTCTGCCCTTCCATCACTTTGGGTAATTTCAGCTGATTGAATATTTTGCGACGTTTGCGAAGGCGGAAGCGCTGCGTATGCGACTGTTGTTGCAATGGCAGTTGTACCAGGTGATGTGGCATGAATTTCATATATTGCCAGTACTCCAATTAGTAGAAAAATCAAACCAAACGGAGCCAACAAAAAGAAAGTTGTACCAAAAATAAACTTCCTCATGGATACCTCTATACTGACAAAGTTCAAGCCGATTGTCAAGCGATGGAGCATTTGTTACAATCAAATTCGTTCAGTTTAAATAGCCCAAGTGGCGGAATGGTAGACGCGCTGGCTTCAGGTGCCAGTGCCCGCAAGGGTGTGGAGGTTCGAGTCCTCTCTTGGGCACAAGAAAATAGTTTGAGATAATTCTACTTTGTATTTAGATCGAAGGATTTGATAAATTGGGAGAAGAGTGCTTCATCCGCCGGAATTTCGGTACTGCTGCTGTAATACATCCTGAAGACATAGAGTGCATTTGGCTTTACAATATATGCGATACGCAATTGTGTGGGCGTTTTGATTTGTACGCTATTTATAGTTCTCATTTGATAGGTGTTTTTTAGCTCAGGTAGCGTTGCGCCATCTATATTAAGACCTACTACTGTTGCACCTGTTGCGACGTAAAACATTTCTTTTTGTGTTAGATTTTGCTTTGAATGATATGCTTCTACATCCAGAACCGGCTCCCCTGGATAGGTTCCAACCGGTGGATGAATAATTATTGTATCTCCCCCATCAAAGGTGTTAACAGTATTTTGTGAACCTTTAGGAAATGCAACGCTATATACTTTGTTCTGATACCTTCCTCCACCGGTAAAGGGATTAGAGGGAGCCTTTGTCGGTACGGATGTGGGCATTGCATTTGCTTGTTTGTTAGGCTGAGCGATATTTGTTGAAGGATGGACAATCAAAGCAATGATAAAGGTGATTAAGAAAATTACTACAAGAAGTGATCCTCCTATCACTACTGTTTTTTTTAAGGTATAAGGAGGCTGAAGATATAGTGTTATTTTTTGTTTTAGCTCAGTTATTTTCAATTGTACCTCCCCATTCAACCATAGTAAAACCGTCACGTTTTGGCACAACCGGGAATTGTAATGGAGCCACTTGAATAGGTGTGTTTAGCGGTTTAAAGTACGCAAGAAATGCAATCGATGTATCAGGTGCTGGATTTACAATTACATGGTCAACTTTTTCTTTTTGTGCCTCATCAAATACAGTGAAGAAGATATATGGTACGTGTAGATCAGTCAATCTCGGGACCCAGTAGTTCAGAAATTCAGCCTGTTCGCTCGCATTTAACCCAAGTTTGGCAGTATATTCCCGTAGTGAAGGTTTCAAATCTGAAGTTTTGATCACAAATCCTTCTTGAGGGGGTGTTGCTTTACTTGTTTCATCTTCATAATACAGTTCTTTATACGATTTATTTTGATAACTGAGCGTGCCATCAATTGTTCCTTGTGGATGGACTGTGACATTTTGCCACCCGTTTGCCGGATAATGCGGAATACTTTCAGTGACAAATCCGGGAATGTCTAGTTTTACATCAACAGAAAGCGTTTTTGGTGAATAAAAGTAAATAACAGGTTTGCTGTTGCATTCAATAGTACAATTAGTTGCACCAGCTGCAGCTGGAACTGGTGCTGTATCAAGCCAAATACATTGGATTGCACCCTGACTTCCTGGTCCCGCAGTTGGGGCAACTAAAGAATAACCGAGCGGAAATCCGCCTGCGCCGAATTGGAATCCCATTGAATTTATGCTGGGAAATCCACCATTCTGTGTGCAATGCAAAGCATTAGGAACCGTACATACTGCATCCGGTTCCAGATCTGATGAACATTTGCATGAAGCTCCTTTGGCAACAGTTGAATCCGGGGTGCAAACTTTTCCTGACTCTACGGTACCTGGTGGTGGGTTTGTTGGTGCGATAGTTGCGCTTGTTGTTTGTTGTTGTGCAGGTGGATTTGTTACCGCGCCTGATGGATAACATGGGATCAATTGTAATGATGATTTACCGGGACCTGGTGTTGGACAATTTATTGATTTATAGTACGTTTCTGCATTTGTTGCCAGAGGTTTAAAAAAGACGAAGATTATGCCAAGAACAATTGTTAAACCAAGTAACGATGTCAGAAGAAGAAGTTTTTTTTGGGCAGCATTCTTTTTCATGCGTATTAATTTAACTATAGTAAGTTATCTCAACTAATGCAAGAGGAAACTGAATTCAGTATCATCAAGGCTTGATAAGAATTGTCTAACTTGATAAAATGTACAACACAAGCGGATGTGGTGAAATGGTATACACGCTACCTTGAGGTGGTAGTGCTCGCAAGGGCGTGGAGGTTCAACTCCTCTCATCCGCACAACGAAGCTAAAAAGTTCTTTTTTAGGAATCTCCTACATCTTTTGAGGCTAAATTGGTTCAAGTCCTCTCTTCTTGTTAAAGTTATTTTAAGTTAAAGCCATACTTTTTTTAATCAACACTTTTTTAACAAGTTCCGATGTTATAATAAGACCATGGATAAAATGCAAATATTGAAAGTCATTGTTGGAAGCCAAGCTCACGGTTTGGCAACTCAAAAAAGCGATGTTGATTATCGAGGAGTGTTTGTCATACCAACTTCGGAGATATTAAAACTTGGTAATAAAGTGCATTTTACTTCCTGGAATGAGGGATCCGAGGATGATACTTCTTGGGAATTAGGACATTTTCTTAATCTGGCAATTCATTGTAATCCAACAATTCTTGAAACATTTCTTGCCCCTCTTGATGAAAGGTCTACAATGACTAATTATGGTAAAGAATTAAGAGAGCTTTTTCCTTCTATTTGGAATAGTACGGACGTCAAGGATGCATTTATCGGTTATGGGGTAAATCAACGAAAAAAATTTTTAGAGAATAAAGACAACCGTCGAGCTAAATATGCGTGCGCTTATCTAAGAGTTCTTTATAACGCTACAGAACTATTGGAAAAAGGTACTTTTTCAGTTGATATGAGAAATACTCCAATTTTTGAAACTTTAAAAAAATGGCGAAATAACGAATTTGAAATCGGTGAAGTAATTCAAATAAGTGAAGAGTGGAAAGAAAAAATTGAAATAATCTATTCTGAAAAACCTAAAAAAGAAGCTGATCTTGAAAAAGTAAATTACTTTTTGCTAAAAGTACGAAAGGAATGCTGGGTGTGAAAGCTATTATTTGTGACATTGATGGAACATTGGCGGATAAAGGTACACGTTTTCCCTTTGACTATGAAAAAGTCGATCAAGATACTGTGAAGCATGCTGTAGCAGAAGCAGTACGACTCTTTCATAAGGAAGGGTATAAAATCATAATATTTTCGGGAAGAGAAGATATCAGTAAGGAAAAAACAGAAGTTTGGTTAAAAACTAATAATATTCCCTATGAAGTACTTTATATGCGTAAAGCTAAAGATTTTCGTAAAGATGCTGTCGTAAAAAAAGAATTATATGAAACTTACGTAATGGGAAAATATGAAGTATTATTTGTTTTAGACGATAGAGATCAAGTCGTTGAAATGTGGAGAAAAGATCTAGGACTCCCCTGTTTCCAAGTCGATTATGGTAATTTTTAGAGATCTTGAGCCTGATAAGCTTCCATAAATTTATTGAGTTTTATAAAAAGATTAATCAAAGGTTCAAAATATAACTCCTCTTCCGCACTTAAAGCTAAATTTTTAGCCTAAATTACTCTGAGATGTTTTTCGAGGCTGAAAATATTTAAGTCGCCTCAACCTATTAATTTTCAATTGTGAAACATAATGATCAATCAATACCAAAGAGATCATTGATAACTAATCTATCTGCATTGTGAGAACTAGAAAAAGTAAGTAGATTAAAAATAAAGAGGAAGAAATAATTGATACAAATAAGAATAATTTTTGAGGGAGTTTCTTATTAGCAAGAGATATAAGAAGTCCTATTACTCCTATTGAGAAAATTAACATATCAACTAAAGATAACATTTCTGCTAAATAAGACTGGTTACTTAAAATTAAAGACAATATAAGAAATAAAGTTGCAGAAATAATTGATACAAATAAGAATAATTTTTTAGAGATTTTTTTAATGAAGAGAGACATAATTAGTCCTATTATTCCTCCCAAAAAGAAAAATTCTGAAAAATTAATGTATATATTCAACAGGTCTTTATTCATATTTTAATGATAACAAACACAGCATTACTGTCAATTATTAAACTCTTCTTTAATTCACTCTATTTTGTTTATACAGTCTTTTAGATTTGGAGTAACTTGCCCCTTGAGGCAGCATCTGATCTTCAGAAATATTTTTTTTGTCTTGATAAACGAGCACAAGTTTCCAAATCCAGGGCAAAAAGTGTTCAAAAGAAAGTGCATCAGGGGCACACGGTAGTATATTTTACAATCCTGATTGATTTGCTTCGGCAGAATTTTCTTTTACTCTTTGTAATAAAATTGTCTTTACTTGTTCCGCATCTGCTTTTTTAAGCCCGGGTATGGCAACTATACCTCCGTTTGCGCTTGATCCAATACTTTGTGTAGCGTTATTTCCTGAGAGCATCGAAAATACCCCTTTTTTTGTATTTGAATTTTGTACAGCGTTTTCTATTGTGAGGGATGCTAGTCCAAACATTCTATCCATAATACCTTGTTTTACATAGACATTTTGAATAACGCCCAGTGGGATATGACGTTGTTGTTTGTTAATAACACCCTGCTGGAGATTCAAATAGGTTTTTCCGATTGCGAAATGAAATAATTTTCTTCGAAGCATGATATATGCAATATGTAATAGCAAATAGATAGCATAGAATACATATCCTGCCCAACTATTTTTGCCTCTCCCGTAGATAAAAATAAAGTACGCCATTGCAAAAGAGTAGACAATAATTGACTGAAAAACCCAAAGAAATTGAATAGGATATTTCTTTTCAGTAATATCGTCAGGAGATTCATGCATATTTGTAGCAGATGATGGAGTTTGAGCATCTATTGTTACTGAATTATACGAATCATCAACATCTGCCTTTTGCCAGCCTTTAGCCAGTAAAGAATTAATAATAATATCTTTACCGGTACCCTGGTGGAGCTGATCTTTTATATACAGTTGTAAATCTTTTTGGACCATTGTAGTTATGCATGTGATGGTTCAGGTATTGTAGCTGTTTCCGATGGTGCAGGAGCTGGTGCGGATGGTGTAGGAATCGGGATGCCTGTTGATCCTTTGCCTATTTTGCTACTTACCGTTTGTAATAATAATGCTCGCAGACCATCTGCAGCAGGTTTCTCAACTCCATCAATATGCGCTTCCATTCCTGAAGAGGCAGTAGCACTTGAAAGGTGCACATCATAGAGTTTAAAGATTCGATCCAAAAGGTCCTGATCGACATACACATCCTGTACCCGTTCATAAGGAATAGTTATTTCTGTAGGAGTTATCGGCCCTTTTTTAATTATTATAAAATCATCAGTCAAATCATAAAAATAAACATTGTAGTACCATTTCTGGTATAAATAGGTCGGGATAGTAATCAATAAGAGTAAAATGAGTATACCTGCGGTACTAATACCAAGTGGTATTCCTGTTGCATTATTTGCGATTAGCGTGATAGATACAATTGCATAAATAACCAAAATAATTATATCAACAACAAGTGTCCCAGCAATTGTTTTTTTCAAAACTTTTTTTGTGCTTAGTGGATACTTTTCTCTCGTTTTGCTCATTGCGATGGCCATATTTACCATATTAAGGCAGAAAATTGTTGAGATGTCAATTGATTTCAAGCTAAGTAACGACAAAAATGACAAATCCGAGAAATGTACCAGCGGTAAACCAGGTTTTGAAAAGTATAAGGAAAGGTACATCAGTCATTTCTGTCTTATAGTATTGAATTATTTTTCTTCGTTTGTTATACTCATCAAATGATTTTTAAAGAAGCCGGGTTGAGAGGTGGTGAAAGACGGGCAGATAATCCCATAAGAACATGGGTTCGTTCAACATTGGAAAGAACTAATATTTTACCTGAACATCGTATTTCTGTTCCGTTTGCAAATTATACAACTGATATTTCAAGGACTCTTTTGGGGAGAACCAGTCATACACTTGTACTTCCACCGTTCACTACTCCTGAAATGATGATAGTGCAATCTGCATTATCAGAATCTGTACACACCGTTTTAAGTAACGCTGCTATTGCTTCCAAAGTAGATACCGGTCCCGGTTTTGCGGAGTTTGTTCAAAATAATGGTGGTGAAACTTTGAGTAGATCACCAGAAATAAAAGGTTATTTTGAAGGGATAACCGATTATTATTCATCCATAAATGGAATTCAGCCTCCAAAACGTATAGTTTTAAAAACAGGAGGCTTACAGCGTACTGAGCAGGAACTTACAGCTTGCAGGGGTTCGTATGATCGGGTAATGGAAACAATCACCGGCTATACCGATACTATGCTGTTGTATTTTATGAGAGATATGGCTAAACATCCTTTTATTGAAGGTGCCGTTCATGAATGGTTGCATCATTTATATGAAGAACTGGATCATCGTAAGGGGCTTCGCGATATGAGTCAGTATGTTGATAATGAACATACTCAGTCATTTGTTACTCTTGCTCATCATTTAGGTATACCTTATGAAGCAACAGGAAGTAAAACTAAATTAGATATGCTTAATACTAATCAATCACGTCTCATCGAAAGAGTTAAAAAGCAGCAAGATAAAGATTTGGATGAAAACCTAACTCAGACAATGGTATACGAAGGTAGTTCTATCAAATAAGTAAATATTTGCTCGTAGTTTTAAGAGTTTCCCGTTTTTACATAGTGCTAGTGAAACAAGATATTGGTTGTTGCATATTATCCTATAATATTGATATTGTAATATGAAGCTGCTATACTCTTCTTATGAAATTAGAAAGGCGATTTTTTCAAGGATTGGGGCAAAGAGCAGAACCGGTTGGGTATTCATTTGGTGTTACAGATGCCGTTGAAGGTCACCCACATAGACTTGAGGTTATCGAAAATGATAGATTTACTTGTGAGCGATACAGAGGCAGTCAAGCATTGAGTGAACAGGTAATGGATGAAATTGGGGCTGTTTATACCGATGCTTTCAAGTCTAGGCTTGCCCAACATTATGGAGAAAAAAATGTGCATTTATTTGTTCAGTATGATATACGTCAAATCAGAGGTTATGTGGGAAGAGAGGACACCCATGTTGTCTTACTTCGAGAAAAACTAAATCAAAATATTGTTGGTTTTAGTTATGCTACTCCGATGGATGATAGAACCAAAACAGTAGAAATGAGTCTAACAGCAATTTCAGAAGATTCTCGAGGTTTGGGTGGGTGGTCATTAATGATGCAAGGTTTGGAAAATGGTATAGCAGCAGATACAAGAAAATACAAACGTATGACAATAATGGCTACAACCAAGGATAATTTTGACGAAAAGTTCAGAAAAAGATATAAGAGGCGTATTATTAGAGAACAGGATATTTTCTCTTCCCACGGACATCATCGGGAAATTACTGTACGGTTGGGTAGAAATCCGCTCTCACGAATAGTGCATCGATAGGCGTTTTCACTCTTGTATAACAAATCTCATTCTCCTATGCTTTTTATATGATTACGCAAAATTCAGTTGTTGGTCCAACCAAACCACGAAATATAAAAAGTCTTATTATCAAAATTATTTTACTTTTCTTAGGATTGGTATTTGGAGGTATCGTTGTGCTCGTCTTTTTTGTCTATTATTTTCTTTTATGGGCTTCTAATGAGAAATCTAATAGAGTCAAAATATTCGAAAAGAATTATGAGTCTAGTATCGTGTTCCCATCTTCATACAAATTCAAATCAGTGACTGATAATGCAGACCTTGTAATGGTGCAGCTTGCAGCTGATTATACTTATGATACAAGCGGTACGAGAGGTGACGTGTATAATCAACTAAAACAATTGTTCGTGTCAAGTGGGTATAGCATATCAGAAAGTACAGACACGACGGCCACAACTGAAGCAAATCCATATATGGTGGATGACAATTTCCAAGCTATTAATGGTAAAAAGCATATCAGGGTTTTCGTATATCCTATGCCTCACTCTACAAATTTCTACTCAAATTCAGTGCAAAAAACGCTTGATGAACAAGTTTCCTATGTGATAATTTCTGTGCAAGAGTATTAATGTAGCTTCGAGATTATTTATAATTTATTGAATTCGGTGAAAGCTACAAGTATATTGTCAACAATTTCTTGAGTCACGATTTCAGGTTTTAAATCCCTTGCAGCTATTCCTGCATGCACCATCCTTGCGTGATTCCCTGCGGGGACAGCTGATGCAAAATCCAGAACAACAGTACCCTCTTCTTCTTGCCCATAATTAAAAGCTAACGACCCAATAACTGAAGCTGGAAAATCTGTTTCTATTCCCCTGCTTCCACCCAGACGAACCCTTGTCGTGTCGCTTCTGAAAGTATAAAGAGAGTGCGTAGGTGCTTTAGCTCTTGAGAGAGAAAAGACAGTAGTTGCTAAGGCTTTGTCACCGAGAATCGGATTAAGACACGTTATACTAAATTCGTCACCTTCATTTCGTAAATCTTCTGAGGGAGCTTGTACAGCAGTTACTCGCATGTTTATATGACGCGCGGCAAGTAGTCCTGAAAATGGCCGTTTCAGCATCCATTCTTCCATTCGAACAACATCTCTTTCTGGAAGAGGAGTTGTAACAATTTTACTGAATTTCCATTCAGACCCAGATAGTGCATTTTTTCCTGAAGCTAACCTATCTTTAAATCCCATAGCGGGCTATTATAGCATCAAATGATTATTTTTGTGCGTGATAGGTAAAAGGGTCCTCATACGTTGAGTGGAAATCAAATGCTCCCTGGATGGTAAAATATTTTTCAAGGACCCGTTTATCAAGTGTATTTATATCATTAACCGGTGATTGAACTATGGCGGCTACCAGTTTTTTCTCATTCGGATTTGTTGACAAAAAGGCTTTATATTGTTTGTCGGAGGCATAAAATGTTGGAATAGTATTTACGATGCGGATTGAAACATAAGTGAATTTTGTTTTCAGTGTATTATAAATAACTTTTTCAAAAGCATTGCTCGCATGCGGTGACCAGAGTGCCAGGATGCCGTTTGGGGTAAGTTTGGTATGAATATAGGAGAAATAATCGCTGGTAAATAGTGGGGATGAATCAACTATGGTTGGTTCTTCTATGTCGATCACAACTGCCTGATATGCATTCGTCGTGTTTCTTATATATGCTGCACCATCCTGAATGAGTAGATTAGTTTTCGTATTTGAGAGTACATTGTTATTTTCCCGACTTAAAAATTTTTTTGTACCTTCTGCGACTACGGGATTAATTTCAACAATATCCAGATTGCTCACATTTTTTTGCTGGGCAATTGCATCAGCAGTAAATCCGCAGCCAAGGCCAATATTCAATACGTTTGATTGTTTGGGCAATTGTTGAGCAGTTAATTCCCCTACTGTTGATTCTGAGTGATGCACATCAGTCCAACACATATCCCGATAGTTGATAAAAAGCGCTTTATTGCCGGGTATCTCAAACGCATTATCACCGATTGTCACAACACCATAGGGGGATACTTTCTGAAAAAGGATGTTACCAAATCGTTTGTTGAGCAGTTGATTGTTTAGGTAAATTTTTTGTGCTGATTGGGCATCTGTTGAGAAGGTAAAGAAGTTGAGATTCACGATTATGAACACAATAAAGAATAATGTCAGTATTCTATAGATTTTTTTTGGTGCTATCCAGACTGCTATGAGTAAATTGGTACTAACGCCGATTGTCGCGGTTGTTTGAAAACCAAAAAATGGTAAGAACCAAAATCCCGTCATAAGTCCCCCAATGAGTGAACCAAAGGTATCCCAGAAATACACAATGCTCGTGTCGTGGATTTTTTTATCAAGATTTTTGAGATACAGGCCATTTACTAGAGGAAATGCGCCTCCTATAAAAAATGCCGGGACGAAAAGAAAAAGCCAGATGAGCGCTATTTTGCTAGCGGTGATCAAGACAATATTTGTTGAATTACGAAGCAGAAAATCCAAAATTGTTGGAATGAGCGCATACTGCCGGAGAAAGAAAAAACCATAGATGCTAATTGAGATTTGCATTATCCACAAGATCAGAAAGACATTTTTGGTTTGTTTTTTTGTGAATGATGAAAAAAAGAGCGAAGAGAAAGCAATGCCTGCCAGAAATGAAGTGATGCCGATAGTGATCGCCCAATCCGTTTCTGAAAAAAAGAAAAAGAGAATTCTGGTACTGTAGATTTCGTAGATAAGTGAGGTGAAACCAGTTAGGAAGATGAGTAGTAAGAAGCTATATCGTTTAGTAAACGTGGGAGGTTTTATTGGCATGCGGAGTACCACGGAACATAGGAACACCACCAGGGTTTTGCGGGATTTGTAGGTGGTGTGGTCGTTGGCGTCGGAATGACAGTGGTCGGCGTTGGTGTTTCAAATATCGTTGGTGTTGCCTCAGTTGTGGGTGTAGGAGTCGGGATTTGCGTTGGTGTAGCTGTGGGGCCAAGTGTCGGTGTTGCTGTTGGGATAAGAGTCGGCGATGGAGTCATGGTCGGCGTGGGTGTTGTAGTTACGCTATTACAGTCAACGGCATTGCAGGCATTGACTCGACCATATTTCCAATTGGTGCCTGTTCCAGCAATTTTATCTGCACTATTCTCAAGCTTGCTCACCACTTGTGACTCACTCCATGTGGGATGCTGACTCCAGATAAGACCTGTCACACCTGAGACAAAGGGTGTTGCCATTGATGTGCCCGAAAGATATGAATAGCCTCCTTGATAGGAAGAAAGAATATTTACCCCAGGTGCGGCGATAACTACCCAAGATCCAAAGTTGGACCAGCTTGCTTTGTGATCGTTACTGTCGGTTGCTGCGACACTTATGACATTTGAATAATTCGCAGGATAAAAAGGCTGCGTGTTCCCATTGTTCCCTGCCGCCGCAACGACTACAACTCCTTTTCCTACCGCATAATTTACGGCACTTTGTAACGTTTGTGAACTAGCACTTCCGCCAAGACTGAGATTGATAACCTTTGCGCCGTTATCAGCAGACCAGGTGATGCCATTCGCAATCCAGGAATAATAGCCACTTCCATTACTGTCCAGAACTTTTACCGATAATAGCTTTGTATTATACGCAGTTCCGGCGACGCCGATACCATTATTGGTTTGTGCTGCAGCAATTCCGGCGACGTGTGAACCATGGCCGTTATTATCTTCGTCTGGATCAGTGGTGAAATTGGCCCGGGAAACAATTTTGCCGCTCAAATCGGGATGTGCCCCATCAATTCCGGTATCATCAATAGCAATCAGCGTTGAGGCTGATCCGTGCGTGACATTCCAGGCATTGGGTGCAAGAATTTTTGTGAGTCCCCATTGATTGGAAAAGTCCGGATCGTTTGGTATATCAAGAGCTTGCGCTTTTGCGTCTTCTTCGGCATATTGGACATTTGGATTTTTTGCAAGTTGTTTGGCAAGTCCGTTTGCCTGTCCTTTGGGTACATGTAACACAACGGTATCTTGCAGTTTCAGCATTTCTTTTTTGCTAGCTGCCGCTTGATTGGCAATGTCATCACGGGTCGCATTGGGTACAGTGTGTTTGAATTTAACAATGAGTCTGTCTGTGTTGTCGGCGTGCGCGGGTTGAGGTAATAAAATAAGTAAAAATAATAGAGCAAAAAGAAAAGCAGCGAATTTTTTCATTGAGCAAATAGTTGGGACTAGTACACCACAGCATCAGCTTTTTGTCAAGTTGAACAATATATATTACACGCTTCTTGCTTGAATGCCTTACAATGAGATATAATCAAAGGCACATTACGGACGATTAGCTCAGCTGGTAGAGCGCTTCATTTACACTGAAGATGTCGGGGGTTCGAATCCCTCATCGTCCACACATTAGTGCAACCCCTGAATATAATTAATTACAGGTTCGAGTTTTTCTTTTGATGGCGATCCTGCTGGTTTTAGACCAAACATATTTCCTGGTAATTTAAAATATTTTATCTTGCTTCGTATCTCTGCAGGTATCATCTCATACGATTTTATACTATATTCATCATCTTCAGGCGCAATGCCAACTGCCATCACTATCACCTTTTTAGACTCGAGCTTCTCCCAATTTTTTTTTAGCATACCAACCAGGGGCATTTTACCCGCATACGTGCCTGAGGTAACAATTATCACATCATATTTGTCAATTGTTTTGACATTAAGATGGTGAAAATCAACGATATCCGCATGCAATGAGAGAGCGAGCCATTGTGCATACTTTTTGGTCGTTCCTAACACCGAGCGATAAACTATAAGTGTTTTCATATATTTCACCTCCTTTCACTCACTTTATAACAAAGTAATTATTCCTTATCAGTGATCGGAATCACACCAAAAGATGGTTTGTTATAATACTCCTGTGGATATCCGTATTGCTGAGAAAATTGATACATTCTTCAGTCAGTTCAAGCATGTTACCTATAAAAAGGGTGAAATTGTGATTCGTGCAGATGACGATCCTCGGGGCATTATGTATTTGGTTTCAGGCAATGTCCGCAAGTATGCACTTTCCAAAAAGGGCGATGAACTTGTCGTTAATATTTTTAAACCCATTTCTTTTTTCCCCATGTCGTGGGCGATAAACAATGAATCAAACGAATATTTCTATGATGCCCTTACACCACTTGAAGTTTACCTTGCACCAAAGGAAAAAGTGGTTGAGTTCGTTAAAACCAATCCTGATGTTTTATATGATCTTATTAGTCGGGTGTATCGTGGAACTGATGGATTGACACGTAGAATGACCTATCTTATGGCTGGAAATGCCTATGCAAGGCTGGTAACTGAGCTGATTATTCATGCCAAGCGATTTGGCAAGCAGTCTTCTGAGGAAATTGAAGTCAAAATTTCAGAAAAAGAAATTGCCGCTCAAAGCGGTATGACTCGAGAGACAGTAAGCCGTGAAATGAAAACATTAAAAGATAAAGGATTGGTAACTTTTAACAAAAATATTTTAACAATAAAAAACATAGAAGAACTTGAAAAGGAGCTGGTAGAAGGAGTTTAATGCGTTGAGTCATCTCTTTCTATTTAAATTAATAGACAAAATAAAAATTGTTACGATAATGAAGTCACAGAGGATACAAATAGGACAGATGACATGCAAATTGAATAGTTCTTTATAGGCAATCCATCCGCAAAAAAGTAGACCAAATGTCGCCATTCCCAGTAGAAGCTTTTTCTTTTTTAAATAAGAACTCGTAATGATAATAATATATCCTACCAATCCATACAGTGGTGTCGGTATACCCATCGTTTTTGCAACCGCTCCAGAAATTACCGCATCACAGTTGATCGTGCTATTGAGGTTGCATGGTTGAAAAGTTGGGTGAAAAAATTGTTCACACAATAAAAAACTTGCAAGTACTATTCCGATAGAGGCAAGTATTTTAATAAATAAATAGATTTTTTCAGATTTCATCCATAAGATTATCCCGTTGTCTTAAAGCTTATTCAATGAGCTTGCTCACATACTTTGTGTGATCTCTATCAATGAATTTTTTGAGGAATATCACTGCGTTTAGATTGCCAAAAGAAGATACTGAACATATACGAGCGGGAAAAATGTAATGTTGAAAGGAGGTGAATAACTATGTACTAGATGACAGGAATTTTGGGTTTCGCACTTGTGATTGCACCGATTTTATTTGGATATTCACACAATGCACCTGCTCTGTGGACAAGCGTTCTTGTAGGCTTGGCAACAATCGCTTTTTCATGGACAGAAGGAAAAAATCATGACAGTGAGTTATGGGAATATTGGTCAGTTGTCATACTGGGAGGAACAGCTGTTGTGTCACCGTTTATTCTCGGTTTCACAGAACTAACCGCAGCTCTTTGGACTAGTATCGTCTTAGGTGTACTCATTGCACTTTTTGCAGCAATGAAATTGAGTATGAATGTAGGACATAAAACCAGACATGTGACTTGGAAGTGAGTGTAGGCAACGTATACCTGGCAAGAGGATGGTAAAGTTAACTCCACCTCTTGCTAGGTATAAAAAAGTAATTGTTAAAATAGATTCTCTATGTAGAGTTAATAATTAGAAAGGCAAAGTCTTCTCGTAAAAAGTATATACTAAAGGTATGCAAGAGATTCATCAGTTTGCAGGTTTCCAATTTCCACGGCAAATCGGTCTCATAAAGAAGTTGAGGTTCGTCTCATTTATTATTAATGACATCACAATTACTGTGTCTTTACTTACTTTTCTATTTTGGGTAATCAATGTTCCTTTTTTGCAAAACATAATCATTCATACATTAGTTGTTTATCCTTTCACTCCGGTACTTTTTATCTTTTCAGGTCTTGTTCTTCTGTTTGGTGCAAAACGCCATCAGACCGACACCAATTATGATGTAGAGACAGAAAAAAGTTCCTGGTGGGAATTTGGGATTCCACTAATTTTTGCAACACTGGTAGCACTTGTAGGTTTTATTGATTTTGCGAACTTTACAAATGTTGGTATTTTATCAATTTTCCATTCATCTTCCTATACCGGTTTCTGCTTTTTTCTTCTAGGATTAGCACTCATTCCGCCGTACACAAGCATCCCGCATCGTTTTCATATAACGCATCTTTTGATTTTTATTATTAGTGCAATAAATGTATTTATCATTTTAGAAACTATATACCAGTTTTTTTCACCTCTTCCAGCACAGCAAACAATGCATGTGTCACTTCCTGTCGCCTTCAGCTTCGTTATTTTCTGTTTTGGGGTACTTCTACGCTGGTCAAATCGTGGGTTTATTGGTAATTTTACCTTAGATGCAACTGCAAGCGTATTTGCTTTTCGTGTATTTATGATAAATCTCATCTCCACCCCTGTTATAGCGTTAATTACACTATTTCTCCTGCAGAAAACATCCTACAATATGTATCAAATCTTAAGTATAGTAGTCATCGTATCGACAGTCGCTTCATCGATGCTGTTGTGGTACAACGTAAAACTTCTCTATGGTCATGAATTAGAACATTTACTGATGAGAGAATCATTGCGAGCTCATAATGTTGATTTAACAAAAGAGGAAGAAACACTACGAAAAAGTATGGATCTGCTTCAGAAGGAAGAAAGGGAATATAAAGATAAACTCGAGGTGAGAAATAAGTTATTTGATATAACCGATGCTCAGGCATAACAGTTCTTTTTACTCAAACTCAATAACTGTCTTAATTCTATTTCCTTTATCAGTGAGCGCCTCATCAAATGCTTTTTTTGTTTCCAAAAATGGATAGCGGTTGGTGATAAATTGGTTTGCCATTACTTCTTTTGATTGAAGAAGTGCAATTGTTGGACCAAAGGAAAAGATACTTGTCCATGATCCTTGAACAGTGAGTTCTTTTTTGACAATCTGCATCATATTTACCTGCACATTATGTTCAAAAACGCCAAGTACGAGGACTTTTCCCGCATCTCGTGCCAGTTCAAATGCCATTTCAGCTGATTGATCGCTTCCTACTGCTTCAAAAACGACGTCTGCTCCATCCGCTGAAAGCTGGGATTGAAAATTGCTTAGATACTCCGTTTGTGTCACGTTAAAACCTTTATGAATAAAGTTATGATCCTTTGCAAATTGGAGCCTATTATCATGTTTATCAAAACCATATACTGTAGCACCGGCACTTTTTGCAACTTCATCAACAAATAACCCAATGGGACCTTGTCCAATAACCGCGACAGTATCGCCTACCCGAACTTCAGCCTTACGCACTGCATAAACAGCTATGGAGATCGGCTCAACAAGAACGCCTTCATCATAGCCAAGTTCTTCCGGAAGTCGGTAAACTAAATTCTCAGGAACTGCCAAGTATTCAGCTAGCGCACCTTGCTTATGCAAACCCAGAACTGTCGGATTTTTGCAAAGATTTCTTTTCCCGGAGTCACAATACATACACTTTCCACATCCGATGACATGTTCTGCAACAGCCCCATCACCGACTTTTACTTTGGCTACATTTTTCCCTACTTTTGCAATATCTCCGACGAATTCATGCCCGAGGACAAGTGGCGTTTGGACTGGCATACCGCCTGTATAAATATGCAGATCAGTCCCACAAATCCCAATCTTTTTTATCTTAAGAAGTACATCGTTATCCCCCACTTCCGGCTCAGGAAGCTCAACCAGCTGCAAGTCATTTTTTCCAAAAAATTGAAACGCTTTCATAACTTCTATAAGAATACTTTATTTCTATAAATAATGATAGAGAAATGGTACAGCTAGCGATATGATCTCAATCACAGATCAAATGTCGGGGAATCCCTAGCTAAGAAATGAAAGGAAGAAAAGTGTCAGTATGCCATTGAGTAACAACCCAAAACCAACAAGAGTAGGAGTTGCTGTGTTAATTTTTTACTGTCCAGCCTGTACTTGGATCTCTCTGAGGAAGAGGTTGTAGTCGAATTGGTTTACTGCTCCGTCGTCTGTCAGATCTGAGGCTGATTGGTTTTGGGAGGGGCAGAAGCTGGCGGCTAGGATGTCGCTGTAGCAGCCCAAGAGGATGTTGTAGTCGATGATATTTAGCTGATTGTCTCCATTGATATCGCCTGCTGTTAAGGTAACTGCAGGGAGAGTAAATGAAGTCGAAGAACTAGTTACTGTTATAACTCCGGGAACGAGTTTGCGAAGATAACTTTGCGACTGCAATTTTACTGTATAAATGCCCGGTGGAAGACCTGTCCCCAGATCTGCACTACCGGTATAATCACCATGCGTCGAGTCATATGACATAGTTCCTGTCGTACTCACGATCTCCTGGCCGGAACTATTTACCACAGTTATATCAACATTTCTCTGGTATGTATTAGGATTTTTATTACTAAAACTACTCCCGTTGGGATTGGTGCTGTCTCCACTATTTCCTATGCCGTGTAAAAATACTGAATAATTAAATGCAATATCGCCTGGTGCGAGCGACACAGATTGAGTCGGAAAATCAGTTGGATTATCTATAATAACCGAAGGAGAGTTACTCGGGCTCGTTGTTGGTCCTCCACCGCCGCCGCCACCTGTGGAGGCTGCAATATTGAAATAAGCTGGCATTGCAGTTGCAAGGACATTTTGTGTTGCTTGATCTCCTGGTGCAACAGAAAATGCTTGTGATTGAGAACCAAATGTTACCGATACCGTTCCGCCATTAGTTTTTGCATTTGCCAGTAAGTTAATGGTCGCAATTTTTGTGGATGTTTTGATAGCTTTTGTGGGATCTGTGCCAACGGAAAGTGTGACAATGATTTCACCATTATTCGCATTGACTACTGGTCCTTCAACTATAGTGGTAAATGCTGAAGTATTAATTACAATCGGATTGGATCCCGGTAGAAAATAATTTGGATCATATTGAACGTCCAATTTGAGGATAGAAATCGCGTTTGTGCCAGGGTTTAACATGACATCTAGAGCAACCGGATCACCAACTTTTTTTTGAATTGGTGTGAATGTAGATGAAGTCGGGGAAAATGAAAGAATTGAGGCTGCTGATGCTCTGCTTCGGGAATCATGAGGTTTACTTATATACGTCATGATGGGAATAACTAAGATGGCCAGAACCAGAATGCCGATGGAGGTAAGTCGATGCTTTTTAAAGTAACGTTTCATGAGTATTTAAGCTATTCTTCTTAACAGTAGAGCAATATTATATAGTTGTCAAGGATGTGATAGACTTATCTATATTTATGCGATTTCGTTGGAGTTTGCTCATTGCCTTTTTGCCTTTACTCTATCTCGTAATTCTCTTATTTCAAAAAGATCTTTCCATGATGGGAGATCTGGGGCGACATCTTAAATTAGGGCAAGTTATCCTCAACTGTCATTGTATCCCGCAAACGAATTTGTTCTCTTACACAAATCCCGACTTCCCTATAGTCAATCATGAATGGCTGGGGGAAGTTATTTTCTATCTCGTATCAGTTGTGTTTGGAATTAGCGGATTACTCGTCTTCAAAATGCTTCTCGTTCTCATCACTGTAACGCTTCTGTATAAAGTAGCGCTTAAGAAAGGTTCGCTTTTTTGGGTTACGGTGTTTTCATTCCTGGGAATTACTCTTTTTTCTATGCGGTTTTTTGTTCTGCCTGAATTGTACAGCTACTTACTCATCGCGGTGTTCGTCTTTCTCATCGAAAAGTATAAACAGAGCAAAAAAATGCATTTTTTGTGGCTGTTGCCGGTTTTGGAAGTGCTGTGGGTCAATATGCATATCTATTTTATCGTGGGAGTTGTTATGGTAGGGTTTCTCTTTCTCGAAGAATGGATCCTAAAAAAGAAATTCCCTCAGCGTTTGGGTTTAGTTTTATTACTTATGGTATTGGCAACCCTTTTTAACCCCAGTTTTATCCGTGGAGCACTGTTGCCTTTTACCTTTCAGACAAATTACGGTTTTCCCGTTGAAGAAAATGAAAGTCCGTTTGTCATCTTAAATCCCTCAAGCACCAACACCAACGTCGCCTACACACTGGTTTTGCAGGTATTTCTTTTTGATATTATGCTAGTTTTGTTCTTCGTCGGTTTCCTGCTTCGCAAACAATGGAGGCAAATTTTTACGATGGGAAGCGGACTGGTGGCTTCAGGTTTGGCTATAAAATTCACTCGCTGTATTGGGCTGTTTAGTCTTCTTAGTTTCATCCCGCTTGTTCAGACATTTACCCTTATTGAGGAGAAATTGAAGAAAAGTTATGACGAGCAGATTACCAATATTGTGAAAGGAATGGTAGTGCTTGGAGTTCTGATAGTAGTTGGAATTCATGTGAGTGGACTGTTTGTCTACAATATTTTGGGTTTTGGATTTGTTCCCTCAGCTGAAAAAGCCTCGGATTTTATCCAAGCAGCGCACGTGAAGGGTAGAATTTTCAATAATTACATCATTGGCAATTATCTTATTTACCGGTTGTATCCACAGGAACAGATGTATGTCGATGCCCGGCCTGAGGCATATCCGGCGGGCTTCTTTGATGATTATTGGCGTATGATGGCTGATCCGCAGTTTTTTAATCAACAAGTACAGAAATACAACATCAATGCAATTGTCTTTAATGTCGCCTACGATGATCCTGCCAAGATCCGGCCGTTTCTTTTGGGTATTATTCAAAGTAAGGAGTGGGTGCCTGTGTTTGCTGATGGAACTGTTACTATTTTTGTCAGAAACAATGGGGTGAATAGTGAGGTCATCAAGAAGTATAGAATTGTAGAATAATCGGGATTTTTTTGGTAGAATACGTTACAGGTTTTCTTTATTGTACGGGAAGGTAGCCAAGGTGGTCACGGCGGGTGTCTGAAGAACATCAGATCGCAGTTCAACTCTGCGCCTTCCCACAATTATTTAGTTGAGATAAGTCTTGCTTTGTCAATGTAGGCTCTTGGCGTATCGCGCTCCGCAAGCAAACTAGTGAACGCATCTCTTGTAGGAAGTTTATCTCGGGCACCATACACCAACACAGCTTGTGAACCGCTGACAGTTCCCCAACGAAGAGCTTCTCGTATATCACCTGACATAAAGTACTGTAAACCAGCTGCACCAATAAATCTGTCTCCTGCGCCAATAGTACTTTTAATTTCAGCACCAGGTTTATCAGGCTTCATTCCAATATGCCAAACATTATGAGGATCTTTTATACTGTCATAACCCCAGGAGCCATGTTTGCCATCAGTAACCATTATTACTTTTGATCCGAGAACATCATGTGCTTGTTTTAACAGTAGTTCCTTATGAAGCCCATCAAGATACTCCTTTTGATAACCGTGTCCTTTCATGAGCGTTTTGAGTTCACCCACATCAAGGCTGAGTATATGTGCATTCCTCACTGCATGATAGACAGCATCAATTTTTGTTTGGTCTCTTTTTCCAGGATCTGAGGCATCAATAATTGCACCAAGTTGCAAGGAACCCGGAGTATAAATATATGGTACTGGTGGTATGCGGTTAGTTAATTCGTCAACTCCCTCTCGTAAATCCTGCGCCCAATGTGGTCCTGCTAACGAGTTAACAACGGCAAAATCCAGATCTTGTGGCAAATATTCCTTAAATTTTGATTGTATATTTTGGGGCTTGTGGGTGAAAGCAAGCCTGTCTGGTTTTTCGTCTATCCATGCTGGAATTACTATACTCACTGGTGTTCTTCCCTTAATTCTGTGAAAAACAGATTGTAGATTATCTCTCGTTCTAAGGTCTCTTCTGATTAATTTGCCGTCAGGATCTCTTCCTACAGGTGTATCTACTCTTACAGTTCCTTCTTCTAATAACGAAGACATAACTCCTAAAATGGTTCCTATATTTCCTGCTGGAGTTTTAAATGTTTCGGCACCCTCTGCGACAACAATTTCTTCCAATTCTTCTATTTTACGTACTTCTGGAACTGCAATTTTACTTAAAAGTACTCCGCCTACGGTTGCTCTTCTGTAAACTTCATCTGGGGTTTTTTGGGGATCTAATCCTCTAACGTGAATATCAACATTGGATGGGCCGACGCCTGCAATTCGTAGTGGTCCAGTATATGGTATAAGTACCGGTCCATTGTGTCGTACTCTATCTGGTCTCAAACCAGCGAAAGACCTTTCAACAAGTACGGGTGCTTCGATACTTCCTTTCATCTGTAAGAATTCTGTAATAATTAAAGAGCTCAATGGAATTTTAAACCTACAATTATTGGAAGTCAAGAAGCAAACATTAATCTGACAAAATGCCTAGATTGAACCTAAAAATAAATACTATGGGCTTGACAAATGGATGATATTCGTGTATAATACGCAAATTAGTTTAAGTCAGCCTTTTTGGCTGCTTTTACTTTTAAATTATGATACAGACAATTCTATTAACAGCATTGTCCGCCCAACTTACGTTAAAACCTACCGTATCTCCTACCCCTCCGACGCCTCAAATTGTATACTCACGGGTTCTGACAGATAAGAACTACGTTACTTATTCTGTGGAACAAAATGATAAAACGTATACTCTTAAGCTCAAAAAGCTTGGAAATACGGATGTACTTCCTTTGCCAGGACTTCAGAAAGCTATTGTCAAAAACGGGACATTGTTGCAGCCGACAACTGATGCTTCAACATCTTCTGAAACCTTAACGGTTGTCCCGACAGTTACGCCGACTATTGAGCCGACAGTCATACCTACTATTGTTGAGGAACCTGTGACTCAGGCTCCTACAGCTGCAACCAGTGATGGATCTATTTCTGATACCGCACTTGATGCTCTTGGAAGTTGTGAGGCTGGAAATAATCCTGCGAGAAACTCTGGAAATGGTTACTATGGTGCCTTTCAGTTCTCTTATGGAACATGGAAAAGTATGAATACTGGCTATGACCGAGCCGATCTAGCTCCTATGGAAGTTCAAAAAGCTGCCGTGAGACAGTTGTTGAATCGATCAAGTATTTACAACCAGTTCCCTGGCTGTGCACGTAAGTTGCATGGACAAGGATTGATCTAAGGTTTTATCTTAGTCCACGTAGTCGGTTTCACTTGCCGGCGGATCTCCATAGATAGTTATTAATGTTCCCGGAACGACATTTGTCGGATAGGAAATATAGCCTGCATTCGGATTGGTCCAATAATATAGTTTTTCAGCATCCGCAACAGGAATATTCACGCATCCATGACTCATGGGATGGCCGAAGTTATTGTGCCAATAGGCTCCATGGAGGCTGTAGCCGTCATTTTGCGGGATAGTATTATTTGCAAAATACATCGTAAAGGGTACATTAGGGAGATTGTAATAGGTCCCGTTGGAAGCACTGCCGCCTACCATTCTCGTATATTTCAGCCATATCCAAATTCTGAAATCCCCTGTTGGAGTCGGGTGATATTTGCCTGAAGAGATTGGGAAGCTATATACCAGGTTGGCTCCTTGGTAGGCATAGAGGCGTTGCGTGTTGAGGCTTACATAGATATGTTTTGTTTCAGTTGAGGTGCCGAGAACTTGTCTGGCGTTATCTAGTGCAAGTTCGGGATTTTCCGGGAGGTTTGGTGCGGTCACGTGGTTACCCATGAATATGCCGGTGGTATCTGGTGTTTTTTGTCCTGTGAGATTGGTTATGCAGCTTATGGAGTTGGCACAGGTGTGGGGTTTCAAGTTTAAAATTATCGTTAAGCCAATAAGTAAGATTATTGAGCTGAATGTGATGAGGGTTATTTGGAACGAATGATCAGGAGATTGAGGATTCGTTTTTTTCTTTTTGCTCATGTATTTAGAGTAAGTTATTGATGAGCGAATGTAAAGCTGAGTTTATTTTTGTACTTTGGGCCGCCAAAGTACCAAAGCTCTCGACAGAGCTGTGCTCGCTAAAAATCTTTTCCGTTCCGCTAAAAAACATTCGTTTTTTTATACGCTCCACTCCAAAGATTTTTTTAACGCTGCGCGCAGTAATGTCGATTTAAGGAAAAGTTTCATTTCACATTTAAAATGATAAATTTAGCCTCCATTTTCTTGCATTTTTGATTCTCGTGGACTTGACAAATGGGCCCATAGTGTTGTATAATATACAACTATAGGTCTAGATTTGGGCCTGTTTTTATTTATGAATTTATTTAAAAAATTCCTTATTTTAATTCCTTTTGCCCTTGCTATCGGGACGATGCAGGCTGAGGCTTTTACTGCGACTCTTCCTTATGTTATACAGAAAGAGCAGCAGTCTTATGGACAGCTTCTTGCAACACGTGGTATGTCACTTGATGATCGATATCCTGTTGCTTCAGTTAACAAGGTGTTTAAAGATAACATTTTGTTGACACTTGCCTACATGTCAGGAAGTGTTAAAAACGCACAGCAAATCAATTGGGATGCTGTTCGTAAACCTACCCAGTATGTGCTGACTTTGCAGCCTGGTGAAGTTTTTGCTTTCCATGACGACGTGTTGCCTATCTATGCTGATAAGCATGTTGTTACGACGAATGCTCATTTTGGTGCGACTGAAGGATTTGAATATGATGGTGATTTATACGGAGACGGAGTCTGCCATTTCGCGACACTTATTAACTGGGCTGCTCGTGATGCTGGCTTGAACGTCGTTGCCCCAACGCGCCATGACTTTGCGAAAATTCCTGATATTGATCCGAAATACGGCACTGCTATTTATTATTCTGCCGGTGAATCTGGTGCTAATGAAGCGCAAAATTTATATGTCGAAAACAATTTTGATAAACCTGTGAAATTGGTATTTACCTATGCTAATGATACCCTCACGGTTAGTGTGTATAAATAATATTACATCTCTATAGTTTACTTATACCCCTAATGACTCAATTTGTAGTATAGTTCTTTTATGGCGGCGGAGCGTGGCAAACAGCCTGGAAGGACGGTTGAGCTTCCCTTTGAAGGTTTAGAGCGAGTCTTACAAGTTAGAAGAAAAAGTCCGAGTTTTAGAGACTACATGCTGATTCTGGATACTAATGTGGTTCCACCTCAAAAACTTCTCTTCCAATCTTTCGATATGGCAAGTGTTGCACATGAGCATCCATTATATGGCTATGCTTCAGGTTGGGCAGCAGTAAGCGCAGCTCTGCATACGGGTAAGATTTCTATTCATGAACGAATGCGAGCTTTGAAGCATGCTCAAGAAATGTGGGAACGATCTAAGAGACAATTTGAGAGTGCCGGTAAAAAAGCTACAGATTATAGAAGTGCACGATTAATGGATCTTGGTTTTCGAACAGAGGAAGCACTAGCAAGTTTGCCTGTTATGACAGTTGCGGCTCGTTGGTCCAGTGGAACGCAGCAGACAGCAAGAGAAATTGCTTTAGCTCAACAGCAAACAAATAGTGGAATAGTAAAACTTTTAGGCAAGGTATATGCCGATTTTGGAAAATATGAATTTTTAGATCGGAGAATAATAAACTTGCAACACGAATTGTTAGGTATTGGTCTTCCAAATTCTGATCCAAGAGGTCGCGTGCTTGTTTTTTCCTCATCTATACAGCAAGATCATAATGTTGATCCGGATCTTCGGGCAGATCTTGTAGCTGTGACTACCGATCAAGGTCACAGGAGCGGACTCATTCAAGTTACCAGAAGTTCAAAGACAACAACGGAGAATACAGATAAGAGGATGTTTATCCGAAATGGGTTGGATCTTTCATTTAACGGGCACAGTACCCTGGAAACAGTTGTCGCTTTTCTTGCCAGAGAAAATGGAACGTTACATGATGTGCAATCCAAGGCGGGTCTTATAAGTGTCAGTACCAAACTTTCAGATAGAATGCATACATTTGCGACACGTTCTACTACAACTCGATCCCAAGGATCCCGAGCATCTTCTTCGCGTCGGTAATATTTCTCTTCTTTATAGTTTTCTTAATTATTTCAAGTGCCTTTGGCGTGTTTAGATCTTCTGATAATGCATTGGTAAACTCTTCTAAATTTGGTTTTTCTTTCTGAGTGTATTTGTTCGTTTTGATTTTGGATTCAAGCTGTTTCATTGTTTGATCTGCTTTATCAAGTTCATCCTGGAAAAATTCCCAGGGTTCCCGGTAGTGATGGGATAAAAGTAGATAGCGGATGGTGTTTGGTGAGTAGGTTTTCAACAAATCCGAAACCATCACGAGATTGCCGAGTGATTTTGACATTTTTTCTCCCTTATACTCTACCATGCCGATATGCATCCAAAATTGCGAAAAGGGTTTTTCTCCGGTAAATTGTTCTGACTGGGCAATCTCACTTTCATGATGGGGATAGCGCAGATCGCTTCCGCCGCCATGAATGTCAATCTTTTTGTCAAGGTATTTGTAAGCCATTGCGGAACATTCGATATGCCAACCCGGACGACCTTTTCCCCATTTGGAATTCCAAAAAGGTTCGTCATTTTTACTTTTTTGCCAAAGGATAAAATCCAGCGGATCATGTTTGTTCGGGTCATCTGGATTTGCTCCTCGTTCTTTAGAAAGCTTTATCATTTGATCTCGGGTATATTTTGAAAGTTTGCCGTATTCGGGATCTTTTTGAACCGAAAAATACACATTGCCGTTTTTTTCATAAGCGAATCCATCGGCTTCTAATTTTTCGATAAATGAAATAATCGTCGATATAGTTTCGGTTGCCTTAACATAATGTGTTGGCGGGATGTTTCGAAGCGATTTCATATCATTTAAAAATTTATTTGTCCAAAATGTACCGAGTTTTTGCCAATCCTCCTCTACTTCTTTGGCCCGTTTTAAAATATCGTCATCAATATCCGTGACGTTTTGTGTATAGTTTACTTTGTAACCCTGAAATTCCAAAAATCGGTAGAGAACATCAAAAATGGTATACGTAAAAGCATGTCCCAGATGTGTCGTGTCATAAGGAGTGATACCGCAGACGTAGAGTTTGATTTCTTTAGTAGCTAAGGATGTAAATGTTTGTATTGTATCCGTAAGCGTGTTATAGAGTTTCATAAAACAAAAACATCCCATCATAAGATGGTTCGATTCGTATTGTATACTATCGTTTCTTTATCTCCAAACCGCAAGAATGGCGCCCATGATACAGAATACAACGAGGTGGTATCCTGTATTAATAAAATATACTTCTTTTGGCCAGCCATTTGAAAATACCCAGGAATTAAGTACTTGTGCAGTAGTTGTAAATCCAAGCCAAGCCAAAAACGCAATCCATATTCCATCGCCAAGCGATGTGACATTCAGAGCATGAAAAAACCATGCCATAACGTAACTTGTTACAATTGCTGCTAAGAGTGGCGGAACAAACATTTTTGGTGTCATTTTAGCACCTTTGGCCATTTGTTCTTTTGTCATCCCTACTCCTTTTGCCCATGGTTTGGCAAAAAGTGCGGGTGAATACCATAATGCACCAAGTACGACATTTACAATTGCCGCAACGATAATTGCAAGAAAATTCATTATTTTTCACCCCCAATCTATTGTTGAGTATAGCTCGATGATACAAGTATTATTTGGAAAATACAACAGTGGAGTTAGGATCAATTACTTTTAAGCTCGTCGTATTGTTGTCGCAGTTCTCTTTCTGCATCATTTAATTCACCTGGAGCAGCGTGAGTAATTAGTCGATGTAAAAAGTCATAGGCTGCACGTTCCTGGATAGTTCGGGTATCCATTACTTCTGCACTTGTTTCTGGTGTAGGTGGCGCAAAAGCCAGAAGAACTGCATCCACTGCTGTCACAAGTCCTTCTGGGGGGAGTGATGTAAGTCTATGATAAGTAAGATTGACTGAAGCGGGTTGTGCAGCTGAGTGCCAGGTGACCGGACCTTCAGATTCGGATGTTAAAACAAGTGCCTCGCGTAACGAATCCGTAAATTGAGTACCAAATGCTTCATCCGTCGGTTGTAAAGATTCAGAGTGAAGATTTTCCCATACTGCTGCCGGATAATTGGGAAAAAGCGATCCAAGAAATGTCCTAAATGGTGCGGTTTTTGTGTTTATTAATCCCGCTTTCTCCATGTAGAGGGTATTTACCAGTGCTTTATATAGCCCGTAAGGAAAATGAGCTTCATCACGAGTGTGAGATTTGGCTAGATCTATCAAATGAATAATATCATCATCAGTGATACCTGTTAGATCTTTAAAAGCGGCATATGTGTCCTTAAGCTCCTCAGATACCTGCAATAATCGGTCATAATTACGGATGTCGTCTTCGACTGACTGTGCAAGTTCATGACGCGATTGTTGTAATTGTTGAGCCCTCTCATCATTGTGTGGCTGCAATACGGTAAGATGAGCATCCCTCAGGGCGCGTTTGTTATTTTGTGTCTGGAGTTCTTGTATTACTAAAAGCGGAAGAACTACCTCAAGATGTGGGTTGTGGATCGAAACATCACGGGGAGTATAGGGAATATGAACTCCTTCAAAGTCTCCCCTGGCGCCAAGACCGGTCAGTCGTAATTCTTCTCTTAGTGCCGCATTTATACTTTCTAAGGTAAACCCTTCACGACTCCAAGACATACGGCGAACCGTCCCTTCAAGAAAAGCATCAAAATTACTAAACCCTGTTCCTAACCATTCCTGAAACCTTGTAAGAGCCTCATGTGTTTCAGGCAAATCTCGTGCAAGTGCTTCGGTTAATGCATCTCTATCGGTAATATCTTGCGTTTGATCTAAGAATCTACTGACTTGTTGTGCATAGTCTTTTCTAGCTGTATTAATCTGATCTCTTTCATCGACATTATAGGTATATGAACTGGGGTTGCGTAATACTTGGGTTACAGGACTATCCTTTTGCGGAAGTCCTTCTTTTTCTGCACCTCGTACATCAAGACGCCCCAGCGTAATATATGCCTGTGTGAGCATTGAGTTCCTTTGTCGGGCGGCCTCAGAGGTGGATGGGCATTCTCCCATGTGGCTTAGATAACTTTCAATATATGCAGTTTTTCCTTCCTCCATCGGTGTGCTTCTTTGATAGATATCCTCTTGAAACTCTTTAATGGTATTAGGAAAGTCTCCAACCATTGCCAGAAAATAAAGATAACCTGCCATAGAGCCAAGTTCTCTTCCTGCTTCTGCAGGATCGGAAAGTCGGGCTACCTCAAGAATTGTATCGGGAATTAATGCATCTTCTGGGACCTCATGGAGACCATGATTATATGCAACAGTATCGGCAAGGGTTCTGAGTGCATATCTTTCTTCATGGTCTCTGATCCGTTGTGGAAGAAATTCAGGATCACGGGAATGTAGTTCATTGAGATCTACAGCTTGAAAGAAGGTAGACCCTTTTCTGCTCGTTTGCGGTAGTAGTAGGACAGGGCTGCCATCATCGATTGCTGAGTAAACGTTCCAACCAAGAGTACCAAAATAACCATGTTCACGATGCAGGTCTCCCGCTACATTTTCAGAAGGAGTTGCAAGTCGTGTAGTTGCTTGTGCTGAGTTTAAGGTAAAACTTATCTCCAACTCTCTTGCACGATCCAGAACAGCCGGACCAAATCCTCTTCTTGCTTGATCCTCAGCTTGATGTAATTGCCGACTTCTTTCACTCGTGAAATAAGTCACTGGATTACCAATTCCTGCTATGGTACTTGCAACTGATCGGTCTACAGTATGAAGACTCATGTCTGCTATACCTGGCCTCAAATATACATCATCTCGAAGATAATTTTGGATTATATTTGGCGAAAGAAGAGGATGGATCATACGTGGCACAAAGGTGTCAACAGAAAATTGCGCGCAACTGGCCCTTTTCGATTGTTCTCCTCTGTCATGGTTTGCTGGTCTTTCAGCTGGCATTCTGCTGGGATTATAATGCTATAAGATTTGTGAGTCAAATGTATAGATTTAGAATTTGAGAATACAGCTACTCGAGCGGTTTGAATACGGCTTTTATTGAAAGTTCATTATCTTCACTGGTAACTTCATACACTTCTGCATGTTGGATATAGTCATCTGTTTTAAAGCTCATAAATTCAAGCGGCTTGGTTTTATGTTTGATTTTCGCTTTCAGAGCCATGATCGGATCTCCGTGACTGACAATTACTACATGGTTTCCCGGGTTTTTGTTGATTACGCCATGGAGAAAAATGATCATACGCTGGGCAATATCCTCAAGTGTTTCATCAGATGCATCAAGTGGTTTTAAATAAATTTCAGATTGAAGCTTGTCTAACGTCTTGAATTTTTTTCCTTCATATGAAGTTTTTACTTCAGTTAATTGGTCGTTGAAATAGATTTCTGGGATGCCGAGTTTTTTTTGAATTATTTCAGCTGTTTGTTTGGCTCTCTCAAGTGGTCCGGAATAGATTGCATCGATATGTTTGTCTGCTAAAAATTCAGCAGATTGTGCTACTTCTTTTCTTCCATTTTCAGATAAACCAAAATGCGGTAGTCTTCCGTAAAGTATTGCATCTGGATTTTTTACTTCTCCGTGTCTAATGAGGTAGATTATGGTTTGCATAACTTCGAGTTTCTTAATTATAGTATAATACATGCATGAACTCAAAGCGTTTTGCTGTTATTTCTTATCATACGTGTCCAATCTCGGATGAAACAGATGCCGAAATTGGTGGCATGAATATTTATGTGCTCGAACTCTCCAAGGCACTTGCGAAAAAAGGATATTTTCTCGATATTTTTACCCGTTCGCAATCGTCGGATAGTCCGAGAATTGTTCAGGTAAATGAACATGTCCGAGTTATTCATGTTCCAGCAGGGCCAGAAGAACCGCTTTCAAAAAAAGAAATAGAAAAGTATATTCCCGAGTTTACTGATTATATATTTAGCTTTGTTGAAAAGGAAAATATTTCCTACCGTATTGTTAATTGCCATTATTATCTTTCAGGAATTGCAGGAGTTGAAATAAAAAAGAAGTACGGAATTCCACTTGTTATGACTTTTCATACATTGGGGTTGATGAAAAATTTGGTTGCTCGCAGTGATGAGGAGCGGGAAAGTAAAGAACGTATCCAAATCGAACAGCAGCTTGTCAAAACAGCAGATCAGATTATTGCGACAAGTGAAACTGATGCACAATATATTGAATACTTATATGATGGAGATCCTGAAAAAATTGCTGTTTTGACGCCCGGTGTAAATCTTGATCTTTTTAAACCTACTGATAAAATTGAAGCCAAAAAAAGCATCGGCGCGAATGTTGATGAAAAGTTAATTTTATTTGTGGGAAGAATTGAACCACTTAAGGGTATTGATGTTTTGCTCTACTCACTTAAAATTCTTTTAACAGCAAGACCGGAGCTTAAAGTTACTGTGTGGATAGTTGGTGGAGATATTTCCAATAACGAGGAGGAATGGCCTAAAGAGTTAAAGAAACTTTCAGAGATCCGGGAAGCATTAGGTATCAGAACCTCTGTTAAATTTGTAGGAAGAAAAACGCAGGAGGAACTTCCTGATTATTATAATGCCGCGGATTTGATGGTGATGCCCTCTCACTATGAATCCTTTGGTATTACCGCTGTTGAAGCTATGGCATGTGGTGTGCCTGTCATTACCACAGATGTTACCGGCGTTTCGCGATTGATAGACAAAGATCATTCGATTCTCATAACGTCTGCTAACAATCCAATTGGGCTTGCAAAGAAGATAAAATTATTACTTTGTGATGGTGAAGAGTATAAAAAAGTCAGTAGATCCGTCGCGCATGATGTACAGGATCTAAGTTGGGATAATGCGGCTGATCAATTTGTTAATTTATGTAAATCCTGCACAAAGGAAAGTAATGAAGTTACTTTATGAGCTTCGACTTTTGAGATCCTCGAGTTTTTGCAAATATATTTTATTGTAGTATTGTTAAGATCACTGCAAATTTTGTTTTTTTCACTCGATTTATATGCCGATGGATTGTTAGCGTACGTATAAATAGTACCAATTCCTATCTGTATCCCGTAAACAAAAAACGTTATAAAAACAATTGCAAACATTATTCGGAGATATGGTTGAAAGTTTTCGGGAAGAAAGCTACCTAGGAGAATTCTTGTGAAGTTGGACAGTAATTCCTTTATCATGAATGTAGAACATTTATACTGCTAAATCAGTCTAATTGTCAAGCAGATGTTTGAATTTGGGTTTATTTGATACTATAGATGACAAGAGAACGCTTTTTTGGTAAAATGAGGTCTATTGCGGGTGTAGTTCACCGGTAGAATGTCTCCTTGCCAAGGAGAATGTAGTGGGTCCGACTCCCATCACCCGCTCAACGTAATTTAATTCCTTTCTCCTGCATTTTCCGAACAAATATATCTGCATCTGTCACGACGGTAATATTTTTCTTCCTTTTTGCTATCAAATCAGAATTTTCTGCTTCTATTTCTTCCATGACGGCCTCTTTAGCTGCTCGTAATCTTTCCCAGGTTGCCGCAAAACGCTTTAATAGATAGGTACTTGTAACCGGGAAATCTGAATCCAAAACGCCAATTGCTGCGGCATCCGGAAGCGAGACTTTTCGTTCCTGCATTCGCTGCATGAATAATGCTTTATCTCTTACAATTGGAACCCTTGCTTTATTTATTTTTACCCAAGCAACTTTATCAGGGTGAGCAGCTTCAATTTGTGCTATCACTTCATAGGCAATTCCTCGAAGTCTTCCTGCATCTCCAACAAAAGTATCACTCAGCCATCTATTTGTTACGGTAAGATCATCTTTTCCAGCTGTTGGTTGCGGAGTACCTTTTCTTTCTGCGCCTTTTTCCAGCATCCTTCTTATAAATTCATCAACATCCCGAACGACTGTCGCTGTTCTATTAACGTTTTTTCTCTGTGCAACAAGAGCAGGCTGTTCTACTCGCATCTCTCTTAGAACTGCGTCTTTTATCTTAGCCACCTTCTGATGTTCACCGACAAAAAGAGAGAATAGAAAAGGAGTGTTAATGACCGTATCTCCTTCTTGGACAGGCTCGATTGTTTTATCTTTTAATCTTGCCCCTTTTGCTACCATTTTATCTATAAATAACTGTCTATCTGTGACAACGGTAATGGGCCAATTCAAATTTTGTCGTTGTACAACCAACTCAGGAGACTCCGCTTCAATTTCACTGATTACGGTCTCAGCAATAGCTTGTAAATCTTGGTCTTTGCCCACAAAAACATCCCTTCGTGCGAGTTGTGTATTCGGGAAATCAGTATCCAGTATTGTCATATCATCATCAATGCGTGTCGCCTGAATTCCTTTCACTAAACGCATTACCTCGCGGACATCTGTTACAACCTGGAGCCCATCAATAGTGAATTCGTCATTACCTGTAGTACTGCTATCGTTATCTTCGCCTGTACGTCGTTTATTTCCTACCCAATGCTTCATACCTGGGGATACATATCTGTACATTTCTGCACCACCGGCGACCTCAGCAAAGGTTACTTGCTGGTTTTTTCTATTGCTGTTTTGATAAATAAAATCGGCAATGATGGCATGTTTGTTCGGATTATCCGGATCAATACGTAGCCCCCTGCCACTACGCTGTTTTTCAACCGAATAAGATCCTGTAGGGGCGACATTCATAATTAAGCGAAGTCTTGGTATATCATTACCCCGAACTAGTAAATCTTTACTACAAACGATCTCAATTTCTCCTGATGTCCATTTACGCATAATTTCATCCTGTTCCTTTGGATTCTGGTTTCCCCATACTGCAGCTGCTTTTACACCGGCATCTTGAAACGCTAGTGCAAGATCTTTTGAATGCTGAACTGAGGAGGCGTATACGGAAGTTGTTAGTGGTCCCGCTCGCTTACCGTATTTCTTTCTATCATTTGAGCGCATCTTGAGGAAAAAACGGACTGTAGCTTTATTATGTGGCTCTGTGTTAATAATGCTTTCCAAAGCAGCTTCATTATATATTCCATCTTCTGATATTCCTACTCTTGAGATATCCGAGTCTACTTTAACAATATAATTTGAAAAAGACGAAAGGTATCCATCCTCAACTCCTTCTCGTAATGTAACGGTATGAATTTCATTGTTCATCATTTTTGCGACACGACTTCCCTCATATTCTTTTCCTGTGACTTTCACGGGAGTTGCTGACAATCCCATTAAAAATGCATCTTCCGGTACTTTCTCAATTGCTTTTATCCGTTCTCTTCCAGTAGCCTCGTCTACCTCATCAAGAATTACTAATTTTGACTCATCAAAAGGGATATAAAAGCCTTCCGCCGAATCTGCTGTAACTGTTTGATATGTTGTTACCGTCACTTGATGACCAAATTCTTTTACATCACCATACATGCGACCGACTGAAAGGTCTGGATTAAATTCCTTTAATCTTTCATATGTTTGCTCAACGAGCCGTTTTCTTGGGACAACAATAACTGTGGGTACATTTGCTGCAGCGGCTACTTCACCAAACAGAACAGTTTTACCAAATCCTGTAGGAGCCTCAATATATCCTTCTTTATGTCCTCGTATTCCAGTCTGAATAATGTCGTCGAATGCTTCCATTTGCCGTCCTCTTAAGACATGTTTTTGTCGTGCATGATGAGCTCTGCTATATGCAATTAAATTATCAAACATATCTACAGAATTTTCTATTTCTATCCTTTCAAGTATTTCTTCCTTTTTAACTACGACTGAACGTATTCTTTGTGCGTTTATTTTTTCCTGTTTGATAACTGTTGCATGCATTCGCTGTGAAATTTCATCAAGAACAGGCATTTTATCGAGCCTTTGTACTCTCCCAAAAATATCCAATCTGTCGGCCATCTCTTGTACATTTATTCTTGGATTACCATGAGTGCCTGTAGACTCATTTTGTCTTTCTTGTATCGCATGTAAATATGTTCGTGCAGCGATATATTCAAGAGCAGTTTCATATTCTTCAGAACCATTTAATCGCTGGGCTACATACACCATAGGTCGAGCATATGGTGATAGTGATGGTGAAATGGGAGTTTCAGGTCTCATATCGCCTGAGGAGCGCATCATTGTCTGATCCCAATCACGAGGGTTGAAAAGATCTCCAAAAATTCTGGAAGCGCTTGAACGAAGAAAATTTGTGGTAGTGACTAACTGTCTTGGATCATCTAAGTTTGCTCTCACAAGATTTTCTCTTTGCATCTGTGGGAATTCTCTAGAACGTTCATAGTGCACCATGCCCATATTGGTAAGGACTGCCAGTGCAGATCTTCTACTGTCGCGCATCAAACTATCGGGTAGTGGTGCGCCATTAAGCAGCAGTATCTTAAGATACGCTTTTTCTGTGGGTCTTTCTATTGTTCTTGCAGCCATAATTTTGAGTACTATACCATATATTTACGTTCTAGACAATAGTACTATAAGCTATAATTGGTAATCTATAAATTTAGTTTCTTGTCAGACAATTATCCTTTTGTTACAATGCTTTTAGTGAAGACTGTTTTGATAACTGGCGCATCTTCGGGATTTGGAAAAGCTACCGCCAAACTCCTTGCGAAATATGAATATAAATTAATTTTGGTAGCTCGCAATCAGGACGAATTAAAAAAACTGCAACAAGAACTTGAGACTGATACCTATGCTTCAAATGTTGATGTAAGTGACAAAAAACAAGTTGCAAGTTTTTTCAAAAATCTTCCCAAAGAGTTTACCGATATTGATGTACTCATTAACTGTGCCGGTCTTGCAAAGGGCGTAAATACTGTGCAGGAGGGTGATATGGATGATTGGGAAACGATGATTGATACCAATATCAAAGGAACACTTTATTTTACCCGCTTTGTTTTAGACTCCATGACAAAAAGAAATAGCGGTATGATTATCACAATCGGATCAGTCGCGGGAATTGCGCCGTATAAAGGCGGCAATGTGTATGGTTCGACAAAAGCATTTATTAAGCAATTTGCCAGAAATTTGCGTACAGATTTGTTGGGAACCAACATCAAAGTAACCAATATTGATCCGGGAGCTGCCGAAACGCATTTCTCTCTAGTGCGATTTAATGGAGATCAGAAAAAATCAGATGAAGTTTACGAGGGAATTCGACCGCTTATTGCTGAGGATATCGCAAAGACAATTGCCTGGGTTATGGAGCAGCCTGAGCATGTCAATATTGATAATGTCGAGATTATGCCGGTTGATGAAACCTATGGTGGTTTGGCATTTAATCGTAAAAAATGACAAGAAATATTTTGATAATTCTTTTTGTAGCTTTTATTGTCTTCGTTAGTATCTTTGTAGCTCTTTTTAAATCACACAAAACTATTACACAAAATATAGCATCGATTCAGAAATTGTCTGCTACAATTGTTCCAAAGACGGGTACGATGAAAATTACAAGCAGTGCATTTGCCACGAATGGCACAATTCCTACGAAATATACCTGTGACGGAAAAAGTATCAATCCCCCATTGCGTTTTGAAGCTGTTCCCGACAATGCGAAGAGTCTGGTTATGCTTATGGATGATCCGGATGTGCCAAAAAATATCAAACCGGATGGCGTTTTTGACCACTGGGTTGTATACAATATCTCGCCCGCTCTTCATGAAATAAAAGAGAATAACGTTCCATCGGGTGTTTCTCAAGGCGCAAATGGTTCAGGGAAAGATTCGTATACAGGACCATGTCCACCTGACCGCGAACATCGATATTTCTTCAAATTATACGCGCTTGATACAATGCTCGGTTTTCCAAAACAAGCAAAAGTTACCAAACTAATAGTACTTGATGCAATGAAAGGGCATATTATTGAACAGGCAGAGTTGATAGGAAAATATAATAGACCTCAAAATAGTAAGTAATTTTCAAAACTCCCCTCGCTTTGTCGAGTTTGATTTTATATAATAAGGCCATGCAAAACAGACCACATACACCACTTCCCATTACCCGGTTTACCAAAGAGGGTTTTGAAAAACTTAAGAAAGAATATGAGGAATTAAAAGCACAAAGACCGGCAGTCATTCAAGACGTTCAAAAAGCACGTGATTTAGGAGATCTGAAGGAGAATGGGTATTATCAAGCTTCCAAGGGAAAATTGCGAACGATTGATGCACAACTCATGCGGATGACATTTCAGTTGAAAACCGCACAAATTGTTGAGGAAAAAACATCCGGCGCAATCGGAATTGGGAGTACAGTTTTGTTCACCATAAATGGTACGGAAAAGACATTCCAGTTTGTAGGAGATGTTGAAGCAAACCCCGGCGAAGGAAAATTGTCACTCCTTTCCCCTATTGGTAGAGCTGTTGAAGGAAAAAAAGTTGGAGATGTGGTTGCAGTGAATACACCATCGGGAATCATTTCGTATTCCATAAAAAAAATTTCTTCCTAATTTGTTGACAAACTGAGCACTAGTTGATTTGCCAGATCCCAGAACCTCCCCTTAAATTAAAACATTTTTATAGCTCTGTTTTATATTTGTTATAATACATACATGGTTGTGCTTTCGACATCTGGCTGGGAAGATTATGAATTACTTGACTCAGGCAATGGCATGCGGCTTGAGCGATTTGGCCCATTTCGTTTGACCAGGCCTGACCCGCAAATTATCTGGAAACCTCGATTGGACGGGACTTTTTGGAAATCTGTTGATGCATCTTTTGACGCAGAGGAAAAGAAATGGATCATTAAAAATAAGATTCCTGAAAAATGGTTGATGCGATATAAAAATATTTCATTTTATGCAAAACTTTCCCCTTTTAAGCACACTGGTGTTTTTCCTGAACAAACATTGCAGTGGGAATGGATATCCAGTGCCATGATGCATGCAGTATTGCAAAAACAACCAAACGGACAAGTTTCTCCGACGCATAGAGAAATTAAAATACTAAATCTTTTTGGTTATACGGGAATTGCAAGCTTGGTTTGTGCCGCTGGTGGTGCAGCAGTTGCTCATATTGATGCGTCTCGTCCAACAATTGGCTGGGCAAGAGAAAATCAAGCAGCATCGGGTTTGGAAAGTAAACCTGTCAGATGGATTCTTGATGATGCTGTGAAGTTTGTCCAAAGAGAAGTAAATCGCGGAGTAAAATACGATGGAATTATTATGGATCCGCCAATTTATGGTCATGGTCCAAGTGGTGAGAAATGGGATTTTAATGAATCATTCCCGAAATTACTAGCGCTATGCAGGCAAGTATTAGTTCCGCAACCCTTGTTCGTCCTTGTCAATGCATATGCCATTTCATCATCTGCACTGATGCTTGAGAATGTGCTTTCGGATTATGTATCCGATTTGCATGGCACAATTGAATCCGGTGAGCTGGCACTTGTCGAAAAATCCGCAGGCAGACTTCTCTCAACCGGTATTTTTGCTCGCTGGTCGCGATCCTGATATGGAATTTTCATTACAGCAAGTACTCATTGCCTCAATTCCTCCTTTTTTATGGGCATTTATGACATTTTGTTTAACAAAGGCCAATCGATCCATGGACGGGACAAAAGCACTCTTCATGTTTGAAGTAGTCGGAATACCAATTACCTTGTGTATGCTCCCTTTTATTGCACCTGAAGCACACGGAAATCTTTGGCTTTTATTTGGACTGGGGATTTGGCAGACTTTTGTTCTCCTTCTTTATTTTTACGCTTTACGTGTGGGTCAGCTTGCAATTGTGGGAACAATAATTGAAACAAATGTGATTATTACCGTTATTTTGTCAGTAGTGTTCTTGCATGAATCCTTTTATCTGCTTAAGTTTATCGCGATTTCCGCAATTCTCATAGGTGTAATACTTCTGGGAATTCATCTAAAAGATCTGAGAAAAAATGGGAAGGTAAAATTTTCAGCAGGTGTATTACCTACATTGTTGGCAGCGTTTGGGACGGGTATATATTTTTATTTTATTGGTATTTCATCCCGCATTAATGGATGGTATGCGACTTCTCTTGGCATGAGAATAATGATTGCTGTAACAATACTTGTATTGTTTTGTATTCAGCGAAAAGATATACTTTCTCTTTTTAGGAAAATAGACTGGAGATGGATTATTCCTGCCGCAGTTTTTGATGTTGCTGCATTTTCAGTGTTTAATTATGCATTAACACAATATGAAATATCCTATGTTGCAGTTATCAATGCCGCGGCTCCTGTTGTCTCCACAATTTTGGCAATTATCTTTCTTAAAGAGAAATTAACTGTTTTTCAGATTGTTGGATTTCTTCTGGTAATTGGAGGAATTGTTGCTTTAAATATTGTTTAGCTATGTGATTTTTAACAACAACAAACATCGCATACCTATATGTATATATGCTGATGTTTGTTGTGAAACTTATTTGAAATAAGATCTGATTTGGAAAATCAGATAAAATCCGATAAGTGCGCTTATAATAGCCCCTATTATATTGAAGGAGACTAATATTCCGACAACTCTTGCAACGACACTCCAGAACACTAAAGTCCATCCCTTATATTTTTGTGCTTTCAAACCTGGATATGCTGCAGCAAGTAAAATTCCACTTACAAGAAAAATAATTTCTGCAAGAATTCCTGAACCGATTGCTCCTACGCTTTGTGCGCCTCCTAAATATGCCAGTGGGGATAATGCGCTAAGAGAAAGGATTCCTAGAACGGTAAAGATAATTAAGATAATTCCAAGTACTAAGGAAAGTACGGGAGCAATTCTTGCAAGGTTATCACGCCAGTTTTTAGGTAGTGGTGGGAATTTATCAAACCACTCGCCTAAGGTTGCAATAATATCTGTTGATTTTGTAGTTGTACTCATTGACCTTCACCTCCTTTCTTCTGTTTTCAGAATTAAATTGAGCAGGAAGTCAATATTAAACCAGCTCAAGTATAGCACAGTCGCTTAATTTAATTATGATGAGTTTGTGAATTCAAAAGCAAGAGATCATATGATATCAAAAACTAATGCTCTTTCATCCATTTTTTGCTATACTTGAGAGTATGCTTGAAAGCTTAACAGGATCGATAATTCATTTTGTCCAATCTGCGGGATATTTCGGTGTGTTTTTCTTTATGCTCCTTAATAGCGCGCTTATCCCTATTCCTTCCGAAGTGACAATGCCTTTTTCAGGATATCTCGCACAAACCGGCGCGCTTACACTTCCACTTGTCATTCTCATAGGCGCACTTGGTGATCTCTGCGGAGCTCTTATTGGGTATGCAATTGGCTATTACCTTGAAGAAACGGTAATACTTTCGCTCATTGATAAATATGGCAAATTTATCTTGTTATCCAAACATGAATATCAAAAAGCAGTTTCACTGTATAAAAAATATGGTAGTGTTATAACATTTTTTTGTAGATTGCTTCCGGGTATCAGATCATTTGTATCAGTTCCTGCAGGACTTGCTGAAATGAATATCTGGAAATTTATGGTGTTTACCTTTCTTGGTTCCCTCGTTTGGATAGGTATCCTCGCATCAGTTGGATACAATCTGGGAGCACACTGGGATTCGATTGGTCCGATTTATCACAAATTTCAGATAATTATCGTATCAGTTTTTGTTCTTTTAATTGCGTTTTATATCTATCATAAAGTTAAACAAAACAAAAAGAAATAATTTCCCTCCTAATTCTTATGGATTTTTTTTCGATCATTCTTATCATTGTTGGACTGGCACTTTTTGAGACGGTAAGCAGTCTTGATAACGCGGTGATAAATGCGCAGGTGCTCTCAACAATGAGTATGCGCGCGAGAAAGTGGTTTCTCACCTATGGTTTAATTATCGCTGTTTTTCTGATCCGGGGTTTACTCCCATTTATCATTATCTGGGTAACCAATCCGACTCTCGGTCCTCTTACTGCATTGAATGAAATTATGAGCTCTGATCCACATGTTAAAGAATCAATCGAAGCATCCGCTCCTATTTTGCTCATCGGTGGAGGCACGTTCCTTCTCTTCTTATTTTTTCATTGGCTTTTTTTGGAACCCAAAAATTTCGGACTTTGGGGTGAACGGTTCATTTATTCTAAAGGTGTGTGGTTCTACGCTGTGGCATCAATTATTTTAGTTGCTATTACCTGGTTTGCGCTTCACACAAATCCATTGATGGCATTTAGTGCCGTTATCGGGTCCAGTGCATTTTTTATTACACATGGATTTAAAGCAAATGCAGAGGATGCTGAAAAAGGATTATTGGAAAGTAAGGTCAAATCGGATATCAGTAAATTGATTTATCTTGAAGTAATTGATGCGACATTTTCAATAGACGGTGTTCTGGGAGCTTTTGCTTTTACTCTTTCGGTTCTTTTAATTTTAATTGGTAATGGCATTGGCGCGTTCGTAGTTCGAGAGATTACGCTACGAAGCATCAATACTATTCAAAAATATAAGTATCTTAAAAACGGGGCAATGTATTCAATATTCGCTCTTTCTTGCGTCATGCTTCTTGATAGTTTTGGTTTTTCGATACCTTCCTGGCTCACCCCAATCTTAACTATTGGCATTGTCTCCTATTTCTATTTAAAGTCAAAGCACGCCCTAATCCACTGAACAACGTCGTTTGTTGTCCAAAAAGAACGACATTATTACATAAATCTCATATTTATGAATTATCATTAATTAGTTATGAAAAACACAAGTATTGTCGGTAGTGTCCAATCTCAACAGACTCATTTGATCCAAAAGAAAAATAAAATTGTTATTGTTGATGATGACCCAGCAATTTTGGAAGCCATGAAAATGATTCTGGAATTGTATAACTACGATGTCGAGACCATTGCCGAAGGAGATCTCATGTCTAAATTAGTTTCCATTCAACCGAAATTATTATTCCTAGATATCTGCATGTCTGGAGTGGATGGTGGCGATATCTGTAAGAGTCTTAAAATGAGTGCGGCTACAAAAGATATCCCTGTAATTATGATTTCCGCAAGTTATAACATAAAGGAAGTTACCACAGATTCAGGTGCAGATGATTACCTCGCCAAACCTTTTGAACTACATGATCTTCTCTCCAAAGTAAATAAATATCTCCTTAATTAATAGCTAGAAGTTTGTAACTAGTAGTTAGAGTATATGTTTTACTCGCTACTAACTACTTTTTACTAGCTCCCATTTTTCCTTCCGAAGATTGAAAAATTAAATAATAGACGGTTGGAATAAGAAAAAGCATGATTGATCCTGAAAAAATGAGTCCTGAAATGATAGCTCCTCCCAATCCTTGCCATAATGCATTTGAAAGGGTAATCGGAATAAGACCCAAAATGCCAGCAAATGTGGTGAGGGCGATAGGTTCAAGTCGAGATTCTGCTGCATCGACAATTGCGTTTTGGAATTCAAGTCCAGCCCTCAAGTTTTGATTAATCTTATCAACAATAAGAATCGAATTTTTAACAACAATCCCAAAAAGTGCGAGAATTCCGATAAGTGCCGGGAATGAAAGCGGCGTTTGCGTCACAGAAAAGACGATGAATACTCCTGAAATTGAAAGAGGAATAACAAGCATCACAATGAGTGCTTTTCTGAAGGAATGGAATTGCAGTACCATCGTTATAATAATTAACATAAACGATAACAACATTGCCTCAAGAATTGAGGTAACCGAATCATTATTTTGTTGATTGACTCCCCCAGTTGACCAGGAATAGCCATCAGGTAAATTTAGCGTGTCGACAAATTTTTCCAGTTTGGCATTTGCAGTACTTACCGAATATCCTTTTGTTACACCGGCCGTAACGGATATTGTCCTTTTACCACTTTCTCGGGTGATAAGAGTCGGATTGGGTTTGATTGTCAACGTTCCCAATGACAAAAGCGGGACGGTACCATTTTGTGTTGGGACCATTACGGTTCCGAGTCCCTGGATTGTTTGCGGATTTACATCGGTCCTGAAAACTATATCTTGATCCTGCGTATTCCCCTTCTCTAGTTTGACATTGCTATCAAGCGTCGTGCCGCTGCCATAATTGCGAAGCCAGGAGCCGACCTGATCCTGCGTGACACCTGCATCAATCATCTTTTGATAATCCGGAACAAAAACAATTTTACTGGTGCCGGTTTTAATCGATTTATCAACATTGGTAATACCGGGTTGTTTCTGAAGAAATGCTTCGAGTTTGTTCGCGTATGTATCAAGTTGTGCAAGATCATTTCCGAAAAGTTTTATTTGCAAATCAGCACCAGCTGGGGGCCCACCACTTTCTTCAATGACTGATAATTTGCCCGGTTGATAATTTGCATATTTGTCTCGGATCATTTGTGCAACGTCAAGGGATGATACTTTTTGTTCACTCGGATCAGGCAGAGAAACTGTGATAGTTGCGATGTTGCTTCCGCCGCTTCCTGCACCAAATCCCGTCTCGGCACCTGAACCTATACTAAGTTGTGCAATCTGCACTTCAGGCATTGTTCTGATATCGTTAAGCACTTTGATTGCTTCCTCCTGGGTTCTTTGAATATTGGTTCCTGCAGGTAATTCGATTTGAATCTGGAATGATTGTTGTGCGCTAGCCGGGAAAAATTCATTTCTTACAAAACCCAAAGGCAAAAGCATATATGAAAATAGGGAGAAAATAACAACCATCACAAGTATCTTTCGGCGGTTGGCTTTACTCGATAAAATTTTGGTAATAATGTAGCGATATTTATTGCCGATAATATCAAAACTGATAATGCCCCGGTCGAAATATTGTCTGAAATTGATAGCGGGTGTTGCTACCTTTCGCTGTTTTTTAAAGAATCGCTGTTTTAATCTCGGAACTAAATCATGTCGCACCTGGAAGTAGATAAAAATGTTGAGAATAAAAAGCAACAACGCCGGGATAAGATATATTCCTTTTGGCGCAATTGCAAAAAAGATAATGATGATAATAAGAAGAATGAGTGTTCTTAGAAGAAAAGTAACACGATAGGGAACATGTGGTTTAAGAATAATAATGACAATTGGTAATGTGATAAAAAGCGCGACACCGTATGACGCAAGAAGCGATGATGAAACGACGATCGGTATTGCTTTAATAAATTCACCTATAATGCCTGTTGCCAATAGTAGCGGAACAAACGCCCAGACTGTTGTAAGCGTAGTTGTTGTTATAGCGGTTTTAAAATCCCGCCAGACCAAAAGTCCAGCCTGCATTGGTGTGAATTTCTCAGTGCGGTAATACGCGGAAAGTGCTGAAATAATAACGATAGTATCATCAACAAGAAGACCCAGTGAAAGAAGCAATGAGAAAAACGCGATGAAACTCAGGTCTACACCGGTTTGCTTCATCACAATAAAGGTAAGAAGAAACGTCATTGGAATAGCCGATGCGGCAACGAGCGCCTGACGGGTGCCAAGAAAGACAACAATAACAAGAAAAACCAGACAAAATGTGATAACAAGGTCACGGACCAGATCGCTAAATTGTTTATCAATCATAGTCCCCGTATCGATGACATCATCAACTTTGAATTGCCCGTTATATTTTTTAGCATATTTTTCAACAGCAATGTGTGCGTCATGATCTGCAGTTGTGATATTAGCGGTTTTTTTCTTAAAGACGCTGAACGTTATTGCCTGTGTCGCGCTGCGCTTTGGCCCGGCAATATAGGAATTCGGGACTCCGGGCTGCTGACGGATTGCGACATTTGCAATGTCTGAGAGAAGAACTGTTGTACCGTTGTTGAGATTGATCCTGATTTTTCTCAGATCATCAACTGTCGTAATTGTCGGGTCAATGGTGAGGGTGAATGATGATTGCGTCGTATTAATGTTCCCCGCAGGTTGGGAATTAATTGCGGTTGTTACTGTTTGTGATAAAGCTTGAGGATTTACACCATACGTTGCAATTGCGTCTGGTTTGATTGTCACTTGGATCTCCTGATTGTCCAGTCCATCTGCTGAAATGGTATTCAGCGTATCAACATCTTTTAATGTATCCCGCAGTCCCCTGCCAAATCGGATTAGCGAGGCTGGATCACTGCCTGAAACGGTGAAAATCCACACAGGTGAATTCTGAAAATCCAGCTTTTGCACATGAGGAGTTGTCGCATTTTTTGGCAAATCGCCAACACTTTGGACAGCTGTCTGCACATCCTCAGTTGCCTTATCCGGATCAACCCCTGAGAGAAATTGAAGCTCAACAATGGATGAGGAATTTTGCGATGTTGAGGTCATGGTGTCAATATTGGCAATATTACTGACCGCATCTTCAATCGGAACGGTTAAGAGTGTTTCAACATCATTTGGCCCGGCACCAGGAAGGCTAGTTGAAATAGTAACGATTGCAATATTAATATTGGGATTAAGTACTCTAGGAAGCGTTACAAAACTAAAAATACCCGCAATAACTGCAAGAAGAACGATGAGAATTACCAATCGTGGATTGCGAAGATATTTTGCAATGAGCGAATCATTGAGTTTTGGATCAAATTTGAGCTGTCGTAAATAGTCTGTTAAGATTGCCATGAGGTTTTATTTAGTTTTTACTTTTTACTTTTGATACTTCTATTGTGTCGTTACTTTATCTCCAGCGATGACATTTCTATCCGTAATTACTTGATCACCTGCGTAAATACCGCTGGTAATTTCTACAAAACTCCCAAAGACATTTCCCAGAGTAACTTTTCTGGTCTGGGCGACACCATTTACCGAAAGGAGAACATAATTAGAATCCTGCGTTTGATAGACAGAATCAATCGGTACAAAAGGTACTGTCGCACCCGAATTGATTGTCCCGACCGGTATATCAACATTGACAAATTGTCCATCGGTTACGAGATTGGATTTATCTGTTGGGACCGTATAAAAGACCGAATAAAGTAACCCGTCTGTCGCATCTGTTGAAATATAATATGGTTTTACCTCATACGATTTACCGTTAAGATATAAATTACTTGGTACTAATTTAGAAATATCCATAGCAATTTCTTGAGGTACATTTACAACAGCAATTGTCTGTGCGCTATCTTCTTTCGCGGTGACGATCGCAAGCTCTGTTCCAGGATTTACTAATTGTCCCACATGAACAAAAACTCGCTCTACTACCCCATCAACCGGACTTGCCGGTAGCATCGTATCTGCGTTAATCTGTGCAAGTTCCGCCTGCAGTCCTGTTACTTCTTTATTTAGTGACAATGCTTTTTCCTGGATGGCAAGTTGTTGCAATGTCAAATCACGCGACTGTGTCGCAAGCTGTCCTGGTGGTTTACCCGTATCGGTTTGCTGCTGAAGTTGCGCATAGGCTGAACGAAGGGTGTTTTGTGCACCTTGTAAGGTGTTGATAGTTCCTTCTTCATCAGTAAGTGAAGGCTGCGGTGTGCCGTTGTTTCTGTCAGTTGTCAGTTGATTGTTTAAGGTATCAAGTATTGTTTGATTTGCTGCAATAAGTGAGCCTGTGTTATTTGCTGATTGGCTTGCGATATTTTGCTGTTCAGTGTAATTGTTAAAGGTACTATTGGCGATGTCTTTTTGTTTGTTTATCACGTCCTGCTGTTGTGAATAGGTATCTACGACATTTTGGTATTGAGCTTGTGCGATCTGTGCTGAGAGACCGGGAGCGTTGCCTCCCTGATAATTGCTTGCAAGTGAGATAAGTGTTTTACCTTTTGCTACTTTATCACCTTCGCTAACCGATACAGATTGCACTATGCCGGATGTTTGTGCGACTATTTTTATAACTCCAGCTTTTTCGATTTTTGCCTGGAATGTTGCTTTCGGAACCGAGCCGATACTATACAGTTGTACTGATTTCACGACAGGTTTTGCCGCTTGCTCTGGTTTTGGTTGATTGAGTACATGGCCGACTATAATTACTAGAAATAACAATCCTAAAGCAATAAAGAAACTTCCCAGAGGTCGGCGTTTGATAAAAGATGTCGTGTTTTTGTACCATTTTCGAAAATTTGAAGTAGGTAGATTTTGATTTATTCGACGATTTATAGCCATATATCTATTACACCAGAAAGAACGAAATAGGGCAAGATGAGGTCTTAGTACAAGACCTTTTTAAAAATTCTCAGAGGCTCGACTATTATAAAAAACCTGTACAGATATGTCAAATTTTCATATGTAGATTCACAACTGCTCAGCTTTAAATCTTGTATATCTTGGTGTAAAATGCAAGAAGAGTGAGCTCTACAAAAAAAGCATCTAAAAATGCTTCACATATTGCACTCGTATCAAGTTTACAGCAACTTGAAGGCGGGTTTCTTTTTCTCGTCAATCAAGCACCGATTATTGTAACAATTATAGATAAAAAAGGATTTATAATTTATCAGAGTCCCAATATTAAAAAAATTCTCGGCTATGAAGCAGGATTTAGAATAGGTGGCGATTTTATTCATTCAAGTATAGTTCATCCTGATGACACAATAATAAAAGATCAACTTTTAAAAAAAACGTTTAAATATCCAAATCAAAATTTTACAGAAGAAGTCAGAGTCCGTCATAAAAATGGATCTTGGCTTTGGATGCAGACGATTTATAATAATCAGCTCAACAATCCTGATGTAAGAGGTGTTGTTGTTATTTCGCAGGATATCAATGAACGTAAGTTATTAGAACTTCAAAAAAACGAATTTTTGAGTATTGCCAGTCACGAATTGAAGACACCACTGACATCAATCCGTGCTTATGGACAATTACTCATAAAACGCCATAGAGCTGAGGAGAAAAAAGAACAAGATTTGAAGTTTTTAAATAATATCGTCTCGCAAACTGATAAATTAACTGGTCTCATTGATGATTTATTAGATGTAAGTAAATTGCAGGAAGGAAAATTTTCCGTTCAGTATGATTCGTTTCAGATGAAAACATTGGTAAAAAAGTTGATTGAAGATTTCACCTATATGTCCGATCAGCATACGATTATTCTTAAAAAAAGTACAGTAGCTTTTGTAAAAGGAGATGAATCAAGAATTGCACAAGTGCTTATGAATTTATTAACTAATTCTATTAAACATTCACCCAGCTCAACGCAGATTGAAATCGCTATTGAAAAAAAAGGTAAATTTGTAGTGACTTCTGTTAAAGATTTTGGTGAAGGGATTCCCGCAGACAAACAAAAATTTGTTTTTGATAGATTTTTCAGGATTGACGATGTACGCACAAGACCTACAAGCACTGGATTGGGGTTATATATTGCATCAGAAATCATCAAATTACATGAAGGAAAAATTTGGCTAGAAAGCAAAAAAGGCAAAGGAGCAACGTTTTATTTCAGCTTACCTATTGCAAAATCTACTTAGTATTTTTTCTTGCTTTTCCGCCTTTACGTCCGGCTTGAATTGCTTCTTCCCGGGTAAATTGATGGGCTTTACCGAGCTGGTGTGCTTTCACACCGCCGGATTTAGCAATGGCTGTTCTTTTTGCCAACGACATGCTGGCAAATCCACGCTTACTTTTACTCATGGGACTAATATACTATTAATATATTAAAAATGCAAATTCAAAAATGATTTTTTATCGATGAGGTGGCGCAAGGAGTTCTCTTGCTAAATGTGCCATTTGTCTTCTTCTCCATCCTGGAAGCAGACGGACAGCATTCGTATCGATTCTCATTGCGACATTTGGAAGCATAGGTATTTCGTAAGCTGGTGTTCCTTCTCGAAGGTCAACTACATGCATAAAACTTCTATATGCAAATTCTTCACCAAATATCGGGTTAGGAAGTATTACTTGGTTTGAGTTATATAAAGTAATTCCGGCAAGGCTAACAGCTGCATTGTCACTAGGGGCTTCACCTGCTCGTAGACTACCATCAGTAAGTAACGTTACATTTCTCATTGCATAACCTGCCATACCGTTTCGGGTTTTATAAATTTTTCCACTTACAAAACTAGCGTCTTCAGTGAGTAATTCACCAAGCCTTGCAATATCCCTCGTATCAGCTTCTCTTTCAGCACGCCAAGCAAATCTCGAGTGTTCAATAAGCATATTTGCGATTATACGTTCAGGTGAATTTATCATAAAATTATCCCAATTCAACCATTGTTTTGAGAAGTTCCGCGGACCAGCGGTAGATGTTGTAGCTTTGGAGGATTTCTCGCATTCTTCGCATTCTTCTCGTTTGCTCGGCTCTTCTCATGGTGAGTGCTGTATGGATCGCTTCGGCAGTTTGTTCACCATTGTAGGGGTTTATAATAAGTGCATCACGTAGTTCGCGTGAAGCGCCAGTGAATTGGCTAAGGATCAATACTCCCCTTTCATTATCACGTGCCGCGACAAATTCCTTTGCAACAAGATTCATCCCATCATGGAGTGACGTTACCAGACACACATTTGCTGCACGGTACAACGGATAAATTGCATCATGTGAATGATGCTTATACAGGAAAAGTATCGGTTTCCAGTCATTTTTCTTAAATTTATTATTGATCCGGTTTATTTCTTCCTCAACTTTTTCTGCGAATTGTTTATATTCGGGAATATCTGTCCGGCTTGGTGCTGAGATCTGGATAAAGGTGAATTTTTCTATATATGCTGGATATTTCGTAAGAAATATTTCTATCGCATGCATTCGTTCAATTATTCCTTTCGTATAATCAAGCCGGTCTACACCAATGCCGACATAATCTGTTTTTACTCCTATCTTTCTTAATGCATCTTTACTTCGCGTGTCCTGCGATTTTTCCTGGTCTGTAGAACGTTTCGAAAATGCAATGCTGATCGGAAATGGTTTTACTGCAGTCGTATGATTATTTTTTGTGATGGTGAAAGTATCCATATCCCGAAGTGCTTCGAGTTCACGACCGACTGTATTCATAAAATTATTGCAATGCGTTTGTGTATGAAACCCGATGATATCAGCACCCAACATCCCATCAATTATTTCTTTTTTCCAAGGACAAATGCTGAAGGATTCGGAATTGGGCCATGGGATATGCCAGAACATGCCGATTGTTGCATCAGGTCTTTTGTCTTTAACGAGTCGTGGAACCAGTGCAAAATGAAAATCTTGCACCAGGACTACCGGATTTTGTTCGTTTTTTATTTCCTTCAGAACAGTTCTCGCAAATTTTTCATTTACTTTTACATATTCCCGCCAATCATCTTTATTAAATATCGGACGCGTATGCGCGATATGACAAAGTGGCCAAATTCCTTCATTGGAAAAACCATCGTAAAAACCTTTGATTTCCTCAGGTGTAAGCCAGACTCGTTTTAATGTATATAATGGGTCCCCTGGTGGAACAGCAATGGTATCGTTATCATCAACAACCAGTTTGTCTGCATTTCCACTGCCTTGTGCTATCCACATGCCGCCCGTTGCCTGCATGATCGGCTCGATTGCTGTTACCATGCCGCTTGCCGGAAAATGATAATCAATTGTGTTGCCCTCTTTGGTATGTACGTATGGTTCACGGTTTGACACAACAAAAATTTTTCTGTCTTTGAGAATATCTGCGACAAAGGCTTTCAGTCGTTCTGTTGTCCAGGGAGAATCAAATTTTTTCAATCGAAGCCTGGCTTCTTCACTTGCCGCTATGCGGGCTTCAATTAAATTTTTCTGAATAGTTCCTACTTCTTTAATGAGTGGGCTTAAAAAAGGATTATTAAACACTTTGGGCAATTTCTTTTTATTCGTTCCCAGACTAGTGGTTTGCAGAGATTCAACAAGGTTTTTAAGTGGGATTAATATAATCCATCTGAGAATAATTAAGATTGCAAGGGAGAGTAAAAATGCCTGCAGAAAGAGTTTTAACAAATCACTTTTCCAGATATCATTCAGCTGCGTTGAGATATACCCTGCATTTTGAATAACGATAAGACCGCCAACAACACTTTTTTTATCATGAAGGGGGGAAGCATAAATATAATATCTTTTATTATTTACCGTCACAAAATCTCCATTGTCCTGATCACCATCCATCGCATCGGTAATAATTTGATTTGAAGTTGAGGATTTTGCAATGCCATTATTCAAACTTGGTGATTTGGCAACATATTTTCCCGTGTTATCAACGATTGCAATGCCTGCGAGCCGTTGTTTATCAGCAAAATTTGCGACAACGGACTGGAGATATTGATCCGATTTATTAGTAAAATTCGGTTCAACTGTTCCTTTTAAACTATCGGCTACGAGATATGATCTGTATTGAATATCTCCTTTGAGTCTTTGTGATTCGGCATCAACATGTGTCCATGTAAAATAAACTGCGATAATTGTGATGATAAGAACGACAAGACCAACGGCCGCGAGAATTTGTTTCATAGTGCCTTATTCTACCATAAACTTGAGGCTATTTCATGCTCATCTTTCGTATTTATTTTGTTCAGGAGAGAGTTTTGCCACTCTTGCACTGCATGATATAATAATTTCCCAAATGGAAAACGTCACGATCGTTCGCTCGCCTAAACGAAAATCCATCGGTATTCAGGTACTCCCAAATGCTCACGTTAAAGTATCTATTCCCACGATCTATCCTAAATTTCTTGTCAATCACATTTTAAAAGAGAAAGAAGACTGGATCAAAGCAGCACAACAACGAATGCTTGCGAGGCAAGCTTCAGTTTTGACAGATGGAAACTATTTATACTTGGGAAAAGCATATCAACTAGTATTAAAACCCGGCCAAAAAGAATTAGTTTCTGTTTTAGATACTGCGATTACTGTTGCGACACCAAATCAAAAATATGTTAAAACCTATCTTACTAGTTGGTACAAGCAGGAAGCTCGAAGAATTATTGCAGCACGGGTAAAGTTTTATGCAAAGATTGCAGGATTAGATTTTAAATCTGTCGCAATCACATCAGCTGAGACCCGCTGGGGATCGTGTTCAAGTAACAAGACATTAAATTTTAACTGGAAATTGGTGATGGCACCTCTTGAGGTAATAGATTATGTGGTCACTCATGAACTTGCGCATTTAACGGAGATGAATCACTCGAGGGATTTTTGGGAGACGGTTCGTAAAATGTATCCTCTCTACCGGCAGTACCGGACATGGTTGAGAAGGAACGGCAATCGACTGAGTATTTAATAGTCCTATAACATAAGTTATGCTATACTTCTGCTCATGTCTGAAAGAATAAAAGGGAACGTGCCAGTTAAAGAACCATCGGTAAGATTACGTGATCGGTTTAAAGCAACCACTGGAACCCTAATTGCAAGTCGAGAGTTAATTAACCGTCTGGCTATTGACACTGCAGGTGTCCTGACAGGAGCAGGGACAGGTTATGAGGTTTACGTATGTGGCGTTCCTTCTTTTGCATCTGTAATATTAGGAATTATTCCAGCGGGGTTAGTAGTGATCTCAGGCAACTTGGGAGCAGATATGCTAAAACGTAAAAGGGTCGATAAAAGATTGATAGATTTGGAATCCGGAGAATCATTTGTATTGGAAAACCCGGGATCACTTGCCGATGCACTGCGAACTGGGAGAAAACAGCCTACCAGCAATATTATATATGAAATGCCACAGCAATCATCTGATGATGTAGAAAAAAGACTCCTACCTGTTCATCCTCTCGAGATGCAAGTCCATAATGCAATTACGCAGAATAGAGCAGGTGTAACTGCAACTTATTTTGGTCGTAAGCATAGTATACGAATGCCTGATGGATCTAATGGCGTTTTAATAACGGAATATATAGGATCTGTCGATGATGGAGGTAGATATGCTACTTCGACAGTGCAACCATTGGTACCAGAAGTAGCAGATAGTAAAGAACTTTTTCCGTTTACGCAAATAACCTCATATGTAAATAATACCGGAGAGGTATCTATCAATCTTGCAAGTGGAAAACTGACAAGACCTCCAGGTGAAAAGAGAATCCCACTTCATCGCTATTCTGAAGAAAGAGATGGAATAGACCTGGCAAATTCAGAAGTAGATGCCGGGAGTTTGGCAATATTTGAGCAACACATGAATATGTTACGGCAAGTGGGAAAAAAAGATAGAATTAAATTCAAAGCCTTTTATTAAGATATTAATTAGAATTAGAAGTTTAAAATTACATCCTCTTGAAGAAAACTAATTTATATCCATCCGGATCTAGGACCATGAATTCCCTATTCCCCCAAGGAGTATTTTCAGGTTCACTTGCGGGTTTGATTCCTTGGTCGACAAGAAATTTATGATACGCATCAACATCATCAACACTTAAATAAATAAAAATTCCCTCGCCTTTATTGTTGAGATCTTTTTCTTTATAAAATTCTGGAACTTCTTTTTTGTCCTCCTGATGAAAATCGACAAAATACCAATTCATGCGTAATGATAGGTATCCTGATTCTTGTTTGCTTTTTAGAAAACCCAACATGTCATAAAATTTCGCTGTTGTTTCAATGTCCTTAACGTAGATTGAAAATCCTGATACACTTTTTGCTTTCATATTGCTTTTTGATTAAAATTACTCTAAAATCAAGATACTCTATTTTAGAGATATTGTCAAGAGAGCAAAATGAAAAAAATTATAAAAGAAGAATTAAAAAGACAAGTTATTATGAGCGGTCGAGAGTTTGGCATTAGCATGGTGCTCTTCCGTCATACTGTCGGTGAACGTTTAGGAGTTAATGTCACCGATATGGAATGTTTGGCATTGATATTTTTTAAAGGACTCGCTACTCCATCAGAAATTTCAAAGCATACTAGTTTATCAACAGGCGCAACAACTGCAATGTTGGATAGACTTGAAAAAGCGCAGCTTATTGAAAGAAAACCCAATCCAAAAGACCGTCGGGGAGTTTTGATTACTGCATCTAAAAAAAGAAATAAAGAAGTTGGCTCCTTTTTTACACCCCTTCGCGAGAAAACGGACAAATTAATTTCCAAATACACACAAAAAGAACTTGCGATTATCGAAGAATATTTAACTAAATCCTCAGAAATTTGGGAAGATGAGCGGAAAAATTTGGTAAAAAAGAGGATTTAAAGACTATAAATTTTCGTATATTTCTTTGTCAGATAATCGATAAAGTATTTGTGATTAATTTTTTCTCCTGTCACTCGTTTCAAAAGTTCTTTCGGATAATACAAACTTCCATGTGTATGAATACGATCATCCAGCCAGTCTTTAACAGGTTTCAAATTCCCTTGTGCAACCTCACCATCAAAATCAAAATCCTGTTTCATCTTGTGAAGAAATTGTGCGCCGTAAATGTTTCCTAATGCGTACGATGGAAAGTAACCGATTGCACCATACGTCCAATGAACATCCTGCAAAATACCTTCCTTATCAGTCGCAGGCGAGATTCCAAAAAGTTTTTTTGATTTCTCGCGCCAGGCCTCCGGTGCATCTTTTATTGCAATTTTGTTATTGATTAATTCATTTTCCATTTCAAACCGCAAAATAATGTGCAATGAATAACTCACTTCATCAGCATAAATGCGTATGAGGCTTGGTTTGACAATATTAAATGCTTTGATGAGTGTTTGCTCATTGATTTGTCCGAGTTGCTGGTTATAAATTGTTTGGATTATTGGCGTGACTGTTTGCAAAAATGCAGGATTTTTCCCAACCATATTTTCCCAGAAACGCGATAATGATTCATGAATCCCAAGTGAGACGCCGCCTTCAAGCGGTGTGTATGCATATTTCGGATTAACACGCTGCTCATACAATCCATGACCTGCTTCATGCATGGTGGCGCTGAAGGATTCTCGAAAATCCTGATCTTTATAGTGAGTAGTCAGGCGAATATCATTTGCGCCGAGATTTGTTGTAAAAGGATGTGGTGAAACATCAATTCTTCCCGATGTGAAATCAAATCCCATTTTATGCACAACATAATCAATAATTTTTCGCTGATCATCTTTGGGATAATGCTGACTATCATTTACAAACGGTACTTTGTCGGAATAGTCTTTGCTTTTCATTATTTTTTTAATCAGCGGAACGATTTCCGCTTTTAGTCCATCAAATAATACTTGGCAATCATTTGCTGTTAATTCCGGTTCAAACTGATCCAAAAGCGCATCATATGGATTGGTGTTATATCCCAGATGTCCGGCGACTTGCTGACTAATTTCAAAAATTTCTTTCAAATGCGGGAGGAATTTTTTGAAATCATTTTCTTCCCTGGCCATATTCCAAACAGGAAATGCCATGGATGTTACTTTTTCCCGTTTGATAATTAATTCTTTGGGGACGTTATAAAAAAATTTGGTCGCGTGTATGATATTCCGGACAATCGCCTGCTCTTCAGGAGTCAGATCTTTTTCCTGTTGAGCGGATGCAACGATTTTTTTGAAATCCGGATCATGCCATTTTTCAGTGATAAGTGTCGCAATATAAGCATTTTGTTCAGCCCGATCCTGTGCGGCTTTACTGGGAAGATTGGCATTGAGATCCCAATTGAGTAGTCCGCTGATTCTATTAAGTTGTGAGATTTCTTTGTATTTTGCGAGGAGTTTCTTGATTATGAGGTTTTTAACTGCCATATAAGGATTATTATAACACTATTCAAATAATTAATTTGCTATACTTTACACAACAAATGCAAGAATTATTTAAAGTTAGCGGAAGAGTTGTGCAAGGAGACCAGCGCGGGAGAACGTTAGGCTTCCCGACGGCAAATATGCGCTTGCATAAAAAAATTCCTGAAGGAATTTATGCGGCACAAGTTTCGATAAACGGAAAGATTTTTAATGCAGCGACATTTGTCGGATCCGCTAAGACATTTATGCAAACACAGATTCAGGTAGAAAGTTATCTATTTGACTTTGACGGCAATCTTTACGGGAAATGGCTGACAGTTCGATTATTCAGCAAAATTCGTGGCAATAAGAAATTTGATTCAGTAGAAGAACTTGTTGCTCAAATGCAAAAAGATGTTGAAAAGATAAAATTATTTTTTGCAAATGCAAAGATCAAGTAATATTTTTGAGTTTATACAATTCCTCATCGGACAAGCCAAAATGATGGCCAATTTCATGAAGTACTGTATTTCTGATATTCTTTTTCGCCTCTTCTTCATTTCGTGATATCCGTAAAAGTGATTCTTTATAAATGATAATTTTATCAGGAAGGGCAAAATACCCAATTCCTCTGCCGGTTTTTGGAATTCCTCGATATAAACCTAAAAGTGAAGGATTTGGCGGTTGCTCTTCTATGACAATTTCTAGATTATCAAGTTGGGACAAGAATTGTTCAGGAAGAGAGTTAATTGTTTGTCTAACTATTTCTTCAAATGCTTCATCAGTCATAGGTTCTATTTTACCATTCTTAAACTCTTGACGGAGTGTTTCTTTTGCTGTATAGGTTAAGTATGCATAAGCTTAATATCCTTTTTAGTTTGGCTTCTCTTTCGGTCATTCTTGTGACGATTGAACGGTTTTCCTTTACCACAAAAGTGCTTCTTCAACCGTATAATTTTCTCAGACTTCATGAGGCATTTCAGATGACCACCATTATTTTAATTACAGTACTTATTCCCTTTTTTATTCTTTATTACACAAGTGACATGCTGAAATTATTTGTTAACAAGAAATTTGTCTGGATACTGGTTCTTTTTGTAGGTGGAGTATATTTTTATGCAACAGGAAACGGACTTCATGAAATGGCAAGTTTTACACTCAATCAATACTGCAATGTCAAATCACTCACCGGCACATTTTGTAATGGTCAGTTTTTTAATACGTATTATACTGGCAATATATTTTATTTTCTTGGTGGCCTTTTTATGGTACTGGCATATGTACTGGCCGAAAAAATTAATCCAAATCTTACCTATCGCAAAAAAGATGTTGCGATAACTGTTATCAATGCAGTTATCTATGCTTTTGCAATTTTTGCGTATGCCGCTTACGATCCAGTGCTTGTGGGTCTTGTCTATTCAGTAATTCTTATGCTAATTGCTGATGTGTTGTGGTTTAGAGTAAGGAAGAATTATTTGCAGTATCCGGTTATTTTCTATACCGGTTTAACCTATACACTAGGAACAATTGCGGCGCTCATAATTCGCTTCCACTAATTATTTCTCCATATCCATTTCGAACGTGTCAAAGCGGCTGAGTGCTTTATACCAAGGAAGAATACCGAAGAGATAGCGTAACAGAACGAGTTGCTGCAGTATCCAACCTACAAAACCTGTCAATCGGATTTTATAAATTAATTCTGCAGCTGCGAAATAGCCTTTGAGAGGAACGACGTAGCCCCAATGACGGAAGCGATATGGTTTTATTGTTTCATTTGTAATCATGGCAGCAACATTTTCACCTGCCGTTGCTCCCTGTTCTTCAGCAACTTGCGCGACATTTGGCGCGGGTCTTTGAGTTTCGGGATTAACATATGCAGCAATGTCTCCGGCCGCAAAAATATTATCAAATCCTTTCACCTGAAGATAGTTGTTTACAATCAGTCCCCCTCTATGTGTCACGGGCAAATTATTGGATTTTGCAAGACTATTTGGTTCAACACCTCCGGTCCAAATAAGGATTTCATAGGGAAAAGATTTTCCATTGTCTGTGCGTACTTCAGTTTTCGTGACTTCTTTGATATGTCCCCCAAAGGCAAAGTGCACATTCGGTTCATCAAGCCGATGTTCAGCGATGTGCGAAACGCGAGGATCCAGATCGTTTAATAAATGATCACTCCCTTGTATGATTGTCATTTCCAGGCAATTTTTATCCAAACCATGCTGTTGTGCGATTCGATCTTTATATGTTAAAAGTTCTGCGGCTAATTCCGAGCCGGCAAATCCTCCACCGCCGATGACAACTTGTACTTTTCTATTGCACTTTCCGTCTTTACAGCATAAATTCTTAATTTTGTCTTTGATGATCATTGCATCGGTTAATGTTTTGAATCCGGTACCATATTTTTCAAGTCCCGGGATACCCATAAAGGCCGGTTGACTGCCTGCTGTGAGAATCAAATAATCGTATGTAATGGTAGATTTGTCATTGAGAATGAGTGTGTTTGTCGTCGGATCAATAGTTTTAACGGTTTCGTGAACCATCGAAATACCATTTGAAAATATTTTAGAAAATGGAATCGCGACATTTTTTTTAGGTTCTTCAGACGTTGCAAGTTCGTATAATGACGGGGTAAACAGATGATAGGTATTTTTATCAATCAGCGTAATTTTGTGAGGTACTCCATAGAGTTTTTTTCGTAATTTGATTATTGCACCGATTCCTGCAAATCCTCCTCCGACTACTACGACATGTTTTTCTTCCTGACTCAGATGATGCGGAGATTTTTTTACGAGAAGATGATAAATAATAAAGATGACGATAGCATAAAAAAGGATATTAACGGGCGCAAAAAAAGCGGGCAGCACTTTGTCCATATAAATAGTATATATTAGGGAATAGGGATTTGGGAATAGGGAATAGAAATTGAGTTGGCAAGCTGCTTTAGTAATTCTTTTAGTTGCTCTTCACCAGTTAGTGATGAGATTATTGCCTCTGCTTGTTGGGATAGTTTTGTTAAGTGATTTTGTGAATAACGTAACGCACCGGTTTCCATAAATATTTTTTTAACTATTTCATGCTCTTTGGTTGTAATCCCCTTTTTGCCATAGTAAAGAGTTAAAAGTTTTTTTTGTTGTTGATTCGCATGTTTGAGGGCAAATGTGATTAGTAATGTACTCTTGTTTTCTTCTATGTCAGATAGTGTTGATTTACCAATCTTTTTTTCATTTCCAAATATTCCCAAAATGTCGTCTCGAATTTGATAAGCGATACCCAGCGGTTCAGCAAAGCGTTGGAGTTTGGATAGTAAATCCTCCGTAGCACCGGCAAGTATCGCGCCAAAAGTTAATGGGCCGACAAACGTGTAATTTGCTGTTTTCATCATATGAATTGTGAGAACTTCTTTTTCAGTTCGTTGCATTTTTTGTGCACTAGCCACATCCATCATTTCACCCAGAAGCGTGTTATTAATGACTTCGAAAAAATAAGTAAGTGCCTTGTTTTTTCTCTGTTCCGGGAAATTACTTTCTGAAATAAGCTTTCCGCTCAGTGATATTCCAATATCTCCCAAACAAATTGCCTGCGATATGCCATAATGGTCATTCTGATGCACGTGCATAGCGGGTTTACCGCGTCTTTGCGGGCTTTTATCGATAATGTCATCATGAATAAGTAAGGATGTGTGAAGAACTTCAAAAGCAGCAGCAGGTTTTATTATTGAAACAGAAGGTTTATTAGTTGCCAATTCAAAACCCATTTTAACAAGTGTTCCTCGTAACATTTTTCCACCAATCCAGCTGTCGGTAAGGCGTTTCGTTAATGCATTTACTTCTAAAAGTTCCGTTTCATTTTCCCTCTTCCACAATGTGGCAATGTGTAGTAATTCTTTTTCAATTTCCTTCGCTGAATTTTGTAAATACTTTTTAAAATCGGTTTGAGCTGTATTCATTGACTTATTATAATATATAAAGCATAAAACCATTTGACCATCTGATCATTTTACCTCTATACTATTTATGTAGCGTTGCGTGATGAAAAAGCTGTTCAGATTCATCGTTGTTCTTTTTGTTTCTCTTGATATTTTTCTACTGATTAAGATCCTCATCAGCGGAAAAAATGTGCAAGTCCTCAATCCTGCTGGATTGATCGCTCATCAGGAGCTTGATCTTATCTTATTATCAGTTGCCTTAATGATGCTTGGGGTAATACCTGTTTTTATCTTTGCGTTTTTTGTCGGAACGAGATACCATGCCAATAATAAAAATGCTTCCTATCAACCCGATTGGAATGAGCAAAAAGGATTACAAATTTTCTATTGGGGATTTCTTACAATTATCATGTTACTTTTATCCGGATTGGTTTGGATAGGTGCCCATAAATTGGATCCCCATGTGCCGATAGATTCAAATAAAAAACCACTGATCGTTCAGGTATTTTCGCTTCGTTGGAAATGGTTATTTGTTTATCCTCAGTATGGAATTGCTTCGATGAATTATGTAGAGTTTCCTGAAAAGACACCTGTTGTGTTTGAAATAACTGCTTTTGATACACCAATGACGTCTTTTTGGATTCCACAGCTTGGTGGACAGATTTACGCGATGTCCGGCATGGCCACGCAAACACATCTTATCTCAGACAGTATCGGAGAATATCGAGGTGCATCTAGTGAAATTAATGGTGAAGGCTATGCAGATATGATATTTGACGCAAAATCAGTGTCTCAAACAGATTTTACAACTTGGGTCTCACATACCCAAAAATCACGCAATAAACTTACCATGGATGCTTTCAATCAACTTGCCAAACCGCAAGTGAACAAAACACGTACAGAATACTCATCGACACCGGATCATCTCTTCTCTACAATAGTTATGTATTATATGGCAAAACCTAAGAAAACGGGCCAAACAGACACGGATTCTATGTCGAAGATGGAGGGGATGTAAGATGGATTGGAAATATTTTATATTAGGAAAACTTACATGGAATGATTTACCTCACGAGTGGTTCACTATCGGCGGAACGGGTTTTTTTGTCGTTTTAGTTATTATTGTTGCAGCTTTACTTACCTATATCAAACGCTGGAAATGGCTTTGGAACACATGGCTTACGACAACTGATCCTAAAAAAATCGGTGTTATGTATATAGCAGTCGCATTCTTTATGTTCCTTCGTGGCGGTCTTGATGCGCTGATGATTTGGTTGCAGCAGGCACTTGGTGCTAGCAATATGCCAGGCTTCCTAGGAGCTCAGCATGGCTATCTGAGTGCAGATCATCTGCAGCAGATTTTTACAGCTCACGGAGATATCATGGTCTTTTTTGTTACCATGGGTTTCTTGTTTGGTTTGATAAATCTCGTTGTTCCGTTACAGATTGGCGCACGTGATCTTGCGTTTCCTTTCTTAAATTCTTTAGGTTTTTGGCTCTATTTTGCTGGAGTGTTGTTAATCAATATGTTTTTTGTTTTGGGTGGTGAGTTTGCTGCTACTGGTTGGTTATCCGTAGCGCCGCTTTCTGAACTCGCATTCCATCCAGGTGTCGGTGTGGATTATTGGGCGTGGAGCCTGCAAGTTTCAGGTCTTGGCACGTTAATTGGCGGGATTAATTTTGTTGTGACAATTCTTAAAATGCGTGCTCCTGGTATGTCGCTTATGAAAATGCCATTGTTTACCTGGACTTCACTTATGAGTATGATTCTCGTCATTACTATTTTTCCAATTCTTGCAATGACCATTGCGCTTCTCACGCTTGATCGCTTTTTCGGAATGCATTTTTTTACCCTTGATGGCGGTGGTAATCAAATGATGTATTGGAATCTTATCTGGATGTGGGGACACCCGGAAGTATATGTTTTAATTATTCCTGCATTTGGTATTTATTCAGAGATTGTCTCGGTATTTTCGCAAAAGAAAATTTTTGGGTATACCTCGCTCGTTATAGCTGCCGGAGGAATTACACTACTTTCCTTTGCTGTTTGGCTGCATCATTTTTTCACCATGGGAGCAGGAGCCGATGTCAATTCGTTTTTTGGTATTATGACAGAATTTATCGCCATACCAACAGGACTGCAAATAATTAACTGGCTGACAACTATGTTTAGAGGTAAAATTATTTTCGCCTCACCGATTTATTGGTTTTATGGAATGGTTGCAACATTTACATTTGGAGGACTATCAGGTATTTTAATGGGAATTCCTCCAATTGATTATCAAGTGCATAATAGTTTGTTTCTCGTTGCGCATTTTCATTCAACGATTGTCGGGGGTGCGCTTTTTGGCATTTTCGCAGGATTTGTCTATTGGTTCCCAAAATTTACCGGTTTCAAACTCCATGAGCGGCTTGGCAAATATGCATTCTGGACGTGGCTTGTCGGATTTTGGCTTGCATTTATTCCTCTTTATATTCTGGGATTTATGGGCGCGACCAGGCGTCTTGATCACTACGATGCCTCAACAGGCTGGCAACCGCTTTTTATCGTTTCATTAATTGGCATTTGTATTATCGCACTGGCTGTTTTTCTACAGATTGTCCAATTGGTATGGAGTATTTATAAACAAAAAGAACTTCGAGATACGACAGGTGGCGATCCATGGAATGGACATACGCTTGAATGGTCTACAACGTCTCCTCCACCTTTTTATAATTACGCGGTCATTCCACAAGTTGACAGTCGTGATGCATGGTGGGAAGCGAAAAAGAAAGGTAAAACACATGAGCCAATAAAATATCATGATTTGGAATTGCCCAAAAATACGCCGATGGGCATATATATATCCGGATTTATTTTTCTATTAGGAGTTGCTATGACATTTCATGCAATTTTATTTGCATTGATTGGATTATTTGGTGCCATAACTTGTGCATTTATTCGTGGCTTTGATGATCATAGTGAATATATTTTGCCGGCTGCAGAAGTTGAAAAAATAGAAAAAAAGTTGAGAAGCCGATGAGATTTCCGTTTTAAGTTTAAAAAATATGTCATTAGCAACAAATTCCCATCCTACAAAAGAACAAATAGAAGAGACAGCATTCGATAAGACTGTCTTTGGTTTTTGGGTCTATCTGATGACTGACCTTTTGATGTTTGCTGTACTTTTTGCGACTTACTCTGTTCTTCATGGCAATGTGTATAACGGACCAGGTACCCATGAACTTTTTAATCTCCCCTTTGCTCTGACCGAAACAATGATACTTCTTGTAAGTAGTTTTACATCAGGATTAGGAATGCTAGCGGCTCATGAAAACTCAAAAAAGCATGTGCTCATATGGTTTGGTATTACCTTTTTATTAGGACTTGCCTTTTTAGGATTGGAATTAAGCGAGTTTACAAAATTATTCTCTGAAGGAAACGGATTCACTCGAAGCGCTTTTCTTTCGTCATTTTTTACCCTCGTTGGTACGCATGGAATTCATATTACCTCGGGTTTATTATGGATGTTTGTTTGTTTAGTTTTTGTTGCAAAAAAAGGTCTGACCAAAAATATTGTCCGAAAGCTTACACTTCTCAGTCTTTTCTGGCATTTTTTGGATATTGTATGGATTTTCATTTTTACGATCGTTTATTTAATGGGAGTTTTATAATATGAAATATCACAAAGGATTATTAAAATCGTACATAATTGGTTTTGTCCTCTCAATAGTTCTGACACTGGCTGCATATTTTCCAGTGCAGATGCAGGTTAATTCGGATCATAAAGTTGATTCTCATTTGCCCATCATTATATTTATTATATTACTCGCTTTTGCTCAGATGATTGTGCAACTTCTATTTTTCCTACACTTGGGACAAGAGGCAAAACCCCGTTGGAAATCATTTATGTTTGTCTCATTTATCAGTGTAGTTCTCATAGTAGTTGTTTCGTCTATTTGGATTATGACACATTTGAATTATAATATGAGTCTTGTGCAATTTAATAATTTAATGAAATACGGGGAGGGTTTCTAATTTTTTTGCATTGATAAAAGCATATTATTATCTCACCAAACCGGGAATAATTTATAGTAATGTTTTGACCGCAATTGGCGGATTTTTTCTCGCCGCAAAAGGAAATATTTCCATTTCTATGCTTTTTGGATTAGTTTTCGGTTTAGGATTGGTGATCGCCAGTGCTTGCGTATTTAATAATTATTTTGACCGGAAGATTGATGCAAAAATGGACCGCACAAAAAAAAGAGCACTTGTTACCAATAGTATAACTTCGATGAATGCACTTATTTACGGTTTGGTTCTTGGTATAATCGGATTTTCTTTGCTTCTTTTATACACAAATTATCTTGCAGCTTTTATCGGATTTGTTGGATTTATTTTTTATGTATTTTTTTATACCTTCGGAAAACGGATGACAGTGCATGGTACACTTATTGGTAGTATTTCAGGAGCAGTACCACCTGTTGCCGGTTATTGTGCAGTTACAAATAATTTTGATTTGGCAGCATTGTTATTATTTTTGATTCTCGTTTTCTGGCAAATGCCGCATTTTTATGCAATCGCAATCTTTCGAGAAAACGATTACGATGCTGCATCCATCCCCGTTTTGCCACTTGTAAAAGGAATTGCAAAAACCAAAGAACAAATGTCACTTTATATTCTTGCATTTATTGTTGCCGCTAATTCTCTTTCGATTTTTCATTTTACCGGATATGTTTACTTAGTTGTAATGTTTACTTTGGGAGTTATGTGGTTTATTCTTTCATTCCGAGGTTTTCGTGTTTCTGATGATAAAAAATGGGCGAGAAAAATGTTTTTCTTTTCATTAGTAATTATTACTATTTTCTCTCTTTTATTGATATTTAGCTCCATAATGCCCTAGCTTTTATTACATTTACAATTACTATTCATTACGTTATACTAATTCGAAAATTGTATAATGCTGCTAATTAACTAAAATGAATCAGCTTAAACATACTGATAAACTTTTTAAAGCCCTCATAGAAAATAGCTGGGATGTAACTATTTTAATCGATGAGAAAGCAAGAGTCTTATATGCATCTCCCTCAAGTGTCCGGATGTTTGGCCGCGACTATAAAGATTTCATGGGTATAAATGGTTTTAAGTTTCTTCATCCTCTTGATGCTCCCAAGGTAGTTAAAGCATTATCCCAAATACTTTTGAAACCTCAACATCCAATACAAATGGAAATGAGAATAAAGCATAAAGATGGACATTATGTATGGATCGAAGCAATAGCGACAAATTTGCTTGCAGATAAGGATGTTAATGGAATCGTTGTTAACTATCATGATATAACAGCACTCAAAAAAATTGATGAATTAAAGGATGAATTTATTTCGATTGCAAGTCATGAATTACGCTCCCCCATTACCTCTCTGAAAGTGTATTTACAGTTGCTAACTAATAAAAAAGATACAATTACAGCTACAAAAAAAGATGAATTTTTTAAAAAAATGTCACAACAAATAGATAGACTTGAGCGTTTTGTTAATGATATCTATGAAGCAACTAAAATTCGTGAGGGAAAAATTTCTCTTGAAAAGGAAAAGTTTACTCTGCGTTTGCTCTTGAAGGAAACAATTGATGATCTGGAAAGAAATTATACAAGTCACAAAATTGTATTACTGTCTAAATTTAATGGTTATGTTATTGCAGACAGAATGAGAATTCAGCAAGTACTTTTAAATATTATCATTAACGCAATTAAATTTTCACCTCAGGCTAATAAAATTGCCGTTAAAATATGGAAAAAGGATAAAAATGTTTTTGTTAGTGTCACAGATTATGGTGCCGGCATAGCAAAAGAGGATATTTCAAAAATTACTGAACGATTTTACCAGGCCGGGAAAAATAATAAATCGACTGCAGGGTTGGGGTTGGGTTTATATATTGCTCATAACATTATCAAGCAGCATCAAGGTGATTTTTTATTGGCTTCAAAATTAGGAAAATCGACAACCATAACATTTTATATTCCACAGAAGTAGGAGTATAAAGAATTTAAATTCCGGAGACATTAAATAGTCTCCCTACAAAAAACGTTACCACCATTGCAAGCGCGCCTCCAATTATCACCCGTGTTGTCGCACGAAGTATGTTTGCATTACTCACTTTACCACTAATTGTTCCTGTTATTGCAAGTGCGACAAGTACGGAAATAAAAGTCATAGGAATTCGTATTGATTGTGGGAAAATAATGATCGCAATAAGTGGAATGATGGCGCCAACAAGAAAAGAAGCTGCTGATGCAAAAGCGGCATGCCATGGATTTGTTAGATCATTGGGATCAATTCCTAATTCTGCATCAATATGTGCTGCATAGGGATCTTTTTTAGACAATTCTTCAGCAACAAGACGTGCAGTTTTATGTGTTAGTCCTTTTTCCTGATAGATATGTACAAGCTCTTCCAATTCTTCCTCAGGATAATGTTTGAGTTCGAATTCTTCTTTCTTAAGAAGTGCTTTTTCTGTATCCCGTGAACTGCTGACTGAAACAAATTCTCCAGCTGCCATAGAAATGGCACCTGCAATTATTCCTGCAAGACCGGCTGTTAAAATAACCTGATGAGAAGCTGTAGCACCAGCGACTCCAACAACAAGTCCAGCAATAGAAACAATGCCGTCATTTGCTCCAAGAACTGACGCTCGGAGCCAATTGAGCTTTGATGTAGATTTTTGTTGGGTTGGTTCGTGATGATGTGCCTTATTTTCAGTTTTCATAGTAGTTTCTTTTCAATAGATTATACTGCTCTACAGTAGCATAGTAAAGAAAAGGTTCAGTAAGAATAGAAGATAGTATTATTTATTTACAATTATAAAATAACATTTTTCCAATTGTTTTACGGTATTCTCAATCGCAAATGGTAAAACTGAAGTTCGGGCATTATTACCCAATTGTTTCAAATGATTTTTTTGTTTCAGAATATGCAGTATTTTTTTTGAAAACACTTTTGGATCCTTGTTAGTTAAAAAGCCGTTATATTCATCTGTTATTACTGAAGTAAATGCTGAATCCTGAACTGCAATAACCGGTAGACCCGACGCTAACGCTTCATACACTACCATTCCTTGAGTTTCGGTTTTTGACGCAAAAAGAAATACATCAGCATCCGCATAGATTTGTGGCATATGAGAAAATGGAATTGCCCCGGTAAAAAAAATTTGTTGATCTATTTGAAGTTTCTTAGCAAGTTTTAGCAAACTATTTTTTTCTCTTCCCTCTCCTACATATACTAAAACAATATCAGGATTTTTTTTCGCGATATACGAAAAGGCAGTAAGAATAAAATCAGGAGATTTTTCTTTTTCCAATCTTCCTACACTAAGCAATATAGTTTTATTAGAATGAATATGAAGTTTTTTATTAAAATAGCCTTTTTCCTGATGCAGGTATTTAGCAATTTGAATACCGTTTGGAATGACATAAATAGGCTTTTTGATACCATACGTTTTTAGAATATGTTCGACTTTATTCGTAGGAGCGATAAGAGCATTTAACGTAGTACTAAACAACAAATTAAATTTTTTGAACATCCAAGGAAACACAAGAAATGAAAAAGGAAAATAGTGGGAATAATAATTCCAAAGCGTGTGGTAGGTCATAATAAGTGGAATCCTGTGGAGTTTGGCAATTTGCCAACCGATATTTGATATGGTGCCGCCCGAATGAATATGAATAATATCAAAATCCTTTTGAAATAATTCAATGAGTGCAGTTTGCGGTAATTCAATTGCTTCCCAAATTTCGGGTTTTTTCAATATTTTGACCGATACAAGTCGATAAATATTTTTATTTTCCCGACCGTGTGGTCTATTGGGTGCAACGATACTTACCGTATGCCCTAATTTTGTCAACTGTTCAGCTGTCATTGCCACAGATGTAGCAACACCATCCATCGATGGAAGATAACTTTCTGTAAAAAAACCAATATTCATGTGCTTGTTGGTAATGAAAAATAAAATGTACTCCCTTTTCCTGTCATTGATTCAACCCACATTTTTCCCTCATGTGCTTTTATGATGGACGATGAAATGTACAGTCCTAAACCCAGTCCTGATTTACCCGGTATGGCATTCTCAATTTGATAAAATCGTTCAAATATTTTCTTTTCGTATTTCGGGGTGATACCCTTTCCAAAATCTTGAATACCGACTATTGCGTAATTATCTATCGATGTAAGATGAACGAGAATCGGTTTAGTCTGTGGAGAGAATCTGATAGCGTTATTTATCAAATTTATAACCACCTGTTCAATCTTACTTTTATCGGCGAAAACAACAGCATTGGACCGAGATTCGATTGATACTTTTTTTAGCGGATACGTAACACTAAGGGTTTGTATTTTTTCCGAAATAAAATCATCGATACCAAAAAATTCTCTATGTAAACGTAATTTACCAGATTGCAGCTGCGCAAGATCGAATGAGTCCTGAATTAATTTATGAAGTCTATCAATTTCAACGGACATTTTGAGGGCGAGTTGTTGTTTTTTATCTGTATTATCAGTAAGTTGCCGCAACAGCAATTGGTTATATAATTTAATTCCTGTGATAGGAGTTCTTAATTCATGTGCCAAGATATTAAGAAAATCATCTTTTTTCCTTTCCCGTTCCTGTTCTTTTTTTGAGTTCCGAATAAAAATATTGGCACCAATTATCATTTTTTCTTCATAAATGGGAGTTATTGAAATGGTTGACGGAAATCCTTTTTTTTGTTGATTGATAATTGTATATTTATCAAACGTTTTACTGCGACCATGATTCAATATCGGTTTTAATAATTGATTTACTTGATATGGTTTTTTACTACTGGTACGAAATACAGATAAAACTTGATTAACGTTTTTCCCAACAGCATGAGAGGTTTTTGCTTTTAATAATTTTTCGGTATAAGGATTCATCTGCAAAATTGTTCCTGATCTATCAACAGTAATAATTGCGTAGTTTAGATTAGAAAGTACTGTATATGGTGTAACGACAAAACTGCCAAATTTATATATTAAACCAATACCTCCAATAACCAACATATTTAAAATCGTCACACCAACTGGCATGACAAAAATATTAAATATCGGAAGTATGCCAAGTGTAATCATACCGATGATAAATGGAGTTGTAGCAATGAGTACTATATATAAAGCTTGTCTTTTTTTAGTCCCCTGTTCGAGTAGAAAATAGTTTTTTATCAATGTACTGATGCCCAAAAACATCATTCCTGTGAACCAGACTAAATAATATGGCCAGAGTTGCCCAGTAGGCGTTTCATAACCCCACGGATAAAGATGAGCTTTGTGATAGTCATGAATTCCCACTAGATTTGTAGTCCAGGAAAGAAAGAGAAAAAATAATGACGGGATTACTAATAGTACCCAATAATAGTATTTTTCTAAATGATGTTTGTACGCACCATTTGCAAAAGAAAAAGTCACAAAAGCGGTGGGTACAAATATATAACCAAGGGCTGAGATCCGGCTTAATAATTCAAAGGTTAATCCGTTTGCATGAATGGCATTGGTAATAAGTTTTGGAGTAAACCAAATAGTAACGAGCAATAATAAAATTGTGAGAGAGATACTTGCGATACTTTTCTGCCGTCGTTTGTAGAGAAAAATAATGAGTATCCAGTTCGCGATAATTGTTATACTAAGTAAACCTAGATATAAAGAGTATAAGCTCATAATCCTCTTTGTTTAGTAGCGCTTTTCATATTTTGAGGGACCTATTACAATATATATTAATCAGGTAAAATTAACAATTCACTTTTAGGAAAATAATTGTATGAATATTTGGAGTCTTCCCCCACTACTAGTTGCATTACTGTTTTTTTGTTTTGATTTTGTCGCAATGATTTTGGTCCGTGTGGTGTTTGAAAGAAAATTTTATTTAAGACACTGGTGGACATATAAGTATGGAGATAGTCTTTTTTTGCCTTTGTATGGATTTAATGCTGCAATCATTTTACATGACGCAATAATCCGTATAAGTTCTTTATGGAGTTTTATTTTAATAATTTTGGGAATAACTTGTATGATAGGTACGGAATATCTTCATGTGGAAGAAAAATTTTATAAACCAAAAATGGAATTTCTTCCCAGTCAAATATATCATGATGTTATTTTTGTCGTAATGTTTTATATTGTTGGAAGTAGTATACCCATGATAATTTCACTTCATCCCCAGACGTGGAGTTTTTATGGGGCAATTTTGGCAATTGTTGGATATTTTTTGATGGTCTACAAAGATTACACAACGAAAAAAGCTAATAGAAAATCTCAGAAAAAAAGAAAGCACTGAGTTTTATTGGTTCGTTTGATTTTTGAAAAGGTTACGGAAAAGTTGTACAAAGTATTTAGAAAGTTTTATTACAAATCCTCCAAAGACATCGAGTTCATCAATTCTTTCAGGTTTTTGTGTGTTTGATTCTGCTGATTGGTTATCTGTTTGATCGTCCACAATAAAAGTTTGCGATTTTTTTTAAAAAGGATATCCTTTCAAACCTTGAATGCCTTTCAGTACAGAGATTTCCCCCATTATTGGATAGGCATGACCACTTATCAAATTTGCAATAAAATCATATGCTTTTCTTTGTCCCATGTGAAACATACTCATATCAATGTCCTTTTGTAAATCCTCATCGGTTAACGTAGCAATATATTGTTCACTTTCTGCAAAAACAGCTTTAGCATATTTTTGAAAGACCTTTACATCCAATTGCACTTCTTTTAACCATTTTGGATAAGCATTTTCCCAATCGGTGGGCTGATTTTCACTTGCGCCTGTTTTATCTTTAAATTTTGTTTCAAAAAGTGGTTTTGTTTTTTTAAGAAAGATATGGAGAAATGCGTCTTCTGAAAAAACGAGATGTGCATATGTTCCGGCAATTGGATTAGCATTGCCTGGCGGCATAAAATGAGCTTCTTTTTCAGTTACCCCATCCATGGTCCCCTCAAGTGCACCATGAGCAGCTTTTAATTGATTCAAAAGAATTTCAGTTCCGAAATTATTCACAAGTTTAGTATATCAGATTGTGATTGGCAATTTCGGCTGAATTTTAGTAAAATTGTAGCACGCGTTGAGCTTTTTCAACTTTGTCGAGTCGTCTAACGGTAGGACAACGGACTTTGGATCCGTTTATTCTGGTTCGAATCCAGGCTCGACAGCACATTCAATTGTCCTCAAATATCTATATCAAACTCTGTCATATCTAACGTGGATTCGAGCATACGTCAGTATTTTCAACTTTTACTATGATACAAAAGTAAGAAATGCGAGGTAAATAGGAATATCTGCACCTGCGTGGAAAATAACAGGAGCGATTACACTTTTAGTTTTGTTCATAAGATAACCAGTAAATAGTCCAATCGGAAATACAAATGCAAAAAGAAATACTAATGACAAAGGCGTATAAGTTACGCCTATGTGGGCGACAGTAAAAATTACTGCTTGGAGTATATTCGCATTTCGAAATCTAAAAAATCGCTTGTATTCTTGAAGAAATAATCCTCGAAATAGTAATTCTTCTTGAAAACCATTTGAAAGAACCATTAAGAATAAAGCAGGAGTTAACATCAGGTATCGACTTAATGTCATAGTGCCATGAATTGGAAATAAATGATGCGATGATATTCTGAATGATAAAATATAAAATACGAAAAATGCAATAATTGAAAAAACAAACCATTTTCCAATCTTCCCTTTTTGCAAATAAATTGTGTTAAGTTTTCTGCCAGATAATTTTGTCAACAAAATTATTGGAATAATAGCTATCAAAGTTTCAATAAACTGGATTGCAAGGGTACCCGAAACTGTTGAAGCTAATGGATTTCCTGCAACGGGATTTTGGTGAAGGAAATTGTTCCTAATGTATCCAGGAAGAGTATTGTTAAGAACTTGAATTAGAGCAAAAATAAAAAAAGCGAAAGACAGCTCCCAGAACTGTCTGAGGTGTAAACTTTTTTTAATCAATATTGTTGCTATAAGAAAAAATCCAACAAGAACAACTCCATATATAACCTTTGTAGAGTCATCATGTATCCATCTTGCCGTAAGAGGTGCAACACCGGAAAATAAACATAGAATTCCTAATAACCATTTTTTAGTAGTGCTTAAGTTACTTATCGATTCTTGCAACATATATAAATAATATCATAAGTTTTTCCATATAACTGATCCTAAATTAGAGCTATATTAGATGCAAACAGGCTTGCCAGTTGAGCTCTTATATTCTTATTTTCTACCCATGCTATAATTTCTTCATGAATAAAAAAATAATTTTTGTTCCTGGTTATCACAACGGAGGAAAGGATATCTTATCTCCTAAACATAAAATATGGTTTGGTTGGTTAAAGAAGGAACTGGAAGAATTAGATGTTACCATCATCGCTGAAGATTATCCGGATGCTTGGATCTGCAAAGCAGAATATTGGCTTCCCTTTATTAAGAGTCTTGGTGCAGATGAAAATACGATATTAGTTGGTCACTCTACGGGAGCTATAGCTGCAATGAGGTTTGCAGAAAATAATAAATTATTCGGTTCTGTTTTAGTTGGTAGTTATTATACAGACTTGGGAGATGCTGAAGAACAGGAAAGTGGTTATTTTAGTACTCCATGGAAATGGGAAAATATACGAAAGAATCAACAATGGATTGTACAATTCCATTCAACTGATGATCCTTGGATTTCTAATGAAGAAGCACATGTAGTTCATGATAAATTACATACCGAACTCCACGAATTTAATAATAGAGGTCATTTTGGTGTAGACAAACCCTATGAGCAATTCCCAGAACTTTTAGAAGTATTACTCGAGAAACTTAAATTAGCTTAAAAAGCTCCCAGATTATCAAGGCGTGCCAGCCAGATACAATCCCCCATCTTGCATCACTAGACCATGTTTTTGCCACTAGACAAAAAAATAACGGTAGTGTTTAATTAGCATTATGAGACAAACTCAGCGTTTCTTTCCATTTTTAAAAAAACTTTTTCTATCAACCCTTCTTTCTCTTCCACTCATTGTTTCTCCTATTATTACGGGACAAGCGAATGCCGCAGGTCCGGCATTTGTACAAGTAGTTGCAGCGCAGCCACAAACTAATCAGACAGCGGTAACCGTTACGTTTACCAAAGCGCAAACTGCTGGCAATACCAATATACTTGCAATTGGTTGGGGCGATACTACTTCAAATATCGTAAGTGTGACAGATAGCAAAGGAAATGCTTATGCCGTTGCTGCGCCAACAATGCATGGAAGTCAACAAAGTCAGGCGATTTATTATGCCAAAAATATTGCAGGAGCGGCAGTAAATGCAAATACCGTAACTGTTACATTTAATGCGCCGGCTGCCTTTGTAGATTTACGCGCAAGTGAGTATAGTGGCTTGGATGCGACAAATCCATTTGATAAATTTTCGTCTGCGTCAGGTACTTCCGCTACAGCAACCACGGCTTCTGTTTCAACTGCTGTTGCAAATGAACTGATATTTGGAGCTGGAGATACATCGGGAGCATTTTCTGCAGCGGGGACCGGTTTTACCAAACGAATTATTACCAATCCAGACTCTGATATCGTCGAAGACAAGATAGTAACAACGATAGGATCATATAGTGTTACAGCCAAACAAAGCGGCGCATATGTAATACAAATGGCAAGCTTTAAAGCATCAAATACTGTTGCACCTACCCCAACCCCAACAGGAATACCAACTCCTACAAATACGCCGACTCCTACACTTCTACCAACTGCCACCCCAACCCCAACTCCTACAACGATTCCATCAGCTTCTCCAACACCTACCCAAATTCCTACGCCAACACCAACAGGAACACCCAATTTTCCTTTTGCCAAGAGCGTCAGTGCGAATCATCGCTATCTGCTCGATCAAAATGGCAATCCTTATATGATTGTGGGAGATTCACCGCATTCTCTCGCCGTCAATTTAACAGAAGCACAAGCAGATCAGTACTTTGCCGACCGTCAATCCTTTGGTATTAATGCTGCCTGGATGCAAGTATTGGTTAACAGCTATGCAGGTGGACGGGCCGATGGTACTACCTATGATGGCATAGGACCTTTTACATCACCTAATGACTTCTCAACACCAAATCCTGTGTATTTCCAACGACTTCATAATATGGTAAATAGTGCGGCTCAGCATGGTGTTACCGTATTTCTCGATCCGATGGAAACAGCCGGTTGGCAGAGTCAGTATGAAAGTAATGGTGTAACCAAGGATTTCAATTTTGGTGTTTTTCTTGGCAATACGTTCAAAGATCTTCCTAATATAGTATGGTTTACAGGAAATGACTATGGTGGCTGGACAGATCCTACTCAAGATGCTGAAGTTACTGCTATTGCAAATGGCATTAAATCAGTCGACTCCAATCACATGCATACAGTTCAGCTTAATGGAACTATTAGCTCATCACTTGATGACCAAAATTGGGCATCGATTATTAATATGAACGGTGCTTATACCTACTATCCAACCTATGACGAAGTGCTGCACGCATATAATCAAACTCCCACCATGCCAACGTATATGCAGGAAGCAAATTATGAATTTGAAAACAATACAGGTGGTCCGGCCACAACCGATGAAACACTTAGAAGACAAGAGTATTGGACCGCGACTTCTGGTGGTAACGCTGGACAAATATATGGTAACTGTTACTCATGGGATTGTGCGACGAGTTGGGCAGATGAACAAGCTCATCTGGATACATCAGGAGCGACACAATTACAATATATGAAAAATCTCTTCACAGCTCGCGAATGGTACAATCTTGTGCCTGATCAGACACATACCTTCCTCACTGCAGGTGCAGGTACCTATGATTCCGCACAAGATGATGTTTTGCAAAATGATTATGCAACGGCAGCAGTAACTCCGGATGGAGGTTTCGGTGCAGTCTATGTGCCCACTTCTCGTACCATAAGTGTGAATCTTAACTTGTTGGCAGGACCCATTAATGCGCAATGGTTTGATCCAAGTAATAATACATTCCATGCAATAAATGGTTCTCCGTTTGCTGCAAACAGCGGTTCGGTACAATTCACAACTCCTGGTCTAAATTCCGAAGGCAATGGCGATTGGTTACTCGTGCTCGACGGGAATGCAGTTGCAGATACTACGCCGCCAACTATCCCAACCAATCTTACTGTCACAGCGACAACAGGATCAACCGTTGGTTTGTCATGGACCGCGAGTACGGACAATGTCAATGTGGCAGGATATAGAATATATCGAAATGGAACGCAGGTTGGCACCAGCTCAACAACATCTTATACAGACAGTGGATTGGCACAAAATACATCATACACGTATACAGTTTCATCTTATGATTTGGCTGGCAATTCTTCACCTCAATCTGATCCCGTTAACGCGACAACAACGACTGCTTCCCCTCCACCGACAACTCCGGCATTTGTTCAACTCAACAGTACTACACCACAGAGCGCTCAAAGTACTGTAACAATACCCTACTCCCAAGCGCAGACAAGTGGAAATACCAATATAATTGCAATCGGATTTTATAACACTGCTGCAACAATTACGTCAGTAACAGATACCGAAGGGAATACGTATTCTGTAGCTGCGCCTTTGACGCTCAGTGCAAGCATGTATCAAGCAATTTATTATGCGCCCAACATCAAACAAGCACCAGCTGGAGCCAATATTATTACCGTTAAATTCTCAACAGCCGTTCATTATCCAGACATTCGAATTCAGGAATATAGTGGTCTTGATCAAGTAAGTCCTTTTGATGTACAAAGTTCTGCAACAGGAAGCCCAGCAACAGCAACAAGTGGAAACATAACGACTTCAAAACCAACTGAATTACTTTTCGCTTCAGGAAGTACGTCAGGCGTTTTCTCAGCAGCAGGAAGTGGCTATACCCTCAGAATTATTACCAATCCAGATTCAGATATAATTGAAGATAAAGTTGTTACTGCCACAGGCACGTACAGCGCTACCGCAGCCCAAAGTGGTGACGAGGTTATGCAAGTTGCCGCTTTTAAAGCCGCTGGTCAATCGTAGATGATAATTAGTTTCCATGCTTCTGGTAATTTCTACTAATTCGAAGCTCTGCGCTGGATATAAAGTAGCTTTTGCTCGACTGCAAATGTAAAATTAGTATATACTTTTTATGGTATATGCTTCTAACCAAACAACATACTTCTCGAAATTTTAAAAAATCAAAACAGAATCAGCCTATCAATAAATTAATTTATTTTGTCGCTTTGGCATATCCTGCTACAGCGATACCCCAATTGATAAAAGTATATACGACACACAATGTCCAAAGTCTAGCACTTACCACGTGGCTATTATATGTACTATTTGGAGTTATTTTCCTACTATATGCAATAACAAAAGGTATCCGACCTCTTGTGATTGAAGGAGCATTGTGGGTGGGAGTATATATTCTTATGGTTGTAGCTATCATATTATTTCAGTAGCCTCAGAATAATTATTAGTTTCCTATGCACTCAAACAGGGAATTGAAACTTTTCAAGAAGAGTTTTTAACTGATGTCTCTCATATACACCAGTGCCGTACCATCAAGACAGAGGTCTTTGTCTTGATTGATAATAGTGGTTTTTAACTGGACAATGGGTTTGTCCTCTCTTACTGATATAACTTCAACTTCCGCTGTCACTGTGTCACCTATACAAATAACTTTTCGAAAATTCCAGTTAACATTGAGAAAGACACTTCCCTCCCCCGGTAAATCGTGCGCTACTATTGCGTTAAATATTCCGGTAATAACTCCTCCTTGAACTATTGGTGCGGCGAGACCCAATCGATGAGCTAATTTTTCATCATAGTGAAGTGCCTGATGATCACCAGTCAGTTCAGTAAAAAGTTTAATATCATTTTTGGTCATAGTCTTTTTTCTCACTGCTTTTTGCCCAACTTTTACGGTCTTCATAACCTTATTTTATCATGCCATTTTGTTTTTGTTGTGTTAAAATAATCTGGATGAGAAAAATAATTACAACTACATTTGTTACCCTTGATGGCGTAATGCAGGCACCCGGCGGGCCGGAAGAAGATACAACAGGCGGATTTAAATACGGTGGATGGCAATTCGCTTGGGACGAAAAAGATGAAATTGCTGACAAATTAATGGTCAAATTTATGGATACTCCCTATGATTTACTTCTCGGACGGCGTACCTATGATATTTGGGCAGCTTTTTGGCCAAAACACGCAGATGAACCTACCTGGGGTAAACGATTCGATAAAGCAACAAAGTATGTGGTTTCGCATAAAACTTTTACACTCACGTGGGAAAAATCTGAACTTATCATTGGAGATGTTGTTGAAACGTTAACAAAGTTAAAAAAGAACGATGGTCCGGATCTTTGCGTTTGGGGCAGTGGGAATCTTATCCAGACTCTCCTTACACACGATCTTATCGATCGAATGCATATTTGGACTTACCCTATTACCATCGGCATAGGCAAAAAATTATTCGCAGAGGGAACACAACCAGAGAGGTTCAAAGTGGTTGATACAAAAATTACGACAACAGGCATCGTATATGCAACGTACGAACCTTCTGCGACTCTTAAAAAGGTATAATGTAAATTTACGCAGCTATAGGGGGTTGAGGTATAATTTTAATTTTCGGCTCGTAACTTGGTTCTGCTGACCGGGCAAATACCCCGCTTTGGGAGGTAACACTAACGCCAAAACCACTAAAAGTAACTGTACTTCCTGCCACACGCATAGATACATCCTGACCCCTTCCGGTAAGCGTAAATACTGATTCATCTGGTGGAGTTTGTAGTTTTCCTGTGGGGGGAAGAGAAACTATTGTTACTGGATCTCTTCTAACAGTGGCACCTAAGCCGAATATTGCATCTGTACATTCTACTCTACCACTAGCATTATGCCATAGTATACCTGTTGGAGGAAAAGGGTTTACTCCTCCGGCCAAATCAGGTATTAACCTTTTAGGTACTGGACATACTACACCAAATCTCGCTCTCCATGAAGTATCTTTGGCGCCTCTATATGCAAAGGCTGCAGGAATTGAACCAGCAGTAAGCACAATACCCGTGGCAAGCGAAATATTTACAACATTTTCAAGTTTAGCCATAAAATTTATATAAAAATATAGCCTATATTATAAATTTATCATTTAAATGTGTCAACCACACATATTATGCCACTATAGCAACATTGATGGGTCATATTATTGATATTTCGTGATACATGTGGGAGAATACATGTATGGCAGAGAAGACCAAAAAAGTGACAGGCATAGGCGGTATTTTCTTTAAATCCGATGATCCTAAAAAAATGAATGAATGGTATAAAAAAAATCTCGGTTTGCCTGTAACTGAGTGGGGTGTCATGTTTGAATGGCGCGAGAAGGATAATCCTGAAAAGGAAGGATATACTGTTTGGAGTGTGTCTACTTGTGACACCGAACAATTCAATTCATCAAAAAAAGAGTTTATTATTAACTATCGTGTAGAAAATATTGAAGAATTGGTTAAAGAATTAAAAAAGGCAAAGGTCACAATAGTTGATGAAATTAGTGATTCTGAATATGGCAAATTCGTCCATATTCTCGATCCAGAAGGCAATTGTATTGAACTCTTTGAACCGGCTTCTTAAATTTATTTTTTTTGTTCCTTTTGTTGATTTATTCTTACTCCTTCTATAATGAGAAGTTTTAACCCCTCTTCATCTAGTGCGCTCACATCAAAAAAATCTATTGCACGTACTGAATTACTATCCAATCGTGTGTTAAAAAGTTTTTTGGGATCTTTAAGCTTCGCACCTTTCGGAAATGTAAGACGGACTGCGTTTTTTAGAATATCTGCAACACAAATAATACCAGAATGTGACCAAACAGCAACACCTTCTGGTTTTGAAGGTTTTTTCCATTTCACTTCTTCGATCACTTCAGGGTCAGCTTGTGTAATGATGTTTCTCAGTAATGATAACTTTTTACCTTTCCATTCTTCGGCGTTTTTGATAATGTCATCTATTTGCTGCGTAGGATTTTTTTCTTCAGTCATCTTATTTTTATTGTATCATTTTACTAAATACAACCAACCTCTTTGAATAATTTTTTGCTTTCCTGTCCCAGGTGCCATCACAGGTTATGAGGTTTAAATGCGTTTCTTGAGAACTGCCAAAAACTCGACTTATTGGAAATGTTTCAGTTGGAAGACTTTCAATTGAGGTAACTTGAAATGTGTGCTTACTCGTTTTCGTTTCAGTAATTGTAATCGTATCCCCCACTTTGACTTTGCTCAAATGAGCAAAAACAGCCGGAGCTCCGGTTTGCGTATCAACATGTCCATCAATTACCGCATTGCCACTTGCCCCGGGTTTTGGCCCTAGATTGTACCAAGCTACATCATTTGTATTCTTGGGGACATCCATAAGATTATCTTTATCAAGACCTACTGATTCAATGTGAGCATGTACCTGGATTGAGGGAATATCGAGCATTTGAGGTATTGGCGAATCTGCTACTGTTTGCGATGCAGTTTTTCTAACACTATTTTTATAGAAAACTCCACCGACAATACCAACGATACAGGCTAGAAATATAGCAAGAATTACTTTTTTATTGTTCATCGTGAATTGAGAGAAATACAATGACGCTTTTACCACATCATTGCATTTCCCAGAATTCGTTGCCGACTATTTAGGCTGGAAACCGGTTTTCGGCGCTCCTGATGGAACCGTTGTATTGTCCGTCGAATTACTCGTTGAATTCGTCGTAGCATTTGCAGTTGTATTAGTTGTATCATTTGTTGTGTTCGTTGTTGTATTAGGCGTTACTGTAGTCGTAGTTTGCGCGTGAGCACTATTTGATACAGCAACTGTCGCAAAAAATGATATTGCTAAAGCTGCAACTATTCCAAATATTGTTTTTCTCATATATTCACCCCCTTTCATATATAGTTACGTAGTTTATAGTTCAAATCTAATAGAACAGTTACTAAACGGTAAGGGGTAAGTAAGATTTTGCTTATTAGCCTTACTACTCACGAGTTTGAAATATTATTTTTATTGATGTAGAATTGGCAAGCTTGCGTGTCATGAGAAGAAAGCTGCCCTTTATCAGTCTGTGTGTAATGCTGTTGATTTTTTGTTTTGTGTTTCCGCAAAAAAACGAAACACCAAAAGCCTCCGCAGAAATTCATGTATCACCTACGCCAAGTGAACTAGTTCAGCCTTTAATTACTATCCAACCAACTGCTACACCCACGCCGCAGCAGTATTATCCACCAATACATCTTTCGATTCCCAAAATTAGTCTTTCTGCAAACATTGTTTCCGTAGGACTTGATAATACCAATGCAATGGATGTACCGAATAATTTTGTTGATGTCGGTTGGTACAATTTAGGATCCAAACCAGGCCAACTGGGAAGTACGGTTTTGGATGGTCATAGTGATGATTTTCATGGGAACCCAGCAGTATTTTATTATCTTGATACGCTTCAAATTGGTGATCAGATAATTGTTACCGATCAAAATGGTAAAAAACTCACTTACACAGTCACAGGAAACGAAGTATATCCGGTTGATGCATTACCACTTCGACAGATTTTTGCATCAAATGATGCTATTCGATTAAACTTAATTACGTGTCACGGTCAATGGGATAACAGTATTCAAACGTATAACCAAAGAACTGTTATTTATTCAGTTCTATCCAATTAGCACCCAATGCGTTTCAAAAATTATTTTTTTATTTTGCTTTACGCATTCTATATTCCGCTAAGTATTTTTACTATTATTATGGTTTCTTTATCTTCTAATTATTCGGATATTACATTTGCCTATTACAATTGTAGTGACATATGGACAAAATAAGACTAACCAACATTTCTCCTAGTAAGCAAGATATTCATTCTTTTAATATTGATGTTCCCGAAAGAAAATTGGAAGACCTTAATGATCGATTAGCAATGACTCGATTTCCTAATCGTGAATTGGTTACAGATCGGTCTCAGGGTGTGCAGTTAGATACAATGAAAATATTAGTTGATTATTGGCAGAACGAATATGATTGGCGAAAAGTTGAAAAAAAATTAAATACTTTACCGCAATTTATGACCGAAATTGATGGAATTAATATTCATTTTATCCATGTTCTTTCGCCGCATAAAAATGCACTGCCAATTATCATAACGCATGGATGGCCTGGTTCTGTCATAGAAATGCTTGATATTGTCGGTCCGTTGACTGATCCTACAAAATTTGGCGGAAAAGTTGAAGACGCGTTTGATGTCGTTATTCCCTCAATCCCTGGTTATGGTTTCTCATCCGCACCGAAAGAGCTAGGATGGAATGTGGAGCGAGTTGCTAAAGCTTGGGCTGAATTAATGCATCTTCTTGGCTATACTCGATATGTCGCTCAGGGCGGAGATGTAGGGGCATCGGTCACCGACGCAATGGGACGTCAAGCTCCTAAAGGTCTTATCGGAATTCATATGAATTTGTTTGTTGCTGGACTAGGAAATGTCAAAATTTTGCCTGCTAACACCAAAGAGGAACAACAAGCAGTAGCGGATATTGCGACGTTCAGCACTAGCGGTAAAGGTTACTTTATTGAGATGGCGACAAGGCCACAAACAATCGGCTATGCTCTACTGGATTCTCCTGCAGCTCTTGCTGCTTGGATGATAGACCACGATACCGACGCGTACTACAAAATTTCCAAAGCTTTTGTCGACAATGAACCCTCTGGCAATCTCACGAAGGATCATATTCTTGATAATATTACCCTTTACTGGGTGACAGGTACTGGAGCTGCATCAGCAAGGTCCTATTGGGAAAATGGGCAGCCAGTTGGCAAAACTCCTCCTGATGTTTCTCTTCCAGTTGGTTTCACGACATTTCCCGGCGAAATTTGGCAGACCCCACGTAGTTGGGTCGAGAAAGCTTATCCCAACGTTTCGTATTTCAATAAGGTCGAAAAAGGAGGTCACTTCGCGGCCTGGGAAGAGCCTGAACTTTTTACCTCAGAAATCCGAAAAGCATTTACGTCTTTACGGTAGGAGGTGATATATATGGATAATCAAAGAGAAGATAACCAAAGAGCAGTGAATGATTTGTTAAAAAAAGTAGATGGACATTTTGAAGTGTTAAGAGGAAAACTTATGGAAGCAGAAGGCGAACATGTTAAAGGTGGTTTGGCAACAGCAGGAGGAAAAATGGAAGACAAAGTTGCTGATATAGACATGGCTAATTTGCAGGCACATCAAGATTTTGTAAAACATCTAGAACAAACAAAAAGAAAAATTAAAGAGGATATCAATCACGCACTTAAATAATTATATTAACATAATGAATTGAAACTATAATTTTACGTCAGTGGATTTTTTCCTCTAAATTTATTTATATTCCAGTTAACAAGTTTGGCATATCCTTTGTAGGTTTTTTCAAAAAAAGTGAGTATTTCTTTATCTGAATTTTTTGCCTTTCTTACTTTCTCATAAGGAAGAATGCATTCACTTAATTTTTTGTCGAAATAACCGAATACTGATCCGGTATTTATTGATTCACAGCCTTTTTGTGTCGGATAGATATATGAGTAAAAAGCAGGGTAAGGAAATGTATCATTTCCTGGCCAAAAGCCACAGGAAAAGTTTTCTTCGGTTTCCGCATAACGCATAAAATGATAGCCTTTTGGCCAGTCAGTTTTATCAGGAAGTGTTTTCCCTGAAAAACGAGTAGTTGTTATATCAAAACTACCCCAAAAAAAATGTACCGGACTACTTTTGCCACTGAAATCAGCACGAAATTTATCAAGAATAAAACTTGTTTGCAGAATTATTTTGTGCCATTTTTCAACTGATTCTTTATCATATGATTTATGCTTTTTATCCTTTTCAAAAGGAATGGTTATGTTGGGAATTTCTGATGGGGTTGTATTAATTTTTATTTTTATACCAAGATTTTGTAACGAAAGCATTAATTCGTTATAGAATTCGGCAACTGTACAAGATCTGAGCGGTACTATTTTTTCTTTTCCATCACTAGTCATCACTAGTAATGTATGAAAGAAAAAGTCAAAAGATATTTCAAATGAAGATTCCTTATAGGGAATTCTTCCAGTTGTAATTCCTCGAGGTGTTATATAAAAAGCGACTTCCCACCAGTGATTGATAAAAGAATTTTGTTTTAATTTTATTTTTCCAATAATTTGTGTCCATAGATGAAGTGTATCCAAGGTATCCTTCCAGTCGTCATAGTGTAATGATGGCCATTTATCTTTCATCTTCAGTTCTTTTTTTCAGACAATGGGTCAGAGGTGTTGGTAATTGAATAGATGCTTATTCTGCCATCAGGTCGTCAATATAACAATAGACCCACTCTTCACCAGGTTCAAATGAACGGATAACTGGATGATTGGTTTTGTGATAATGTTTTGTTGCGTGTTTGTTTTTAGAATTATCACAACAACCGACATGTCCACATGATAGACAAAGTCTTAAATGTACCCACGTGTCACCTAATATCAGACATTCCTCGCAACCATCTGTAGTATTTGGCTTGGTTTTTTTATCTGCTTTCTTTAAATGCGAACAAACATTTTCCATAGTTCTACTATACACAAATTCTGTAAGAATTATGCAACAGAGTTTAGTGCATTGCTATGTGTTAAAGTTGGAGACGCTCATTTTTTCCAATATTTTTTTCATATCTATACCAATACCTAATACTTTTTTAAATATATCTCCTTCTTTTTGCATTCTCTCCGGCATGTTTTTAATCGTAAATTGAGACGGATGTAATTTACTCGTCACTTCTGACCAATGCAATGGAGCCGAAACTGTTGCGCCCGATTGTGCTCTGACACTGTACACACTTGCCAATGTTTGTCCCTGGATATTTTGCAAATAGTCCAAATACACAAGTCCAATTCTGTCTTTTGGATTTCGTTTCATGCTAGTTAATTCCGGAATTTTATTGTTAACCTGAAGACAAAGAATTTGTGCAAGTTGGCGAGATTGTTCATAGGAATACTCTGCACCTAGCGGGATATAAATATGCATGCCTTTGGCACCTGATGTTTTGGGATAACTTACAATATCCAATGCTTCCAATACTTCTCTAAATGCTAGTGCAGTCGTTACGACATTTTTGAAATCTGTACCTTCTGGATCTAAATCGATGAGTAGATAATCAGGTTTATCAAGATTACCAACTCGTGAACTCCACGGATTTAGATCTATACATCCCAGATTAATGAGATAAACGAGTGTTGCTTCGTCCTGACAGAGTAAATACTCGATATGTTTTTTGTTTGAGTGGGAAAAAATGGATGTTGTTTTGATCCAATCTACGTCAAGCAATTTAGCGTCTTTTTGATAAAAGCTCTCGCCAGTTATTCCATTGGGATAGCGAAGAAGCGATTCGGGGCGATCTTTGAGATAGGGTAATATCACCGGCGCAATTTCACGATAGTATTGTATGAGATCGCCTTTTTTATATTTTTCTTGTGGCCAAAAGATTTTATCAAGATTCGTAAGCGCTAGTTCTTGTTTGCCAATCATTATTTTTTTTGTAGATTTATTTATCTGTTCGGGTTCAAAATATTTTTCCTCTTTCACCTCTGATGGATGTTTATCCTCACGTAAACCAAGAAATACGGGATGGCGCATCTGATTGTCATTTGTCCATTGAGAAAATGTTACTTCAGCAAGAAGTTTGGGTTGTACCCACGTAGCAGGGGTGTTGGTTTTTGGCTTTGTCTCAAAAGGACACGCAGTTTGTTGGAGAGGTTTCAATTGTAAATATATGCTTTCCAGTAACGTATCATCAAATCCTCCCCCTACGTGGCCGGTATATATTAACTTACCACCTTTATATATTCCGGTAATAAGCGATCCAAAATATTTTCTGCCTCCGTTAGGCTTCGTAAATCCGGCAATGACTACTTCCTGGCGTTTTTGTGTTTTTATTTTAAGCCAAGCGATACTTCTTTCATTCATCGTATACACGCTTTCTTTTTTCTTTGCCATGATTCCCTCAATCCCAAGTTTTTTTGCCTGGCGGAACATCTCAATTCCTGTTGAGTCGATATTATCTGCATAGATTATATGAGGAAGGGGTGGGAGAATTTGTTTAAGAATTTCTTTTCGTTTATATAATGGAAGTTTTGTTAAATCATGTCCCTCGTAATATAACACGTCAAAAACGAAATAGAGCAACTCCCCTTTTTTGGATTTTGGATAATCCTGTAGCCATTGAAATTGCGGATGGCCTTTCTCGTCAACGACAACGACTTCCCCATCTAGAACTGCATTTCCCGGAAATTTTTTAAGCGAATCTGCCAGTAATGCAAATTTGTTATTGTAGGATATATTATTTCTTGAATAGAGAGTTACGTTTCCTGATTCAATTTCTGCAATTGCCCGGTAACCGTCATATTTAAGCTCAAAAATCCAGTCTTCATTATCAAAAGGTTCCATTACACTTTGTGCAAGCATCGGTTTGATAGCATGAGGCATGGTGCTTATTTTGGAATCATACAGATCAATATTCTGAGGTTTGCTATGCCAAATTTCTTGTTTTCTCTGGGCCTGGTTTTTAATTTCTTCCATTGCTCTGTCGGTCAGTACTGATGTATCTTTCAGTAGAATATCTTTTTCAGTTGCATATTCGTCGTGTTTTTTTATCAGTAGCCAAGCATTTTCTTCTCTGCCATGTGTCTTAACCAATGCAAATTCTCCTCGTACTTTTTCTCCCAACAAGACAAATTTAAGATCTCCTTTTTCAAGCTGTTCAGCAAGCATGACTTCGGCTTGATTCCGATCGACAAAAGCCAGCGGACTATACACCCCTTTGTCCCATACCATAACAGTACCCGCGCCATAATTCCCTTTTGGAATAATTCCTTCAAAATTCGCATACTCCATGGGATGATCCTCAACATGCATAGCCAATCGTTTCTCTTTGGGATTAAGAGAGGGGCCCTTGGGGATTGCCCAGCTTACAAGAACTCCGTTGAGTTCCAATCGAAAATCATAATGAAGTCGCGTTGCAACATGCTTTTGGATAACAAAAGTGAGTGCACCTGTTGTTTGTTTAGTCTCTCCTTTTGGCTCTGGAGTTTTGTCAAAGGAACGTTTTTTTTGATAGTCTCGAAGGCTCATTTCGTTTAATTTTGATTTGAAAAGGCTTGAGGATTTTGTTTTGCTTTTTCCAGACTTTCTTTCAGCATCATCATAAGATCGGCACTTTTTGTCGGCGTTGCCTCTTCAGGTTTTCCAACTTTAATGGTATTGCCCTTAAGTTTTTGTTTGATTAATTTCATCAACTTTTCATGAAATTTGTCCTGATAATCTCCCGGATTAAAGTGTTCAGTCAAATGATCGATAAATGAAGTAGCCATAGTTAATTCTTTTGTTTTTGGATTATCTACATGTGGAATATTCAGTTTTTCCCATGCCGCGAGTTGATCTTCATAACGTATTTGTTCAAGAACGAGAATTTTTTCATGGGGCTTAATAATTCCCAAATGTTCTCTGCTATGTATGACGAATTTTGCGACCCCTACTTTTTTTGATTTTTTCAATGCTTCTTTAAGAATCGTATAGGCTTTACCCGCTCCTTTGTCCGGTTCAAGGTAATAAGGTTTTTCAAAATAAATCGTATCGATTTCTTCTTCTTTGACGAATCCAAGTACATCAATCGCTTGTGAACGTTCTAAATTTACAGATTTTATATCTTCATTCGTCAGAACAACATAGTCACCATCCCTGTATTCGTAGCCTTTGACAATTTCATCTTGGGTAAGTTCTTTTCCGTCCTTTCGGCAGACCTTGGCATAACGAATAGGAGAATAATCCTTTTTGTGCAGTAAATTAAATTCGATATTGGTCCCAGCAGTACCGCTATACAGTTTAATGGGAATATTGATAAGACCAAAACTTAAAACTCCAGACCAGATGGGACGCATATATTTAGTTAAGCATGGTTGAGAGAATTTGGCAACAGTTATTGAAATGCATATGAGATAATTTCCGTAATCAATGCAGTTAGGTTATAATGAACGAGATGATTGAACTACAAAAGACACTTCGAGTACTTCCAATTCATGTTATTAATCCACAAGCCAACAAAGAAAGAGCAATAAATACAGGAGATGAACTCGAATCACTAATTAAAACATTAGGAGGAGAGATCCCAGACCGTGTAATTCAACATCTTGAACATCCCGATCAAGCAACATATATTGGGAAAGGAAAAGTACTTGAAGTAGTAGAAATAATTAAAGAATTATCAATTGATGTTGTCGTGTTGAATACCATGGCTAAACCGAAACAAGTCCATACGCTTAAGACACGATTTCAACAAGCAAATCCCCGAATCGATGTTTGGGATCGAATGGATTTAATCCTGCAAATCTTTGATAAACATGCAAAAACGACTGAAGCAAAACTCCAAATAGAACTTGCTCGAATGCGATACATGGGACCGAGAATTTATGGTATGGGTGCGATTATGTCACGACAAGGTGGAGGAATAGGAACGCTTGGAGTCGGAGAAACAAATACTGAGCTTATGAAACGCCACTGGCGCGGTGAAATAAAAAAAGTTACTGATCAGCTCGATAAAATAAGCGTTGCGCATATTGCACAACTTGAGCAGCGAAAACGAGCAGGATTTAAAACGGTCTCAATCGTCGGATACACAAATGCAGGCAAAAGCTCACTCTTTAATCTTTTAACCAATGAAAAGGTCTACGTTGAGAACGAATTATTTGCAACCCTAGATAGTACAGTCAGCAAAATATATATTCCACAAATTGAAAAAGAAATTTTACTCACTGACACAATTGGATTTATCCGAAATTTGCCACCGCGCTTAATTCAGGCATTTAAATCAACACTTATGGAATCAATCCATGCAGACGTATTGCTTCACATAATTGATGTCTCTGATCCCGAAATTGCGGAAAAAATACATGTAGTAAATAACATTCTGCATGAACTTGGTATTCATCTTGACGACCATATGGTGTATGTCTTCAATAAAATTGACATAGCATCTAATTTTGATGAAGAAAGCCTCCGAACGAAATATGCGACGTATTCACCAATTTTTATATCGGTAAACAAACAAAAAGGCATTGATAAAATTTTTGAAA
>CAZILC010000004.1:0-101266 GCA_964540055.1 uncultured Gammaproteobacteria bacterium | reverse complement strand
TAAGCTTTTTCTCCTGGCAGAAAATGGCTGAACAAACCTTAAAAATATATGAAAGTTGCACTAGTGTACGATCGGATTAACAAATGGGGTGGCGCTGAGCGGGTGTTGCTCGCACTTCACAAACTTTTCCCTAAAGCCCCCATTTTTACCTCAGTTTATTCGCCTGAAAAAGCTGATTGGGCAAAGAAATTCGAAGTAAAGCCATCCTTCCTGCAAAAATTTTCTCATGCGGTCACGCATCATGAATTATATCCATTTCTTATGCCGATAGCATTTGAGCGATTTAATTTTTCAGGATACGATATCGTAATTTCGGTAACAAGTGAAGCGGCAAAAGGAATTGTTACCAAACCAGGAACGGTGCATATATGTTATGTTTTGACTCCCACACGATATCTTTGGAGTGGCTATAAAGAATATTTTACAAATCCTGCTTTAAAAATGCTGGCAACTCCGGCAGTATCCTATCTAAAAAAATGGGATCGGGTCGCAGCGAATCGGCCGGATCAGTTGGTAGCTCTTTCAAAAGAGGTACAGGATCGCATTAAAAAATATTACGGGAGAGATTCAGTTATTATCTATCCGCCGGTGGAATTATCCTCTGGTGTGGAGCGTTTAGACTCTAGTTTACATAAAAAGACTAAACCATATTTTCTTATCGTTTCGCGATTATCAAAGTTTACTAAGTATAAAAGGATTGATTTGGCGATTCAGGCTTGTAATGAGCTCAAACTTCCTCTTAAAATAATCGGTGAGGGGAATTGGAAAAATGATTTGGAAAAGATATCTGGACCGACCATTGAGTTTGTGGGGAAAATTGATGACAAAAAGCTTAAGGAATATTACCAGAACTGTACCGCGCTTATTTTCCCAGCTCTTGAGGATTTCGGACTGACAGTTGTTGAGGCGCAGGCTTTTGGCAAACCGGTAATTGCCTTTAGAGGAGGAGGGGCACTGGAAACAATTAATGAGGGGAAAACAGGATTGTTTTTTGATAAACAAACAAAAGATTCATTAGTTCAAGCATTACAATTGTTCAAACAAATGAAATTTGATCCAAAGGAAAGTCGGAAAAATGCCAGTAGATTTAGCCAAAATAGTTTCAAAAGTGCATTTTTAAAACTTGTACATCAGATCAGATAATACTATAATAGTAACGTTCTTATGAAAATAGTTCTTTTTGCAGGTGGAGTTGGGAGTAGGCTGTGGCCACTCTCACGGAAAAATGCTCCAAAACAATTTGGAAAAATTATTGCTGACCGATCAATGCTTCAGATCGCAGTCCACAAATTATTCCCTGAATTTAAATGGGATGATGTGTTTATCTCAACAGGTGTCAAATATGCTTCGTTAATTCATGAACAGCTGCCACAGCTTCCAGAGAAGAATGTGATAGTCGAGCCTGAAATGCGTGATGTCGGGCCGGCTGTAGGATTGGTCGTATCACAAATGGTGAAAATGAATCCTGATGAGCCACTTGCGCTTTTGTGGGGGAGTGATCATCTCGTTAAAAAAGAAGCATTGTTCAGAAATATCCTGAGATCTGCAGAGAAAATTATTAAAAATGATCCTGAGAAAATAGTTTTTATCGGTCAGAAACCGCGTTTTGCAAATCAGAATCTCGGCTATATCGAATTCGGTGAAGAGTTAGTGCATGTTGATAAAATGCCAGTTCATAAATTTACGGGTTTTCAATACCGGCCACCTCTTGAAAAAGCACAACTATGGCTGGAAGACGGCAGACATTCGTGGAATTTAGGTTATTTTGTCACAACGCCACGATTTCTCTGGAAATTATTTGAAGCATTTTCTCCAGATCTGTTTAAAAAATTGAAAAAAATTCATGACGCGTTCGGTACAGATGAATACGAAAAAGTACTTAATGAAATTTATCCTACGCTTGAAAAGATTTCATTTGATAACGCAATTTTGGAAAAAATGGATCCGAATGATGCTTTGGTTATTTCAGCTGATATCGGTTGGAGTGATATCGGTGCATGGGAAGCGTTGAAAGAAGCGTTGAGTGATAAGGTGGATGCAAATGTAACCAAAGGTAAAATTCTTCTTGAAGATTGTAAGGATTCAATTTTGCATAATGAAACAAAACAGCTCATCGTAGGTATCGATTTAGAGGGAATGGTAGTTGTGAGTATGGATGATGTTATTTTGATTTGCCCGAAGGATTCAGTTCCAAAAATAAAGAAATTCGTTCAAAACCTTGACGGTACTTCCTACGAACATTTGGCGTAGAGCTCATATCATGTCTAGGAATCATACAATTAAAAGCATCTGGTATTTCTCTATAAAAAGAGTAATAGATATTATTTCTTCTCTTTTCCTCTTAATTATTTTTTCACCAATTATTTTTTTGGTAATTCTTGCGATAAAACTTGATTCGAAAGGACCAATCCTCGCAGATACACCACGCCGCGTGGGTAAAAATAATAATTATTTCTATCCGTATAAATTCCGTTCTATGATCGTTAATGCTTATTACTTATTAAAAACTGATCCTAAATTTAAAGAAGCGTATGAAGAACAGCAAAAGGGCGGAAATTATAAGATTAAAAATGATCCCAGAATTACCAATGTAGGTAGATTTATCCGTAAATATTCTTTGGATGAAATTCCACAGCTTGTTAATGTTTTGAAGGGTGAAATGAGTTTGGTTGGACCTCGACCTTATTATCCCGAGGAATTAGAAAAACAACAGAATATTTATCCTCAGACAAAACGATTGGTCAAAGAAGTGCTGTCAGTCAAACCCGGAATCACCGGGTACTGGCAAGTCAGTGGAAGAAGTGAAGTAAAATTTGATAAAAGAATCCAAATGGATGCCAACTATGCACATAAAAAATCAGTGCTTCTCGATCTTTGGATCATTATTAAAACACCCTGGGCAATGATTTCAGGAAAAGGTGCTTTATAAATTGTCTTAGCTCTTAAGTTGACAAGTAATAGCTAAGTTCGATATGATATAACTTGCGCGATGTCAGGGTTTGATAAAATTGAGTTTAATAATAAGCAAGAAAAGCCGGTAAAGGAGGGTAAAGCAAAGGCAAACCCTACACGAGTAAAAAATACTCCGGATTTTGCAAATAGTCAGAGTGCACCAGCAGTTATGCCGAAGAGAACCAAGAAAGCTAATTCGAATTTTAAGTTCAAGAATTACAAGACATTATCGATTGTCCTTGCAGTTATTGTAGTTCTCATTGTGCTTATCAGTATTCCAGCATATTTTACTTATAAATCTGGATTGAAAACCTATCGGGAAGCCAAACTCATCGCGGCAGCAGCGAAGCAACAGAATGTAAAGCTGGCATCCGATGAAATTACCAAGACACAAAAGTTACTAAACGAGACAAAAAGAAATTTCCATTTTCTTCTCCCATTAAAAATCGTCCCAATTGTTGCCTGGTATTATAATGATGCAGATCATATGATGAACGCAGCTTCAGATGGTCTGGATGCCGGACAAACGATTGCAACTTCTCTTACTCCCTATGCGGATGTATTGGGGCTCAAAGGAACTGATAATCCGGCCGGTACTGCTACCTCAGATAGAATCAAAACAGTTGTTCTAAGTTTGGGTAAAATTACCCCGCAAATAGATAAGATCGAAGTATCACTCAATGCAATGCAAAAGGAAATGGATCAGGTCGATCCAAACCATTATCCCGCATTGATTTTTGGTAAATCTGCGAAAACCCAACTTGCGAGTTTAAAGGCATTTACTGATGAAAGCGCGGTAGGTATCAGTGATGCAAAACCACTTATTAAACACCTTTCGAGTCTTCTTGGTGCAACCGAGCCCAAGCAATATCTGATGATTTTCCAAAATGATAAAGAGCTTCGCCCAACAGGCGGATTTATAACAGGCTATGCACTTTTCAAAGTTGATCAGGGTTCAATTCAACTGCAGAAATCCGATGACATCTATCCTTTGGATGAATCAATATCGGATAAACCACCAGCACCTGCACCAATTCGCAAATATTTCTCAGGCGTCTATCAATTTAATCTTCGTGACAGTAACATCTCTCCTGATTTTATGGAATCAATGAAGACGTTTGATTCGATGTACAAACAATCAAATGGCGATCAAAATATCGATGGCATCATTGCAATTGATACGAATGTTCTTGTCTCAACAATTAAGGTATTGGACAATAATGTACAGGCTGGCGGTCAGACATTTACTACCGATAATGATCCACATTGTGACTGTCCTCAGGCAATTTATGCGCTAGAGAACAGTATTTCCAGACCTGTCAATTATGTAAAGACTGAGCGTAAGAGTTTGCTTGGCGATTTGCTTTCGGCAATTATGGTGAAGGCTCTCTCTTCATCACCGAAGAAATATTGGGGACCATTATTCCAGGCTATGATCACAAGCTCAAATCAAAAAGATATCCTGTATGATCTGTTTGACGAGCAGGCGCAGCAGGGAATAGAAGCGCTCAATGCGGCCGGGCAGGTCAAGCCGTTTGATGGAGATTATTTGTATATCAATGATACGAATTTCTCAGGAGCAAAAACCAATATTTTCTTGAAGGAGGCCGTTGATAATGCGTATAGTGTTGCAGGGGATGGTACCATTACCAAAACAGTCACCATCCATTATAAAGATCCGTATCCACCATCGGATTGTAGTCTCAAGTCTGGCGGATTGTGTTTGAACGCTGAATACCGTGACTGGGTACGTATACTTGTGCCAAAGGGTAGTCAATTAACCGATAGTTCCGGCTCAAATGTAAAAATGACGCAATATGATGATCTCGGTAAGACTTTCTTTGAAGGATTTGTAACCGTCCAAACGCAAGGATTTAAAGATTTAAAGTTCAGTTATACGTTACCGTTTAAGAAGTCCGGTTCAACACTTCCTGTATATATTCAGAAGCAACCAGGTGCCACCAACAACCAATATACAATGATGGTTAACAACAATACGCTTAATACCATCACAGTCAACTCCGATAAAGCGACAGAAGTTAAATATTAACGTCCAGTTTGAAAAATACTACAATGATCGGGTAAAATAGTAAAATCTGCCTATGAGAAATTTCAGGACTGAAGGGATCATTATTAAAAGGCGTGACTACGGAGAAGCCGATCGTATCATCACTGTATTAACCCGTGATTATGGGAAATTGAAAATTAAAGCAAGTGGTGTTCGTAAAATTACCAGCCGGCGCGCTGCACACATAGAGCTACTCAATCATACGGTTTTGCATCTCTATAAAGGTACTACTTTTGCAACTCTTACGGAAGCCAAAATGATTGATGATTTTTCCGCAATTAAAGAAGATTTCAATAAAGTTGGTTTGGCATACCATTTGTGCGAATTGATCGATGGATTGTGTCCTGAAAATCAGGAGAACCGGAATGTGTTTGAGCTCTTACAGGGAAAGCTTCGTGAATTGTCTACGCAAGAAGAAGTTGCGACGGTGCAGTATGAATACGCGACAGCAGAAATTGATGATTATACCCTGGGGACTTTCGGGATGGGAGTAAGCGACGCGCCTCGAGTAACGAACGAGCCTAAAAGTTTGCTTCACGACTTTGAGTTTAGTCTATTATCAGAATTGGGCTATTGGAATAAGGAAGAAAAATTTCACAAACAGTTTGATACGCATGCAATGATTGAGGATATACTTGAGAGAAAATTAAAAAGCCACTCCATCTTCGCAAAGCTGCAATAATAGATTTTTTTAAAATTGACAAGCTGTTCAGATTTCTATACGCTTTATTTATGGCAAAAAAGAAAACTGTGCATCCAATTCATATGCACGTTCCGACAAAAATCGGATTTACGATTGTTGGAATTGCAGTCATGGTATATGGCCTCTTTCTTGCATCATCATATACAGCAGATAAAAGGGCAGATACCATTATGTCTCATGCAGCGGTAATATCCGGAACACAACAAAGTGGTCCTCACAAATGTATTTCTAACAACTGTGCTTCTAATGCCTGTGCTCAATATAAGAAAGGTACTTGTTATAATATTTCCAAACATACCTGCTCTACGGGTTATCTTAAAGGCTATTGCCCTGGTGGACCTAATATCCGTTGCTGCCCCAGGCGTTGAGGCTATAAAAAATAGTACTTTGTACCAGTTGACAAACCCTTCAGTATTATTTAGTCTAATTATATGGCAAAGAGAAAATCTTCAACTAAACTTCACATGATGCATGTTCCTACACACATTGGCTTCGTCATTGTCGGGATAGCAGTAATGGTATATGGCCTCTTTTTTGCAGCGGCTTTCTTCAGTTAAATAGTCTTCTATTTCCAGATTTGTTTTACTTTTAGTTTATTTTTTTTGTTATAATACTTTCATGGCTGAGAATTCAAAACTCATGGACAAAATTGTTGCACTTGCGAAGCGGCGCGGATTTATTTATCCGGGGTCAGAAATTTATGGTGGTCTTGCAAATACGTATGATTATGGTCCGGTTGGTGCTGAGCTGCTCAGAAATATCAGGAATCTCTGGTGGAAGTATTTTGTACAGACGAGACCTGATATGGTGGGAATTGATGGGAGTATTATTTCACATCATAAGATATGGGAAGCATCGGGTCATGTCGCCAGTTTTGCCGATGCAATGGTTGATTGCAAAAACTGCAAGTCACGGTTTAGAGCTGATCATATAGTAGAAGATTATATCGAAAAATCGATTCATATAAGAGAAGAGCAGTTAGGATCGAAAGAAAATTCATTAAAGGATATTATTGATGATTTGGAAAAGAAAAAATTTACTCATTTAGATGTTAAAGAAGTAAAAAAGGCTTTTGAATCCGGAAAGGTTGAGGGATGGAGCAATGAAAAGTTGGATGAATTTATTGCTGTTTTTCAAGTTAATTGTCCAAAATGTAAACATGTAGATTGGACAAAAGTTCGTAAGTTTAATCAGTTGTTTCCCGTACAGCTTGGACTTGTCGAAGGAGATGAAGGAAGCGCTTATCTTCGTGGTGAAACAGCTCAACTAATTTTTACAAACTTTAGAAATGTGGTTGATTCAAATCGAGTTCGTTTGCCATTTGGTATCGCGCAACTTGGCAAAAGTTTTCGCAATGAAATTACTCCTGGTAATTCTGTTTTTCGAACTATTGAATTTGAACAGGCTGAAATTGAATATTTCTTTGATCCAGATGAAACAAAATGGGAGCCACTTTATGAAGAATGGAAATCTGCAATGAATGTATTTGTTACGGAAAAATTAGGAATCAGAAAAGAAAATCTTCGGTGGAGAACACACACTGATGAAGAGAGATCATTTTATAGCAAAAGAACGGAAGATATGGAATATAAATTCCCATTTGGCTTTAAAGAATTATGGGGACTTGCTTACCGCACCGATTATGACTTAACGCAGCACAAAGAAGCATCGAAAAAAGATTTGACGATAATTGATCCCAAAACGCAAAAGAGAATTCTTCCTCATGTAATCGAGCCAGCAGTCGGAATTAATCGTTTATTATTAATGGTATTGGCTGATGCTTATGTAGAAGAAGAAAATCGGACAGTTTTGAAAATCATTCCCAAGCTTGCGCCCTACAAAGTTGCTGTATTTCCGCTTCTTGCTAATAAAGAAGATTTAGTAGCAAAAGCACGAAAGGTTTTTGAACTCTTGAGCCCTGAATTTATGACGGTATTTGATGACCGGGGAAATATTGGGAAGCGCTATTTGTCTCAAGATGAGATAGGGACACCTTGGTGCGTGACAGTTGATTTTGACACGCTGGATAATGATACGGTAACGGTGAGAGATAGGGATACTACCAAGCAAGAACGGATTGCGATTAAGGATTTAGCTTCATATTTTAAGGAAAAGTTAGAAGCTTGACAGTCACATATTGTTAGGATATGCTTTTGGTATATGTTTAAAAAGAAGAGTACACAACTAATTCTTGGAATCGTAATTGTAGTAATTCTGCTTGGTGGGGGATTTTTCGTTTTATCCAGTAAAAATTCGCAAACTGCACAACAAGAGACAGTCAGTGATAATTCTGTTCACACGCTTTCTCCAAGCTCAATTGGGCTTAAATTGGAAGCTTCTCCTGATAAGAAAAAGGTTCGTTTTACTATCGCAAACGCATCGGATATCAAATCTATTGAATATGAGCTTACCTATAACGCAAATTCTACCGCTCAAGAACAAAGTGAAGGAGCAGAAGATCAGGTTCAACGCGGCATTACTGGAACCGCAAATATTTCTTCAGGATCAGGAAATTATCAATCAAGCTGGTTAATTCTGGGAAGCCAATCAGCAAATGTCGTCAGATATGATACGGGAGTTAGTGGCTTGGCGATTACTTTAAAGATTACTAAGAATGACGGCAAAATTTACCAAGTTCAGGATAAGTTAGACCTCTAAACTTCAAATTTTCGATTTTCAAAAACAAAAAGTTTAAACCACCATTTTATAATTACAACTTTCTTACATTCTTACACACTACATCTGGACGTTCTTTATAGATGACACACTAGATTGTGTTATCAACCTGTTGACAACTTTTCACAAAAGGTAGAGAATAGGGAAAGGTAGTCAAAAGTAGGAAAAAGTAGTCCAAAAAGAGTTTACCATCGGAAAGAGTGTATATGCTATTAGGTCAATACGAGAGTCGGATCGGAGAGAAACACCAAGCGGGACTGCCTAAAAAATTCAGAGACGTACTCGGGGAGAAATTGATTGTTACGAAGGGTTTTGAGAATTGTTTGATTATTGTTTCTGAAGAGAACTGGAAGACATTATTGGAAGGAACTGAGGGAAAACCGTTTACAAGTAAAGCAACCAGGGAGTTACAGCGATTTTTGTTGGGAAATGCGTCATACGTTGAGTTGGATTCGAAAGGAAGGTTTGTTTTACCTGAGTATTTACGGTCATTTGCACACATTGAAACGGACATAATTTTTGTAGGAATTCAACGATTTGTGGAATTGTGGGATAAAAAGAGTTGGGACGAGCATCAGAAAGAGTTGGCAAAGAATATAGATTCGATAGCTGAGAAATTGAATGAACAAGAATAAATCCTGCCCACAAATAGAGTGAAATGAATACCTATCACACAAGTGTACTTTTACAAGAAACAATTGAGAGTTTACAGATTAGAGCCGGAAATAAATACATTGACGGGACGTTAGGCGGCGGTGGACACACTTTGGAGATAGTGAAACGAGGGGGAAGAGTTTTAGGTTTGGATGTAGATGAAGATGCGTTGGAATTTGTTCGTAGCAAAATCATTGACAATTTGGTTTTGGTAAAAGGGAATTTTAAGGACGTTGACATACTTGCACGAGAGAATGGATTTGAGAAAGTAAGTGGAATATTAATGGACTTAGGTGTATCGAGTCATCATTTTGATACTCCTAATCGTGGATTTAGTTTCGCAAAGGATGGACCGCTGGATATGCGGATGGATCGCGATTTGCAGGTAAATGCCGCGGATCTTGTAAATGTGTTAACAAAATCTGAGTTAACGGAATTGTTTACTAAATTCGGAGAGGAACGGTTCACAAGGTCTATCGTTTCACATATTGTTGAGGCGAGAAAAGCAAAACGGATTGAGTCAACTGCAGAACTTGCTGATATTGTGAGACATGCTGTACCGTTTTCAAAGAAGGGCATCAATCCCGCAACACAGGTTTTTCAGGCGTTACGGATTGCTGTGAATGATGAACTAAATAGTCTGATCGAGGCGTTGCCAAATGCAGTTGATTTGCTTGAGAGCAAAGGCAGATTGGTAGTTATTTCGTTTCATTCACTGGAAGATAGAATTGTCAAAAGGTCATTTCTGGAGTTTGAGGAAAAAGGACTGGGGACGATTATTACAAAAAAACCGATTGTCCCAACTGATGAGGAGATTGAACAGAATAGTCGTAGCCGGAGTTCGAAGTTACGAGTTTTTGAAAAGATATGAAAAAACCAATTTTAATTTTAATATTCTTAAGTTTTATCGTTGTGGCACTTCTCATTACCCGTATTACCCTTGAGAACAGCATTTCAACGACGGGTATTCAGCTTGTAGATATTCAAAATCAAATCGGTGATTATAAAAAAGAAAATGAACTTTTGAAGGTACAGTATCTGGAGGCTGCGTCGTTTACAAGCATAGCATCAAAGGCAAAAGAGTTGGGTTATGTTACTCCTAAATCACAGGTCGATCTTGCGGCTCCGTTACCGATGGCAATGCGGTAAGCTTAGTAGATAGTAGTTTGCATCTAGTAGTTAGCAAAATTTATATAATTCCCTCTATAATAATGATATGACTTGGCGATATCGGTTTACATTATTTTTCTTTTTTATTGTTCTTGCGCTTATTATTACGAGGCTTTTTTATTGGCAAGTCGTGCGGGCTCAGGAGTTATCTGCTATTGCGCAAGCGCAATATGACAAACAAATTATCTCTCCTGCTCAGCGTGGCGAAATCAAAACATCAGATGGTTTTACTATTGCAGCCAACAAATTAGCTTATTTAGTCTATGCCAATCCCAAAGTGGTGAAAGATAGAGACTCGGAATCGGACGCTCTTGGTAAGCTTCTTAACCTCAATAGTGCGACTATCAGTGCGATTTTGTCCCAAGATAAGTTTTGGGTTCCGGTAAAATCTCATGTTGATAATACAATTAAACAAAAGATTTCTGCAGCGCATCTTCCGGGAGTAGGGTTTGAAGAAGAGACAGTGCGATTCTATCCTGAAGCATCAATGGCGGCAAATTTGCTTGGTTTTGTGGGTAAAAATGATACTGGAGTTGATAAGGGCTATTTCGGACTTGAAGGCTATTATGATCTGCAGCTTCGCGGGAAAAATGGCATTCAAATCGTTGTTCATGATGCGGCAGGACATCCGATTCTTGCAAAAATGAATGATAGTACAGTGAAAGTTGATGGACGGGATTTGGTCCTCAATGTTGACCGGAGAATTCAATTTATGCTTGAAGAAGAATTAAAGAGTGGCATTGCAAAATATGGCGCTAAGAGCGGCATGGCAATTGTCATGAATCCCAAAACCGGCGGCATTCTTGCGATGTCTAATTTTCCGACTTTTGATCCGATTGCTTATCAAAAATATTCTGAGACACTATATGCAAATCCTCTTATTACCGACACATATGAACCGGGATCGACGTTCAAACCGATTGTCATGGCAGCTGCTATGAATAATGGATTGGTTCAACCCGACACGAAGTGTACCATTTGCAGCGGACCGGTTCAGATTGGTAATTATGCAATCCACACATGGGATGATAAATATTATCCAAATATCTCAATGAATGATGTCATTGTACATTCGGATAATACCGGAATGGTTTTTGTCGGCCAAAAATTGGGTTTGGATAACTTACTCGATTATTTCCAAAAGTTCGGTGTCGGCAATACCACCGGAATCGATCTGCAAGGTGAAGAAGCGCCCGAAATGCATCCCAAAGATGAATGGTATCCAATTGATCTTGCGACGGCGACATTTGGCCAGGGGATCACTGTGACACCAATTGAGCTTCTTGATGCGATTGATGCGATAGCCAACAATGGTAAGCGCATGCAGCCACAAGTAGTTGGCGCGGTCCAGACTCCTGATGGTCAGACAATTCAAATTCCACCAAAAGAAATTAATCAACCGATTTCAGCAACTACTGCTCAGGTGATGACACAAATTATGGTCAATGCAGTGAATAATGGAGAGTCGAAGTTTTATCGTCTCAAAGGGTATGATATCGCGGGTAAGACGGGAACTGCACAGATTCCTGTTGCCGGACATTATGATGCGAGTAAAACCATTGCTTCTTTTGTAGGTTTTGCTCCTGCCACAGATCCTAAGTTTCTCATGCTGGTTGTTTTGAATGAGCCTTCTTCATCCATTTATGGCGCCGAAACAGCAGCGCCGATATTCTTTGCAGTGGCAAAAGATATTCTGATGTATTATGGTATTCCGCCGAGTGAGTAGTTCTGCTGATTTCATATTTTTGATTTTGTTGAGTGCGTTTTCTGCTTGGTATAAAATCTTTTAAAAATTACTTCAGAGGTACAAGAAAGTAGATAAAAGATAATAAGGATCCATATTATTAATACCAAAGAAATTGTGATTTCTTCTGATACCGGCGGTGTTAAAGGATGAGATGAAGGCATGCAAAATTGAGGCTGCGATGGGTCTTGATAGCAATTTGGGGAAGGGTTTGAACCAGAAAAAATGTACGCAAATGGGAAATAATTGAAGTGTTGAAAAAAAGCAAACAAAAGTAATAGAAATAGTGTGAGCGTTACAATTATTTTTCTCTTTGTTGGTGTGAGAAATTCTATCATACTATTAGTATGGAGAATAAGTGAAAGTTGGTCAATACATGGTCAAGCTTTTTGAAAAACGGATTCTGGACAAGCCAGAATGACTAAATAATTAAAGAATTTTTGCACCATTGGGGGCTTTGGATTTGGGTTTGAGAGGTAAGGGTTTTTTGTCTCCTTCTGCTGCTAGGATCATGCCTTCTGAGTCTTCTCCCATCATTTTTCTTGGGGCGAGATTAAATACGAAAACGAATTGTTTACCGATAAGATCTGTTGGCTTGTACCATTTTTTGATGCCTGAAAGGATATTTCTATTTCCTTCTTCACCGAAATCGACCGTTAGTCTGAGAAGTTTTTCTGATCCTTCTTTTTCTTCGCAATTGAGAATAGTTCCGACGCGGAGGTCGAGTTTGGCGAAATCCTCATAGGTGATGATGGGTTTCATATTGGTTATTATAGCAAAATAAGTTTATTTTTTGTATTTATTTTCGTATGTGCGCATTATTGCCGAAATATGGAATTATTCTAATATTATTATATCTGATATTTGTGTTTTTGATTTTTTGATTGTACCGGTTGGGAGTTCTAGAACTTGGTCGTGTTGGGGGTTCCAGGTGAAGATTTTGTTGGGTTTTAGGTTTTCCTTTATTGCAGCGACTTTGTTTTCTTTGTCTAGAATGAGTATATCAATTGCGTATTGCATCCCGAAAGTATGAATGCCATAGCGGGTTTTTAAACGCATTGCGATGGGGGTTTTATATTTTAATAAGCCTAGGGATTGATCCAGAAGTGTTTTAGGTATGATTAAGTTTTCGGAAAGTGTTGCGTTACGAGTTTGGTTTATTACTTTCATATTTTTCTCCCTCAAGAAAAGGAATATTGTTAGCTTAGCAGAATAGATTCATATCGGCAAAGTTTGCTATACTGGAAAATATGACTGGACGGACTCATGATATGGCTGCGTTTACTGCTTTGACAGTTTTTGCGGTGACGCAGACAATTCCTCATGTTACACTTGCAACTGGGATTACGGCTGTAGTTGTCAATCTCATCGGCGGGATTACACCAGATATTGATCAACCGACGGCACCGTTCTGGAGGAATTTGCCCATATTTAAGTATGTCGGTAAGACATTTGATAAGCTCCTCGGTGGGCATCGGTTCCTTTCCCATTCGATCATTGGTGCGGTTTTGTTTGGATTCGCTTTTCATTATCTCCAGGTGGTTCTCAGGCCGAGTTTCCCTAAGCTAAATATGGATGTTATTTGGTGGTCTTTTATGATCGGGTATATATCGCATTTAATTATGGATACGATAACAACTGAAGGTGTGCCATGGTTATTGCCAATCCCCATAAAATTCGGTATTCCGCCTCTTAAGGAATTTCGAGTAAAAACAGGAGGACTTATTGAGCGATTCGTCATATTTCCTGCACTTATGATTGCTACGGTATATGTGATTTACATTCATTACGATAAAGTAAAATTATTACTTCACAGCTATTTGAAATAAGAAATTATTTGCGTATAATACAGGAGAGATGTGGCAGAAGACTAAAAATATTTACCATTTCAATCAGGCAATTATTGCCAACCTCATCAATGGATTTCCCTCCCGGGGAGTAAAAATTATCGGCGTGACAGGAACAGATGGTAAGACTACGACAGCCAATCTTATTTATCATGTGCTCCATGAAGCTGGAGAAAAAGCTGCAGTTATTTCAACAGTTGGTGCAGAGATCGATGGGGAGAAATTTGACTTAGCTTTTCATGTAACAACGCCGGGACGTTTCGCAGTCCAATCATATATTAAAAAAGCTAAACAAAAAGGAGTCAAATATATCGTTTTGGAGGTAACGTCTCATGCTCTTGATCAGCACAGGATAACCGGTATTCACGTGGATGTGGGAGTTATTACCAATATTACTCGTGAGCATCTTGATTATCACAAAACGTATGAGAATTATGTCAAAGCAAAGGCTAAATTACTCAAAAAAGCGCATATTGCCATTATCAATAAAGACGATCATTCCTATTTGCTTCTTAAGAAAAAAGAACTCCACAATTTTCATAATAAAATAGTAACGTATGGTTTGAAAAAGGATTCGGATGTAAATCCACATGTTTTCAAATTTCAAACCAAGCTTCTTGGACAATTTAATCATTACAATTGTCTTGCAGCGATTAGTGTCCTGCAGCAGTTACATATTTCCGAATCCAGTATTCAAAAAGCACTTTTAAGTTACAAGCCACCGATTGGTAGGCAGGAGATTGTCTATCATAAAGACTTTACAGTCATCAATGATTTTGCGCATACCCCAAATTCTTTCTCAGTGATTCTTCCTGAAGCCAAACGACTCACTAAAAATCGTTTGCTACATGTTTTTGGTTCTGCTGGGAAGCGTGATGCATTCAAACGTCCTGAAATGGGAAGAATTTCTGCAAAGTATGCGGATTTGATTATCTTAACTGCTGAAGACCCCAGAGATGAAGGAGCTGAAAAAATTGCCGGTCAAATTGCAGCGGGGATTAAAGGATTTGAAATAATTACTGATATGAAAGATCTTGATGTGACATTTAGTATGCAAAAAGGGAAGAAATATGTTTTCATTATCCCCGATAGAAAAGAAGCAATACGATTCGCGATCAGTAAAGCCGAAAAAGGAGATGTTGTGCTCCTCACAGGCAAAGGACATGAGAAATCAATAAATTATGGAAAAGGTGAAGAACCATGGGATGAGAGTCAATCTGCAAAAGATGCAATTGCGCTACGAGTTTCTCAATGAGTAATCCGAAGTACCAGTTCCAAAGTTTCCTTAACTACAAAGACATAGTTCATGGTATTTCCTCAAAAGCTTTTATGTCAATGAAACGACTGGATGATAACCAAATCGATACAATAGCTCTTCGAAATTTTGAACAGACACTTGAGATCTATGATCCGGTAGTCACGATGAAGCAGATTCATAGTGGTAATGTTACCGTCATTGAGAATCTGAAGAATAAACATTTATCAGATACCGATGGTATGATCACCAATCAGCTGTATACACCTTTGGCGGTGCTGACTGCTGATTGTTTGCCGCTCATGTTTTATGATCCGAAACAAAACGTAATCGCAGTTGCACATGCTGGATATAAAGGATTACTTAATCATATTATAGAACATACAATTCAACAGTTCGTTTCAGATTTCAAAAGCGATCCTAAGGATATTATTGCGGGTATCGGTCCGAGTATTGAAAGGGATTGTTATGAAGTTGGGAAAGACCGGATTGAGGAGTTTCAGAAAGCATTTCCTGAATTTAAAAATATATTTATTGAACGCGACAACAAATTTTATCTGGATTTACGAAGTGTTGCACAACAATGTCTGGTAAAAGAAGGTATACTGAAAGAGCATATTGAGGTGATGAATATTTGTACAAAACATGATCCGAATTTTTATTCATACAGGAGAGGAGACAAAGAGAAACGATTTGCGAGTATAATTAGTTTAATAGTACCATGAAGAAAATGAAAATACATTTTGTTGGGATAAAAGGGACCAATATGACTCCTCTTGCGATTATTGCGAAAGAGGCAGGATTTGAGGTAACCGGATCAGATGTTGAGCAGGAATTTATTACTGATGCGGCGTTGAAGAAGGTGGGGATTACACCACTAGTTGGATTTTCTTCCAATCATATTATCGATCAGAATCTGGTTATCACGACTGGTGCTCATGGAGGATTTGATAACCCGGAAGTTGTCGCTGCAAAAAATAAAAATATACCCGTCATGTCAGCGGGTGAGGCAACGGGAGAATTCATGAAAGGGACGTTGTTTAAAAAATCTTTTGTTGGCATTTCAATTGCAGGGACCCATGGAAAAACGACAACAACTGCAATGATTGCCACAATCCTTTCAGAAAATAAACATGACCCGTCATATATTATCGGAACGGGAAATGTAGGCTCATTGGGTATGCCCGGCCATTTCGGATCGGGACGATATTTTGTCGCTGAGGCTGATGAATATGCGACTGAGCCGATTCATGACAAGAGGGCACGATTTCTCTGGCAATATCCGAAGTTCGCTGTTTTTACCAACATTGAACATGATCATCCTGATATTTATCCAACACTTGCTTCAGTCAGAGAAACGTTTCTTTCATTTGCCAATCAATTGCCTGAAAAAGGCTTACTTATCGCATGCGGTGATGATCCTCAAATTAAGCTTCTCTTGAAAGAATATAAAGGTCGGGTCATTACCTATGGCTTTAGTCCCGAAAATAATTATGTATTGGATCGAGTTACGGTATCTGGCGAACAGACATTTTTTTGGGTGAAATCCAGTGGGATTCCACTTGGAGAGTTTGTTATTCGAGTTGTGGGTGAGCACAATGCATTAAATGCATTGGCCGCAATCATTGTGGGCTTGGAAACAGGATTATCTGTAGATAAAATCAAAAAAGGGCTGCTCGCGTTTCGCGGTTCGAAGCGCCGTTTGGAATTTGTCGGAGATTTACGCACTGGTGCCAAAGTTTATGATGATTATGCGCACCATCCGACAGAAATTAAGACTACCCTTTCAGCACTTCGTCAACAATATCCTAAGAAAAAAATAATTTGTATTTTTCAACCCCACACATATTCCCGAACCAAACAGCTTTTTCATCATTTTACGACAGTTTTCGGTAGTGTGGATATGATTATACTTACCGATATTTTTTCATCAGCCAGAGAAAAAGCGGATCCAGAAGTCTCTTCAAAAAATCTGGCCTTTGCGATTGGCAACCGTCACAAGGCCGTGATGTACCTGCCGCGGCTTTCTGATGTGGTACAATATATCAGCGAAAAACGCTTCAGATCAGATACTATTATTGTCACGATGGGAGCTGGAGATGTGTACTCGATACACTCGGAGCTGGAGTTTGTATAAAAAATGAATGATAGGGCGGGCAAATTAGAAGAAATTTTACGGCGGAAGGTTAAAGTACATGAGCCTTTGGATGAGCATACACTTCTGAAAGTTCCGGTTTTTGCGGAAATGTATGTCGAAATTGATGCGCAAGATGTGCTGATTAAGACGGTGAATGCAGCAAGAAGCTTGCATCTACCAGTTTATATTCTTGGAAGCGGCGCGAGGATTAATACAAAAAAAGAAATTAAAGGTTTGGTCATTAAAAATTTATGTAGACGGTTTGATAAAGCAAGCGTCAAAGGAACAATCAGAAAGCAGGAAATCGGTGTTGAAAATATGCAGGTGTATGCACAGGCCGGTGTTCTGATGAATCAATTGGTCAGGTTTACCATTGAAGAGGGATTGTCGGGGCTTGAATATCAGCTTGGATTGCCGGGAACGGTAGGAGGAGCAATTTATACTAATGCAAAATATAAGCCGAAATATTTGCCGGTGAATAAAGTTTTGCAATCAGTAACGCTTCTGAATGAAACCGGTGATGTGCAGACGTATAATGGAGAGGTGCCTTATTTTGTTTATACTGATGAGGAATGGCATGAGTCAAAAGATATTATTTTGTCGGCAGTTTTCAAATTGACGCCATTGGATAAGAAAACTTTGTGGGAAAGAGCAGAAGAAGCAGTGAAGTGGAGAAATATGAATGGGAAAAAGGAATAAGTTATGGAAAAATTTGTAATTACTGGTGGAAAAAATTTAAAAGGGACTGTACAAGTTTCAGGTGCTAAGAACGTGGCATTGAAAGCACTTATTGCTGCGTGTTTGACAGATGAAAAAATTGTTATTCATAACGTTCCACTTATCTCTGATTTTTTCACCATGGTTGATATTATTAAAGAATTAGGCGGTACCGTTGAACTTACTGATCATACGATTACCGTTCAGGTTTCGAATTTCACCAAACATGAATTGTCACTCGACACGGCAGCTAAAATTCGAACTTCTTTTATGTTTCTAGCGCCACTTCTTTTGAGAACTGGTGAGGCAATAATCCCCAATCCCGGAGGATGTAGATTGGGTGCCAGACCTGTTGATCGTCTCGTTGATGGACTTAATCAAATGGGTGCAAATATATCGTATAGTAGTGATGATGGCTATTTCCACGCGAAGTCAACAGGCCTTCATGGAACCAATTTTACTTTCCCCAAAAATACTCATACCGGTACAGAGACACTTATTATTGCTGCAGTTCTTGCCCAAGGGACAACGGTTTTGCGTAACGCAGCTGAAGAGCCTGAAATTGATGAACTGATTGAACTTCTTAACGCGATGGGTGCACAAATCCGCCGTATTGAGCCGAGAACTATTGAGATTACCGGCGTTTCAAAATTGCACGCAGCCGAACATACGATAAAACCGGATCGCAATGAGATAGTGACTTTTGCAATTGCAGCACTAGTTACGAAAGGAGATATTCTAGTAAAGGGAGCAAAAACAGAAGTACTTAAAGAATTTCTTGACCGTCTTTTAAAAGTAGGTGGAGGGATTGAGGAGACAGCTGAGGGAATTCGTTTTTTTACAAAAGATAGTTTGAAATCCATCGATGTTGAGACTAGTCCGCATCCGGGTTTTATGACCGATTGGCAAGCACCCTGGGCCATTCTTATGACCCAAGCGGAAGGTAAGTCAGTGATTCATGAAACGGTTTTTGAAGATAAATTTGGGTATGTCGCAGATCTAAAAAAAATGGGTGCTAAAGTTGAACTGTTTAATCCTGAGGTAAAAGACAAAGAAAAGGTGTATAATTTCAATCTCGATGATGACAGGCCGGAATTTTTCCACGCGATACAAATTACTGGACCGTCACAATTGCATAATGCGATTGCAAAAATGGTTGATTTACGCGCAGGCGCCGCTATCGTTATAGCGGCATTGGCTGCCAAAGGTACATCAACAATTTTTGGCATTGAAAAATTGGATCGTGGATATGAGGATTTTGAAAACAGATTAAGAACTCTAGGAGCAGATATCCAGAGGGTTGAGGATAAAGATCTTGTTTAGGTACTAGATTATTATTATGAATAGACAATTAGGAGCAATTATTTTAGCTGCGGGAAAAGGTAAGCGGATGAATACCAAAAATAAAAATAAGGTGACGCTTACGCTTGCTGATAAGCCATTGGTCAAACATTCGGTAGATCTTCTTTCCGATCTGGCGTTTACCAACGTGGTTGTCGTTGTTGGCTACGCAAAAGAATCGGTAAAAGAAGTATTAAAAAATGATACCAATATTATTTTTGCAGAACAGAAAAAACGGCTCGGTACTGCGCACGCTGTGGTAGTTGGTTTTCAAAAAATTGCTCCTGAAATTTCGGATGTTTTGGTTATTCAGGGAGATGATTCGGCATTTTATACGAAAGAAGTTATTGAACAACTCGCGGCAAAACATATTGAATCAAATGCGGCCGTCACGTTTTTAACAGTAAAACTTGACAATCCTTATGCATTAGGACGGGTTGTGAGAGATGATTCAGGGAAGGTGACAGCAATTGTTGAGGAAAAAGACGCGACAGTCCATCAGCGTGAGATTAATGAAATTAATGCTGCATGCTATTTCTTCTCAACAAAATTTTTGAAAAAATATCTCAAACAAATTAAAAAGAGTCCAGTTACCGGTGAATATTATATCGTTAGTTTGATAGAAATGGCAGCAGAAAATAACGAAACGATAGAAACGATGCAGGTAGATTTGCCATGGCGGGGAGTAAATACACAAGAAGAGCTTAAAGAGGCGGAACAATTGTTTGCGCAAATGAAGAAGTAGTATGGATCCTAATGATATTATTATTGAAAGAGTTACTTCGTATTCGGAAGAAGTTGCAGAGGCGATTAGTATTTTTGTTTCAAAATTAGGGGAAAGGTATCAACCTTTTACTGATGAAACACTCCGGGAAATTATCAAGTCCTCACAGAGTTATTTATTTGTTGCAATTCATGTCCCGACAAAAGAAGTCGCCGGGATGATATTTGAAATTATTTATAGAATTCCTTATTCGAAAAAAGCTTATGTCGAAGATTTATTTGTTGATGAGAAGTTTCGCAAAATGGGAATTGCAACGAGACTTTTTCAAAAAGTTGTTGATACTGCAAAAGAACACAAAGTAGTATATATCGATTTTACGTCCAAACCGTATCGGGTTGAAGGAAATTCACTTTATGAAAAATTAGGATTTGAAAAACGTGATACCAACGTGTATCGTTTGAGGTTTGATTATGATAAAAAATGATATTGTTGTTTTATTAGATATTGATAATACCCTGTTTAATACGGTAAAACTAAAAGAATCACATCTTACGAAGTTTGAATTATATGACGAAGTCAAAGAAACGCTAAAAAAATTAGCACCACTCGCAACACTTGGTATACTCTCTCAAGGAGAAATTGCTTTTCAGAATAAAAAGTTAGACCTCACGGAAATTAAACACTATTTTCTCTCCGATCACACGCATATTGTTGAAGATAAACTGGATGTTATGCAGGAGATTTTGGAAAAATATAAAGGAAAAGCAAAAGTGTATTTTGTTGATGATTGGTTGGATATGCTTCGCGCTGCTAAGAAAGTCGATCCGAATGTTATTACCATTTGGATAAAACGTGGTGAATATGCTGATTCCCAAGCTGAGCATAGTGATTTTACACCGGATGCGATTGTTAAAAATTTAAAAGATATTATTCCTTTAATTAAAAAATAAGCTCGAGTGTTTATCTTCTGTAGAGAAAAGAGTATAATTAGGGAATGATTCAGATTCTGGGGCTCATGCTTTCCTCAGCTCTCGTTACCGCGATACTGCTTGTGCCTTTTATCGATTTTCTGTATCGTGTCAAACTTCGACGCAAAGAACAAGTTACCAAAGATCCATTTAATAAACGCACACCACTTTTTGATAAATATAATGCCTGGAAAGTCGGCACACCATTTGGAGGCGGAATTCTTATCATTGCAGTTGTTGTCATTTGGACTGCATGGTCATATGGCATTTTTAATATCAAAACCAACCCTTGGGAAGTATTTGTTATCTTTTTTTCCTTTATCAGTTTTGGCGTGCTTGGATTTTATGATGATCTGAAAAAGTTGGTCTCTCCCGGGAAAGAAAAATTTTTCGGATTGCGATTCCGTCATAAATTTATAATTCAGTGGATATTGGCATTTATTATCTCTGCTGTATTTTATTTTCAACTGCATTATGATTTTATTTTTATCCATGGGGTAGGGCAGTTATTCCTGGGTATTCTATTTATTCCATTCGCGGCTTGTGTGATAGTAAGTTTTGTTAACGCGTTTAATATCACCGATGGGCTTGATGGGTTGGCAACAGGATTATTAATTATCTGTTTAATTTCTTTTCTTGCAATCAGTTCTGTGCAATCCGATCAACCGCTTGGTATTTTTATCTCGGTATTGGTCGGAAGCGTGGCATCCTTTCTTTATTTTAATATTTATAAAGCACGTATTTGGCTTGGAGATGTGGGATCACTTTCACTCGGAGCGGCACTTGCTGTTACTGGGCTTCTTACCGGGAAAGCTTTTGCATTGATTATCATAGGTGGTGTTTTTGTGATTGAAGTTGGCTCTTCGTTGTTACAACTTCTGAGCAAAAAATATCTTGGACGCAAAGTATTTCCTGCAGCACCTTTTCATTTATATCTTCTCAAAAGAGGCTGGGAAGAACCCAAAATTGTCATGCGTGCATGGCTGATCGGTTTTCTTCTGGCTGTTCTTGGTGTCTTTATCGCTCTGGTTTGATATACTTATTGCGTAACCTTGCTGGTTTTAAGCTCTGTCCATGAAAGCTCGTTTTCATTTTAAAAATGTATCCACTGGGAAATTTGACATGGTTCTTTTTCTCCTCACACTTGCTCTTATGCTTTTTGGTTTACTCATGGTATATGACGCGTCAAGTGTCATTGCTTTTAATCTTTTTGGCGATAAATTAGCATATATAAAAAGCCAAGTTGCATGGGCAGGGATCGGTATAACGGCGCTTTTTATTTTTTACCGGATTGATTATCACAAGTTATACAATCTCGCGCTCCCGCTTTTGGTAACTGCTCTTATCTTATTAGTGTTAGTTTTCATACCTCACATCGGATCAGGCGCAAAGGGTGCCAATCGATGGGTGAATTTCGGATTTGTTACCTTGCAGCCTGCTGAATTTGTCAAATTAGGTTTAGCAATTTATCTTGCTGCGTGGTTTTCTCACAAAGAAAAGGGACGATTCCTTTCGTTTCTTCTTCTTATGGGTGCGATTCTTTTTTTGGTCATGCTTGAGCCGGACATGGGAACGGCGTCAATTATTATGAGCGAATCAGCAATCGTTTATTTTCTTTCAGGCGGCAGTATTATGCAGTTTCTCATTGCAGGACCAATCGTTGCGATCATTGGATTTTTCTACATTCTTCTTGAACCGTATCGTGCATCGCGTCTGACGAGTTTTCTTAATCTTGGAAATTCCCTCACCAGTACTTCCTATCACGTCAAACAAATTCTCATCGCACTTGGTTCTGGCGGGTTGATCGGGCTGGGATTTGGCAATTCGATTCAAAAATATGCGTATCTTCCGGAAAACGTAACTGATTCGATTTTTCCGATTATTGCTGAGGAATTAGGGTTTATTGGTTCTGTTATTTTGATTGGTGTTTTTGCAGCACTCATCTGGCGGGGAATTTATATTGCCGGTCGTGCTAAAGATGGTTTTGGAAAATTATTGGCAGGAGGTATCATTGCATTTATTGGGATGCAGGTGATTGTCAATCTAGGCGCAATGACAGCACTTTTTCCTCTCACTGGTGTTCCTTTGCCTTTTATTTCCTATGGAGGTTCAGCGCTCGTTATCGATCTAGCATCAATAGGCATCCTTCTTAATATTTCCAAACAAGCTTCAAAGTAATATACTATTAATAGTTGAATTCATTTAATCGCAGTGATCAATTGCCGTCAGGAATTAAACCTGCAGGCAGCTTCTATTAAAACCCCTTATATTAAAATATTTCAAACGAGTGCTATACTTATACTATGAAGGTGTTGATCGCCGTGGGCGGCGGCGGGCATTTTTCTCCTGCACTAGCTGTCATTGAACAAATGCCAAAAGATTGGGATGTTTTGCTGGTTGGAAGGAAGCACACGTTTGAGGGAGATAGCGCGTTATCACTTGAATATCAAACTGCACAACGCTTGAATTTACCATTTGAATTCATAACAACGGGTCGTTTTCAGAGAAAACTTACTAAGCATTCATTGTCATCTCTCGTCAAAATGCCCATGGGTTTGGTTCAAGCAAAAAAGATACTTTCACAATTCAAACCGGACGTTGTACTCTCCTTTGGGGGTTATGTGAGTGTTCCCGTCGTTTTGGCAGCAGCAGGAAGCAGTGTGCCAATTGTCATTCATGAGCAGACACTGCACGCTGGTTTGGCAAATAAAATAGCTGCAAAGTTTGCAAAGAAAATTTGTATTTCATGGGTTGATTCGGCGCAGTTTTTTCCCAAGAATAAAATTGTGCTGACGGGGAATCCATTAAGAAAAGAGTTTATGCAAGGGAATAAGGAGTCAGGAATAGGAAATGGAATTTCCTCATTGCCATTGATTTATATTACCGGTGGCAGTGGGGGGGCGCATGGGATTAATCTGTTGGTTGAGGGGTGTTTGGAGAAATTGTTGGAGAAGTTTACGGTTGTACATCAGACAGGTGACGCGAAAGAATTTGGTGATTTTGAACGGCTGCAACGTTTACAAGCAACGCTTCCAGAAGATTTGCAGAAAAAGTATTTGCCGCAAAAATTCGTCAAACCTGAAGATGTCTTGTCTATTATGGATCGAGCTGATCTTGTGATTGCGCGTTCTGGTATTAATACTGTCACTGAATTGTTGTATCTGGGCAAACCAAGTTTGTTTATCCCTCTACCTTATGGTCAGAAAAATGAGCAGCTGACAAACGCTGCATTTGTTAAAAAGATCGGTTTGGCAGAATTCGTCGATCAGCTTACAACTGCTCCAGATGATTTGTATGAAAGAGTTAACGCTATGATGTCCAGTTTACAAAATTACAAAAAACATAAAGAAGAGGCAAGAAAATTGATCCATCCTGAAGCTGCTGGAAAAATTATTAAAGTAGTCCTGGCTGCCCATGAAAAAGAAACAAGAATTGCCGCGTAAACGCCGGCGCCATATTAAAAGAGTACTGTTCTATTCATCGTTCTTTTTTGCGATTGGAATTGTTCTTCTCGGCATAGGATTTTATTCCTTACTTGCCAAATTAGAAAAGCCGCTTTTTGTGAGTCCACTTCCCACGACGCAGATTGCACAAGCGGCTGATCAAGGAGAATTGGAAGTTGGACAAATTGAAAATGGATTGCGAAAAAAGCAAATAGTATTTCAATCAGTTGAAAAACAAAGTGATTCTTATGTAATAACTCTTGCTGATGATAGTAAAGTGACTTTTTCGGCGCAAAAGGATATAATGGCGCAAATAGCCTCTTTACAATATATCCTTTCACATCTTACAATGGAAGGGAGACAGTTCAGTTCATTGGACCTAAGGTTCGCACAACCCGTTATTGTGATAAAACCTTAGAGGCTTGTTCACAACTGCCTAAAGATGCGGAGTTTTCCGCTCTGTTTTGTGCCTGCCTGCCGGCAGGCAAGTTAAGTTCATCGTAAGTACGTGTTTACAAAATTATGGAAGGAAGAATAATTGTTGCAATTGATGTCGGCACCTATAAAATCGTCACAGTCATTGCTAAAGTAGTAGAAAATGTTATTAGTGTTCTTGGTGTTTCTGAAGTAAAATCCCAAGGTATCCGCAAAGGTCAGGTCGTTGATATTGAAGAAGCAGTACATGCAATTAATAGTTCACTCGAATCAGCAGAAAGAATGGCTGGCTATTCAGCATCCCATGTCATTGTTTCACTTGGTGGAAGCCAGATCAGCTGCCAAAATTCCCGCGGTGTAGTCGCTGTCGCGACACCAAATGGTGAAATAACCGAAAGTGATCTGCAACGGGTGATTGATGCTGCAAAAGCAATCTCAATCCCCTCAACACGGGATATTATTCATGTATTGCCCCGCAATTATATCGTTGATGGACAGGAAGGGATTAAAGATCCTGTCGGCATGTCTGGCACACGTTTAGAAGTAGATACGCATATAGTTACTGCAAATACGGTTTCACTTCGCAATCTGGAGAAAGCTTTTTCAGAGGTGGGAGTGGATGTGGATAGTTTTGCTTTCAGTGGATATGCAAGCTCACTTTCAGTTTTGTCCGACACTGAAAAGGAGTTGGGAGTTGTGCTGGTTGATATCGGAGCAGGGACAACAGATATTGCCATTTATACCGAAGGGTCAATGGCATACTCCAGTGTTTTGGCAATTGGCGCCCGCCATGTCACCAACGACCTCGCAATTGGCCTTCGAATCTCCCTTGAAAGTGCTGAAAAGATCAAACTGTATTTCTCCCAAACCCAAAGCAAACGTGTTGCACGGCCCGATGAAGGTGAAAAGGAGCAGAAACCATCTGATGAGGTAGATCTCTCATCGCTCAATTTGGCTGAGGATATTCGTAAAGTTTCACAGAAGACATTGGTTGATGGGATTATCAGGCCGCGCCTGAATGAAATTTGTACAATGATTGCTTTAGAAATTAAGAAAAGTGGATTCGCAGCTCAAACTCCAGCAGGTGTAGTCTTCACCGGCGGCGGAGCGTTGACAGTGGGTCTGCGTGATGCGGCACGACGAACGCTTGCGATGCCAGTCAGAATTGGTATGCCAACAGACGTGAAGGGAATTATTGATGAAGTCCAGCATCCTGCATTTTCAACAGCGGTTGGTTTGATCCGCTACGGTATGACATCAACGACTTCTAAAGAATCAACTCTTCGAATCGGCATCCCCGGCGGCAATATGAATGTTGGCAAAGTCGTCAAAAAACTCCTAAACCTCGTCAAAACATTCATTCCCTAGGTATTATCAGATTAGCTGTTCCATGCATCTTCTTTTATTTACTTTCGGTTTTTGTTTTGGTTGGGATGACTTTGAACAGTATTCAATAAAAAAATGTGTTTTACGGGCTTGCAATTACCTAGGACATCTGGTAGGATTTGACAAAGTCCACTACTATGTTGATTCGACCTCAATCTACCAATTTTGCCAAGATCCGTGTTATAGGAATTGGCGGCGGTGGAAGCAATGCTATCGGCTCCATGATTTCAAGCGCAAATATTTCCGGAGTCGATTTTGTTACCGTCAATACTGATGCGCAAGCACTCCTTCTTAACAAAGCTGAAACCAAAATCCAAATTGGTGAACAATTCACCAAAGGGCTCGGTTCAGGTGGTGATCCTGAGATTGGTCGTGAGGCAGCTGAAGAATCTCGTGACAAAATTAAGGCAGTGCTTGAAGGATCAGATATGGTCTTTCTCACAGCTGGTATGGGCGGCGGTACGGGAACAGGCGCGACACCTGTTGTTGCTGAAGTCGCAAAAGAAATCGGTGCTTTGACAGTAGCGGTTGTTACCAAGCCGTTTATGTTTGAGGGAACCCGAAGGATGGTTTCTGCTGAAGAGGGAATTGACAATTTGAAAGACAAAGTCGATACATTGATTGTTATCCCAAATCAGCGGATTCTTGAAGTAGTTGATCGTAAATTGTCACTTCTGGACGCATTCAAGGTCGCAGATAGTGTTCTTACCCAAGGAGTTCAAGGAATTTCAGAAATTATTACCATGCCGGGTTTGATCAACGTGGACTTTGCCGATGTCCGAAATATTATGGTCAACGCAGGTTCCTCGTTGATGGGTATTGGTTCAGGAATCGGCGAAAATCGCGCACAAACTGCAGCTCGTTCTGCTATTGCTTCACCGCTTCTTGAAGTCTCAATGGATGGGGCACGAGGCGTTTTGTTTAATGTAGTCGGAGGTCCTGATTTGACCATGTCTGAAGTTGATGAAGCAGCAAAGATCATCTCAGCTGCAGCGGATCCTGATGCGAATATTATTTTTGGTGCCACCATTGATGAATCAATGCATGATCAGATCAGAATCACCGTTGTCGCGACAGGCTTTGATCAGGCCAAACAGCGTCTACAGCAATTTGTCATCCCACAACCAACACCTGAGATTAGTTCGACCCCTTTGAGTAGGCAACAAGATCCTTTTATGCAACAGCAACAAAACCAACAAAATCAACAGCAGCAGCAAAACCAGCAAAATCAGCAACAGCAACAAGATCCTGATGATCACAATCCATTCACCAACCAACCGCAAATGCAGCAACAACAGCAGCAGAATGACAAAAAAGAAGAAAAAAGCGCCGAAGACGAATGGGATATCCCCGCATTCCTCAGACAGAGAAACTAAGGAGCCGGATAATGCAGTATAATATCCTATAATATATTGCTTTTTCAGTGTCTGATAGGTTATAATAGCTCTCCTATGGGAACACCATCTGAAGCACCGAAAGGCCGACCTAGAATTCAAGCAGAATTTGGGGGGCCTCTACCAATAGAAAATGTAACCGGGCAAGATTATGAAATTGCACTCGAAAATCTGAAAAGATTTTCTGTTATGGATCTTTCCGAAATTGCTACCCTGGAGGATCTCTCATTTCAGATGATGTTTGTAGCCCCAGCTTTGCGTGCAGTAGTTCTCTCAAGTGGAGGAATACAAGAACTTAAACTTGAAACAACACTTCCGGAAGGTGAGGCGGATGTATATTTTAGAAGCCGCGAACTGAAAGAACCGCTTTCTGATGGAAATTTCATCAAAGCTGGAATTATGGGAAATTCTGTACACATAACAAAAAGCAACCCACGCGGCACGTACATTTATGATGCCGGCATGCCATTAACTGGTATCATTACCGTGGATCCTGAACCATATTCTCAGATGAATATCATGATTGCGCAAGCTGTAGATTGGCGTGGTTGGGACATAAAAAGTTTTTTTCCGGCGCATGAGCCTCATAATCCTACTGTACATCGAGGATTTGCTGGCATCGTTCAAGAGGGAGTACAACATATTTTACAAGTTGCAAAGTCTCCGACAAAACTACCGCCTCTCAAATAATAAAGAATAAGCGTATATACAAAGAATTCAACCTCTGAGTCTTATTTCTGGTCTTCACGCCATTGATCTAAAAAATCCCGGTCGTAATTTATCGGAACCTATTTAGCATCTTGGCGAATGAATATATCAAAAAACTATTGACTCAAACCTCATATTATATTTGCTTAATACGTACATTTTTGCTATAATATCCACTACTATGGGACGATCTGAAAATCGAGCGGGATATGCCGGCAAACATAGTTCAAAAGAACCTTTTTTCAAGCCTGGGTTTCGAAAAACTGTTAATGCTGTTGTGGCTGGATCACTGTTATTGGGTCCTGTTGCAGGTTCGGTACCTTCTGCAAGCGCAGATACAACTGCACCTACGGGTATTTCCTGTATGCAGCCTGACGCGGGGACAAATCGTCCAATTGTTGCTGTTCTTGGCTCAGCCGGATGGGAAGGATATCTTAGTATGAAACAAAAAAAGAGAATTGAGGCAGGGGCTGTAATCTTTGCTAAAGAACAGCTTACTCCGGGAATGAATCCTAAAATTGCGCTTGTTGATGGCGAGGTAGATTTACCTGCAAAGGGTGAAAGCTATTTAAAAAAAGTATATAAACGATTTACCCATAAAAGATTGCGGGATCGGGACTTGGTCGTTGATTCCCAATCGTATGATACTATTTCCAATATGACGCGATTGAAAAAAATTATGCGCGACACAAAATCTAGTGAGGCTATTGTTGTAACCTCTGAAGATCATTTGCCGCGGGCAATGAATGATGCATGGGCTCAAGATATTTGCGCAGTAGGCAAAGTTGCAGAAGATTATTTACCAAATACGCGTGCTTTTGGACAGTTAGAAGACAGAATAGATGGAACCTGGTCCCCACAGGAAGAAAAAGCAAATAGAGAGATACTCGAAAGAATTTTGTCGGGAATGTTCCCTTTTGTTGGCCCTAATAGCCTTGATACAATACCAGTTTTTCCCTTTAAAGAAAGAGAAGCTGAATTATTGGTACAACCTGTTACATTTTAACTACAAAACATGTGGTAAAATAGATTTCTTAAAGTATGCGGCCAGCGAATTTGAAGACAAAAATATTTTTAGACAGTGGCGATCCGAATGAAACCCGAGAACTGATTGGAATGCTCGGTTTTCTTGACGGACAGACGACCAATCCAACTTTGATCGCAAAAAATCCTAAAGCAAAAGAGCGGGTCGCGAGCGGGAAAAAGTTTTCTCGCGATGAAGTGATGTCGTTTTATAAAGATGTAGTAAGTGAAATTTCCGGTCTTATCCCACAAGGTTCGATCTCGATTGAAGTTGATGCTAATGCGCAATCTGATCCTGATAAATTATTTGAGCAGGGTAATGATATGTTCACCTGGATTCCCAACGCACATGTAAAATATCCGACGACAACTGCAGGGCTTGAGGCAGCACAACGGTCTGTCAAAGAGGGAATGAGAGTAAATATGACATTAGTTTTCTCGCAAGAGCAAGCTGCTGCGGTTTATTCTGCGACAAAAGAAAGCGGTGAGGCAACGTTAATTGGTCATAAAAATGTGTTTCTCTCACCATTTGCCGGACGGCTAGATGATCGGGGAGAAAACGGAATGGATTTTATTAAAAATTGTGTCAGGATGTATGATGAAGGTGATCATCATGTAGCTGTTTTGGCAGCAAGTATCCGGTCTGTGGATCATTTGCTCGCGTGTTTTTCGTATGGGGCTGACATTGTGACGGCGCCGTTGAAAGTGTATAAGGAATGGATTGAAAAAGGTATGCAAATACCGGATGAGCATTATGTGTATAATCCTCACAATCTAACGGCGATTCCATACCAGCGGATAGATATGTCCCAGGATTGGTCGAATTATGACATCTCTCATCCTCTGACTGCTAAAGGTATTGAGGCATTTTCAAGTGACTGGAATAATTTAGTTGCATAAACTGATCAATGTACGTTCATTTTATGCGTAGATAAATAAAGCTTGACAGGACAATATAAATTGTGGTTTAATTTTATTTATGTATCACTTGCTGCTCACGTGTTTTCACTTCCTTTCGCTCTTTCTCAGCTCTTCATCATTTCCTTTCACCCCAGTAGATTTCCCAACAAATATCACCCCGACACCGACAATTGTAGTTTCAGGTACTCCTACCGATATGCCTTCTCCAATCATTAGCGATGAACCTTCACTTACTCCGACAGCTGATCCGCTGCCGACAGATATGCCAACACCCACGGTTAGTGTAACTCCAGCAGCAACGATGACACCTACTCCTACGATTTCAGCAACACCTACGCCAACACCAACAGTTTCTATTACTCCAAATGCTACGCCAACGTCCATAATGACACTTACGCCAACACCAACTGTTTCAGTTACACCAACTGCAACACCAACGCCAACGATGCGTGTCACTCCAACACCAACTGCTACTCCAACCGCAACGCCTACGGTTTCAGTTTCACCAACGCCTACTGCCACACCAACTCCAACAATGACCCTCACACCGACACCTACAGCAACTGTTACTCCCACTCCAACGACTGATTTGACTCCTACGGCGACTCCAACTGCAATTCCGACTCCCACGCCAACAATTACCAAACTCGGCAATGATATTTCCTATCCTCAATGCGGCCAGACACTACCCACTGGGCAGGGGTTTGGCATAGTTGGAGTAAATGGAGGAATTGCGACCACGACAAATCCTTGTTTGAGTACGCAGCTTCTCTGGGCACAACAATCATTGGGTACTCAAAATCAGGCAAAAGTACAATTGTATCTCAACACTGGTAATCCGGGACAAGCTGGGCAATGGCCATCAAACAATACGGACCCAAGAGGTAATTCCTCGCCAAATCCTTACGGTACCTGTGATGGCTCAGTCTCAAACGCATGTGCATGGCAATACGGCTGGAATAGAGCTGTTGATGATATACAGAATAAATTTATCCCGGCTGCACAAGCTGTAGGAGTTGATACGACACCAAGTGATTATCAATGGTGGCTTGATGTTGAGACGGCAAATTCATGGGATAGTGGATCGGATGATGCGTTAATGAGAAACAGAGTAGATCTTGAAGCCATGGTGACCTATCTTCAGTCGCAAAATATCAAAGTCGGCATTTATTCAACAACATTCATGTGGTCAACCATTGTCGGCACAGTCCCATCAGACAGCAATCTTAACGGTCTTGCCAATTGGAGACCAGGCGCATCAGATTTGCCAGGAGCACAATCAAATTGTTCCCTCTCGTCTCTCACAACTGGCGGTACAATTCAAATCACGCAATTCACCCTTAATAATTTCGACTACGATTACTCCTGCCTTTAAGCTAAAGCCCTGCCGGCAGGCAGGTTTCAGAAAGTCTTCATTTTCACATTTTTTGTTATAGTTTGCTATAATTTCAAAGATTTAATTATGAATATATTGTGGAGATTGTATTTTCTTCTTGCGGTTGGGGAGGCGATACTTGGGGTTTCTGGTTTGTTCCTTGACCCAGGATATCATATCTTTACCCAAGTTGTGATGACAGTTATATTTTTAATTGCTCTTTTTGGGTTATTTGAATATGTATTTCATGAGCGATTTGTTCCCAGACTTTTCTGGCAGTATTTTTTGGGAATTTATATTTTGATTGATATTATATACCTCATTTACGCTTTATTTCCTACTGTTCCGATCCTATCATCACTTAGCTTTTTAACAATTTATAAAGATGATAACAATTTGCTTATTAATGCAATCGCCGGTGTCGCCATAGATATACCGCTTTTGTATGCTATGTACCGACTGACTAAGGAGCAGGTGTACCCTGAAGAAAAAAAAGTTCCAAAACATAAAACTTTTCCTAAATGGGGAATGATCCAGATGGCTTTGTGGGGATATTCATTTGTAATTTCGGTATTTCTATTTATTGCATCTTTTTTTATGATAGGTGGCGGAAATTCGAAAGCAACTGTTGATACGTATTCATTCACTTTTATCGTAATTCTTTTTGTCCCCATGGTTATCTTCTGGTTGTGGGTAATTTTGCAGTATAAAATGTATCGATGGAATTGGTGGAGAACAACCCTGGTCGCGAATGGCTTATTTTACAGTGGATCTCTTATTTATGGTGTACTAGCACCATCTATTTCTCAGTCGGGAGCATCCGGTTTTGATTATATTATTAGTATTCTCCAATTATTTATTCTGCTTGCCAGTTTGTATGTCTTCGGCAGAGAGCAAATTAAGTGATAAAAGTCACAATTGTAAGAAAAGAATTGGCTCTACTATTTCTTATTGACAAGTGAATTCAAAGTATGTTGTAATTATTGTGATAGATACTATGAGTATAAAGTTTCGAAACTTATTTTCTTCACATAAAGGGTTTACCCTTATCGAACTTCTTGTTGTACTCGGTATTCTCGGTATCCTTGCGGCAGCACTTCTTGCAGCTATCAATCCTGTTGAACAGCTTCGAAAAGGTCAGGATACCAGTCTTAAAAATATTGCGACTGAATTTGTTGGAGCAAATACCAGTTATTATTCAACAATCAATGCTCTGCCATGGTTTAGTGTAGCCAATGGTGGCGCCAACTGTTACAGTGGGGGAAACACCCTCAATGCAGTACCATTGAACAGTCTTGCGAATTGTATCACCACCCTCGTTTCAAATGGAGAACTGAAAGCATCATTCTCACAGACAGCAAATCTCTCAAAAGTTATTATTACCAATCCTGACCCGCAAAGCGGAAATGCTACCGATACAGTAGCTTGTTTTGAGCCGCAGTCAAATTCGCAACAGCTGGATCCAAATACTAAATACACCCAAGGAGGTGCTCAGGGAACCTCATGTAAATCCCAAGGTGGGACTAATCTCTGTTATTGGTGTGCAAGGTAGTTTCTTCGACTAATTTTTCACGACTAAATTTTCAATAGATATGAGATAATGTATTAGCCTTGAATTGTCGTGGCATTTCAAGTAGAATTGTATTCATGTTTAAACCCGTCACTCCTAAAGTTGAATTTGCGAAATTGGAAGAGGAAATTAACGCATACTGGAAAAAAAATAATATTTTCGAAAAATCCATTACTTCACGACCTGCGGATAAACGCTGGACATTTTTAGATGGTCCTCCCTTCGTCACGGGTATGCCCCATTATGGTTCATTACTATCAAGTTTGTCTAAGGATTTGTTTGGGCGATACTGGACGATGAAAGGGTATCAGGTCAGACGCGTTTGGGGATGGGATGGGCATGGGTTGCCGATTGAGAATAAGGTTGAGAACGAGTTGGAACTTAAGAGTAAAAAAGATATCGAGGAAGTTGTCGGCGTTAAGAAATTTATTGAAGAGTGCAAGCATTATGTCAATGTCATTTCAGGCGACTGGGAATGGTATGTCGATCACATCGGCCGTTGGGTTGATTTCAAAAATGCCTACAAAACCTGGGATACGGATTATATGGAATCCGTGATGTGGGTGTTCAAACAAATGTATGATAAAGGATTTGTCTATAAAGGCCTTCGGGTTTCATTATATTGCCCTCATTGCGCAACACCGATCTCAAATTTCGAAGTCGCGATGGATGCTGATAATTATAAAGAAATTCAGGATGATACAACTACCTATAAATACAGATTAGAAGGTGAAAAAGACACATACTTTCTTGCATGGTCAACTACTCCATGGAATAAATTAGTTACAACCGCTCTCGCTGTCAATCCAAAATTAACCTACGTTAAGGTAAAACAAGGTGACGAATATTATATTCTTGCTGAGTCGACAATAAAAACGTTAAATGGCAAATTTGATATTGTTGAACATATCAAAGGAAAAGATCTGGCCGAAATCAAATTTGAGCCTCATTATGATTATTATAAAAATAAGGTCCAAAAGGGTAAAAAGATTTTTGAAATAATTCTTGGCGATTTTGTCACTGCAGAGGAAGGAACAGGTATTGTAACGATTGCTGCTTATGGTGAGGAAGACATGAAGGTGATGCGGGAATTCAATGTCCATGTCGAGATGCATTTGGATGAAGAAGGACATATCAAAGAAGATGTGCCACATTTCGGAGGATTATATTATTTGAAAGCCAACAAACTCGTTGATGAAGATCTTCAAAAGCGAGGACTCCTGTATAAAATTCAAACCCAACCGCATCGTGTCCCACTTTGCTGGCGCTGTCACACAAGGTTGTACTATGCCCCAATTGATGCGTGGTTTGTGGATGTTCAAAAATTAAAGCCGTTGATGAAGGAGACCAATGAGCAGGTTAATTGGTTCCCTAAGCATTTCAAAAATGGCCGCTTTCTTAAAAGTTTGGAAAATGCACCGGACTGGAATATCTCGCGCAATCGCTACTGGGGATCGCCTGTCCCAGTCTGGGAATGTGAATGTGGTGAAAGATTTGTCCCCGGATCAATCAAAGAATTAGAGGAAGCATCTGGCAAAAAGATTAAAGAACTGCACAAACCCGAGATTGATGACGTGACAGTCACATGTGAGAAATGCGGAAAAAAAGTGAAACGTGTTCCTGAAGTGTTAGACAGCTGGATTGAGGCAGGATCTGCATCGTTTGCTGAAAGGCATTTCCCATTTGAAACATCAGAAAAGCTCGAAGATTTCTTCCCACCTGATTTCATTTCCGAGTACACAGGACAAATCCGGGCATGGTTTTATGTTTTGCATGTCATCGGTGCGGCATTGTATAAATCCAAAGCATTTAAAAATGTTACCGTAACGGGCGTTATTTTGGGCTCGGATGGGCGCAAGATGAGTAAGAATTTCAAGAATTATCCGGATCCACGGGAAATGCTTGAGAAATATGGCGGTGATGCGTTGCGTTTGTACCTTCTCGGCAGTCCTGTCATGCATGGGGAAGATGTGCTTATTTCAGAAGAGCAGTACAAAATGCAGGTACGCTCAACAATGTTGATTCTTTGGAATGTCTACAACTTTTTTGTGACCTATGCCAACTTGGATAAATGGAAACCGAGTTTAGGAAAAGATAAAATGACGAGTCAAAATGTTTTGGATGAGTGGATTCTCAGTCTGCTTGAACAATTAAAAGCTGATGTGACGAAAAATTTGGATTCTTATGATTGTGTGGTCGCGATTGACAAAATCCGGGATTTTGTGACTGATTTTTCAACCTGGTACATCAGAAGAAGTCGAGATCGAGTGGGTCCGTCTGCGCCGGATGAGGATGATAAACATGCTTTTTATCAGACAACCTATGAAGTTCTGACAACAGTGACGCAATTATTGGCACCGATTGTTCCTTTCATCTCAGAAGAAATCTACAAAAATTTGACCGGCGAGGAATCGGTGCATCTTTCGTACTGGCCTGATGTTGATACTAAACGCATCAATAAAACATTAATCGCGCAAATGCAGTATGTCAGAAAAATTGTTGAATTGGGTCTTGCTCAACGTAAAGAACAGCAAATCAAAGTCAAACAGCCTTTGGCACAAATTACCATTTCACCAGGGGATAAAGAAGCGAAGTTCAAAGACAATCTCGATCATCTGATCCGCGATGAATTAAATGTTAAAAAAGTAACGTTTAGTGATATCTTGATGGGTGAAACTGTGGTGAAACTGGATACCAAATTGACTGACGAGCTGATCGCTGAGGGAAAAGCTCGCGAAATAGTTCGCTCGATTCAGGAAGAACGAAAGAAACTTGGTACAAGTTTGGATGAAGAAGTTTCGGTAACACTTGAGAGTTGGCCTGCTTCATTTGAAGAGTATATCAAGCAACAGGCATTGGTTAATAAACTAAGTAAGGGTGAGTTTGGAGTTAAAAGGCTTGAGTAGCGTTGGTTAATTTCCAATTTCCAATTTTCAATCAATGTACAATGATACAATGTTTCAAATTTGAAAATTGAAAATTTATGAAGAATCTTCTCCGTATTGATTTTTTTTTGTTACTTCCGGTTATTATTCTTATTTCAATTAGTCTCGTGACGCTGCTTTCTCTTAATTTCGCTTATTTCAAAACGCAGCTTATTTCACTTATCATCGCATTAGTTGCTTTTTTTGCGTTTTCTCAAATAAATATTGCCTTTTTTAAGCAATTTAAAGGTTCTATTTATATACTTGCTGTAGTTTTTTTATTAATTACCCTTGCCATTGGTATTGAAAGTCATGGAGCAGTGAGGTGGATTGATATTCTCGGGATTCGTCTGCAATTTTCTGAAATTCTCAAACCGTTTTTGTCTCTCATTTTTGCTGCATATCTAGCCGAACAAACCACTGTTGAGCGTAAGTCGTTTCTCATGTCCTTTCTCTTTGTCCTGCCGATCTTTTTTCTTGTTTATTTTCAGCCGGATTTGGGAAGTGCGCTTCTTTATATATTGGTAGCGTTATTTGCACTGCTAATTGACGGGTATCCGTATAGGTGGTTTGTCTATCTTTTTTTGCCGGTACTTATTCTTATGCCGGTCATTTGGGAGAAATTACACGCGTATCAGCGAACGAGAATTTTAACATTTCTCAATCCTCAAGCCGATCCGCTTGGAGTTTCCTATAACAGCATTCAAGCACTCATCGCGGTCGGTTCCGGAACGTTTCTAGGAAAAGGTTTGTCTGAAGGAACACAATCAGGTCTGCGCTTTCTTCCTGAGCGCCAGACAGATTTTATTTTTGCAACGATTTCCGAAGGACTAGGCTTTATCGGTGCGGTAATTATTCTTGCTTCATTACTTGTTCTTTGTTATCGGATTTTCAAAATTTTTGGAGGCAGTAAGGATAGGTTTGTTCGAATTTTTGCAGCGTGTGCTTTTGGATTTTTTCTCTTGCCGGCATTTGTAAATATTGGTATGAATCTGGGCATTATGCCGATAGTGGGAGTTCCATTACCATTTGTCTCATTCGGCGGCAGTTCGCTTCTTTCTAATTTTATTTTCCTAGGAATGCTCACTGCTATGCTTCGTGGTGAAAAACACAAGAATGTGCTGGAAATTAGATAGTAAGTCTGGTATAATTTGCAATATCTATGAAATACGCGATAGTTACAAGCGGCGGCAAGCAATATAAAGTTACTCAGGGACAGGTTTTGGAGATTGATAAAGTACAAGCAGAGCCTGGGGCAATGTATGCACTTGATAAAGTGTTACTCGCAGTTGATGGCGATACTGTCACTATTGGGGCACCATATCTTGAAAATGTTGCCGTTGCGGCAAAGGTTCTGGAGCAAGTGAAAGGTGATAAAATTCGCGTTGCGAAATTCAAAGCAAAAGCACGATATCGTAAAGTTAATGGATTTCGAGCACAGTTAACCCGAGTTGAGATCACCAGTCTGGATGCAAAACCAGAAAAGAAAACAGCCCCGAAAAAATAGCGACTTTCCAAAAGATTATACGATAACAGGGGCTTGACATATGTGAAAAGGTATCGTAAGATAAGTTAAATTTTCACAGAAAGAAAAATATGGCACATACAAAAGCACAAGGATCGGTAAAAGGAAATAGAGACTCACGTCCAAAACGCCGTGGTGTCAAAATGTACGGTGGAGAATCAGCAGCAATCGGTAATATTCTCGTCCGTCAAAAAGGTAGCAAATTTAATGCCGGAGTAGGCGTTGCAATGGGAAAAGATTTCACCTTATTTGCAATCAGTGACGGCAAAGTCAATTTTAAGACTCTCAGAGGCAAGAAATATGTTGAGGTAATCCATGGATAACTTAGCAAGCGACAAAATACACGAATTAGAAACAAGTCAATTACAATCAAATCCTCTTCAACCACGTGGCGTTATCACCCCCGACTCTCTCACTGATCTCGTAGAATCCATCCGTGAACAGGGAATTCTTGAACCAATAGTCGTTGCAAAAACTCCTGCAGGGTTTCAGATTATTGCGGGAGAACGCCGCTGGAGAGCAGCAAAAGTGCTTGGTTTGCAACATGTGCCGGTCGTTGTTAAAGAGACGACTCCTCAAAGAATGCTTGAAATGTCAATCGTTGAGAACGTTCAGCGTGAAGACCTCAATCCAATTGAAAAAGCTCTCGCATATCGAAGACTGATTGATGAATTCGGGCTCGGAACGACAGAAGTTGCAAAAAGAGTTGGTAAAAGTGTCCCGGCTGTTAGTAACACGATTAGATTGTTATCATTGCCTGATGCTATCAAAGATGCATTGGTTGCAGGAGTTATCACAGAAGGTCATGTAAGGCCTTTGTTGTCACTTGGAGACACAAAGTTGATGTTGGATGTGTTTAAAACAATTCTACGCGATAATTACACGGTACGTCAGACTGAAGAGTTGGCAAGAAAAGTTAAAGGTGAAGTTCAGAAGAAAGAGCCACCAGCACCAAAAGATCAGCTCTGGGTTCCAGAACAGGACCAGATGGCAAAAGAAATTGAAGAGCGATACACCTTTGATAAAGTTCAGATCTTCCAGTCAAGCAAACTCGCTCGTGTTACCGTCATCATGAAAGGAACACCTGATGTGACAACAGAAAAACTAAAACAAATCCACGAAATCCTCACTAAATAATTTACAATTTCCAATTGTCATTGAAGGTTCCAATTACGCAATTTTGCAAATTTTAAATATTTGAATTGATTGTCCCGAAGGGATCCCTTTGGGAAAAATTGCAATCTTACTTCTGTAAGTCCGGAGGGAATGGATTATGTACTAGTCTCATGTTCGTTACCGGCCAATAGACGAAGAAGGATTTTCCTATGACTTTGGGACGGGGGAGTAAGCCCCATTCACGTGAATCCGAACTGAAAGGCCTATTATCTCCCATTACGAAATAATTGTCCGCGGGGACGGTAATCGGTTGATTGTCCTTCAGAAATGCTCCTCCATACGTTCGTACATCACTGTGCAAATAGACACTTTCATCGAGCTTCTTGCCGTTCACATACACAAAACCGTTTTTGAGCTCCACTGTATCCCCGGGAAGTCCGATGACGCGTTTGATAAAGTCTTTTTCAGCATCAGGCGGCGCCTGGAAAACAATGACGTCTCCCCGCTGGAGACCGTTGGTGCGAAGTGCGATGAGATTAGTCAGGATATATTCGCCGTTTTTGAATGTCGGGTACATGGAGTCACCGCTTACCTGGAAGGGGCGGAAGAGGAAAATATAAATTACCAGAAAAATGGATGCTGCCAGCAGAACGGTTTGTAACAGATCGAGAGTGAAGAAGTAGGCTTTTCGAGCAAATTCCATCTACGTATTATCTCAATTTATGCATTTATTTGTCAATTGAATTTTGTTAAGATAGGGGCACGGACTCGTAGCTCAGCGGTAGAGCGCTGCATTCACATTGCATAGGTCAGAGGTTCAAATCCTCTCGGGTCCACTCAAGGCTACTGTTGACCTGTTCCGAATTGTTTATCCATATTTCGAGTTTTAATTATCGAATCATATGCAAGGTAGACGGATACAGCACCAGTAATGAGAGTTTTTGAATCCATCCGGTATGCTTTTAAGGTATTTATAGCATCACCAAATGCTTTATCATTTTCTCCAATTTCACGTAATTTGTTGGGATAATAGTTAGCCAGATCAGTGGCAGCACTTACCTCATCATCCATATTTCTTGCAAGGGCTGGGATATCATCTTCAGTAATGTTAGGAAGTGGTTGGCCAGAAGCAATGGCTGATTCTCGTAATATTCTGTGTGCCCATAATGCGCCTTCTGTAAAATCAGGATTTACTTTAGGGGGGGCATTCGGCTCACCAATAAGAAAACGAAATACCGCTTCCGATTTTGCTAATTCTGCATATTCACTGCTATATGCTCTGTCAGGATTTTCCTTTATATCTCCAAGTGCTTTTTTTGCAGCGTTTTCGCTCACGGGAAGTATAGGTCTTTCTTCTCTTTTTGGTTCTGGTATTGGATGTTGATCAGCTTCACCCATATAATAGCTATATGATAGTTTATCCGTTTTGTTAGGTCAATGATATTTAAGAATATAAGTTTATGGACGGAAGCTACTCGCTAAAAATTCTTCTGTGACTCCTCGGGCGAGTTGCGAAGCAGCGTGTAATTGCTGACTTTCTCGTGCGAGATTATCTAGACCGACTGCGATAATGCCACTTTGCGGGAGATATCGGGCGGGATTGGAAAGAGGAGTTCCAGCAATAACATCACTAAAAATAATTCTCATAGGTCTTGTGGGAATTATTCCGTGATCCTGCAGAGTTTGTGCGCTTGATTGCAGAACTGTATCTACCACATGCTCAGGTGTATCCACAAGTTCAGCTATTTGAAACGGCATAGTGCCATGATTCATTTGACGTATTCTAGGAAAGGTGTGCGTATCGGGTGGAAAAACAAGATGTTCATACATAATTGCATCACCTGTCTCAAGTCTTCGCAAAGGACCCGGATACCAGGTATCCATCATTTCACTGGGCAGCCAAACTTCTTTTGTTCCCCGCTGTCCTGCTGAAACCGGCTCAGTACTAACGCCATGAAATCCTGTTTGTGCGTGATGAATATCCAAATGATGTAATTGATTACTTACTCTCATCTGCTGGACAATATCTCTTGCAACACTCCTCGCTTGTGTCTCTTCGGGATGTGCTTCATATTCTGCTTGAGTTCTATTTGGAGCATGCGTATAAGCTACTCCATTGTTTCTCATTATTGCATGCCATGCTTCATGTGCACCCACACCCGCAGCTTTCTCTTCTAAAACATATGAGGGCAGTAGTGTCCCATCAGTATATCGACGCATTGTTTCAGTTGCGACTGTTATAAACGAATGGCCATTTATGCGCGTATGAGAGCCTGCGGCGTTTACTTTGCGTCTTGTTGAAATATCAATCATATTTTCAACAAGAAAAATTTCTACTTCCTTGGGTCCACGATAAGTATGTAAAGTAAGTGCAGCTGCTTCAACAATAAGATTTTGAAGGTGGGGAGAAACGGAGCCAGTAAAATCTGACACGGCAAATCGAGTTTCACCATTAACACCTCTAAAATAGACATCTGGATATACATTTGGAACAACAGGGATATCCCGAGCTACATCACCTAGTGTCCAAGATTCACCATGCATAAAATGCGGGAACATTCTTTTGTGATTTTCCCGCCTTATTTCAGTGCTAGCTGGAGTGTCCAGAGCGGTACCAACCGAAATATCTCGAGTACTTCTGATTCTTCTTACCAAAGGTGATCTTCTTTCATGAGACATAGTAAAGTAGGATTGTATCACATGGCTTATAGTATTGGCAATTGTTGAGTTGTACTTGTTATTGACTTATATAGTACAATAGACTTTATGAGCATCCCCCTTAGTATCATTATCCCGACCAAAAACGAAGAACCATATCTTTCGAGATTGCTTCAGTCGATCAAATCACAGACTGTTCAACCCGCTGAAATTATAGTTGCTGATGCAGATTCAACTGACAGGACGCGCGAGATTGCGAAGGAGTATGGTTGCAAAGTCGTTCAGGGGGGGAATCATCCGGGGATCGGGAGGAATAAAGGAGAGAAATTTGCGACTTCGCCGTTATTGTTATTTCTGGATGCGGATTCATTATTACCGGATGATGATTTTTTGGAAGTGACTACCAATGAATTTAATCGTAAAAAATTAGGTGTTGCCTGTTGTTTAGCCAGCACGATTTCAAAAAATGTAATTGACAGGTTTGGTGTCGGAATGATTAATACCTATTTTGCTGCGACTGAACGCTTTCTTAAAAATGGGGTTGGGTATTGTACCTTTATCAAAAAGAGCATTCATGATTCGATTGGCGGATTTGATGAAGAAATTTTCATTACCGAAGATCAGGATTATGTCGCGCGCGCAAGTAAATTGGGGAAATTTCGTTTTCTGCGAGACAAAAAAATTATTGTTTCCATCCGGCGTTATGAGCAGGAAGGGAGAATCAGATTGTTTGTAAAATATATGTATGTCTCACTCTTTTTGCTGTTGAAAATAAAAATAACCCACGGGAAAATTCCTTACAATTTTAATCACTCGTATGTAAAGAAACGTTGAGATTTTGATTTGCCTCGATTGCCTGCTGATATGCTTTTTCATATAGTTTCAATGAGTGTGACAACCGGTGATTTTGTTCAATCCATGCTCGGCCATTTTTCCCATTTTCGCCTCTGAGTTTGGGATCTTCCAGCAAGGTATTCACTTTCTCAGCGAGATTTTTTTCATTGGGATAGCTAAATTGTAATCCGTTTTTCTCTCCATCTGTCAATTCCTGTAGCGCCATTTGGTCAGCAACGACAACTGGTATACCACAGCTAAGTGCTTCAAGGGCCGAGATACATTGCAGCTCAGATGGTGAGGCAATGACAAAAATATCTGACATTTGTAAAAGCGCACGTTTTTCATCTTCAGTTATTTTCCCAAGTAAGGCAACTGAGTCTTTAATTTGTAATGCTGCTACTAATTCTTCCAAAATAGATTTTTGTAGTCCTTTTCCGGCAATAAGAAGTTTAGCGTGTGGATTACGATTGAGGATATGTGGCATTGCCTTGATCAGTAAATCAACCCGTTTTTCACCATCTAGTCTTCCAACATAGATAATATACTGATTCGTTTTATCCAGATTAAATCGACTAAGCGTCTGGGCATCAGGTTTGCCGGGATGGAAATAATCTGCGTCTACACCATTAGTTATTGCCATACTCGCTGTCCTCAGTCCGTGTTTTTTTAACAATCCGACTGCAGTTTTCGTGGGTGCTGTGACCACTTTTGCTTGATTGCAGAAATTTATCAAATCATCATAAATGAGTTTGTCAGCAAGTGTTTCCATGGACCTTGGGAGTTTGACATTAAAGGTGAAATTTTCCGGCATGATGTGATTGGTGACGATCACTGGCAAATGGAATTTTTTTGCATATTTAAGGGCTATTTTTTCGGCAATGCCAATGGGCGAGAAAATATGCATGCAGTCGGGCTTCACATCTTGGATAATTTTTTTAATTCCTGTATAGTCCGGAATTGTCATCGTCGCCATGGTGTTAAACGGATAGGGAACTGCCGGAATTCGATACACAGTTGCTTTGCATTCTTGATCATATTCTTTTCGCACTCCCCAAAGCCGCCAGCGCTTTCTTTTTTCACCTGTGACGATAGAGACTTCATGCCCATCTTCTCCGAGTTGCCTCATCAAGTTTCTAATCGCAACGATAGCCCCACCCTGCCAGGGTGTATAGACTTCGCTGATAAAAAGTAATTTCATACTTTTATTATAAATTTGTCATCCTGGCTTGTCCAGGATCCGGAGATTTTGTGGTTTATCCTGTAAAGAATCGGTCAAGCATTTTTGTGGTTTGTACCAGTCTTCTGACGGCACTGTTGTTGATACGCTGTAGGCGTTTGGTTTCGCGTTTTTCTTCAAGCACTTGGTTATAGATTTTTAACAGATTATCAGTGAGTACTTCTGCCGGGAAATTCTTTTCAATCAACTCAGTTGAATATTTTCCCATTGCCGTTCGCAATTTCTCATCGTTTAACAATAACTGAATTTTTTCAACAAATTGTTTTTTCTGAAGAGGCAAAGCAAATCCATTTTTTTTATCAATTACTACATTCGTAAATGCCGCGTCTTTTGCAACAATAAGGGGAAGTCCCGCAGCGCATGCTTCAAGTGTCACAAGAGGATGGACTTCACTGACTGATGCGAAGACAAAGAGTGTGGCGTCTTTATAAATTGAAGGCATATATTTTTTATTTACTTTTCCAGTAAAATGGACTCTTTTGGCAATTCCAAAATTGTCGGCAAGTTTTTTGAGATTTCTGCTGTCGGTTCCATGTCCGACAATTACGAGATGAGTTTTATTATCAGTAAGCGTTAGCTCTTTAAATACCTCCAGAACGAATTCAAAATTTTTTTCTTTCCCAAGGCGTCCGACACTGAGAAGTATTGGTGTATCCGCAGGGAGTTTTAATTTTTTATGCAGATAATTTTTCTCGACTTTGGTGAAATCATCTTTTTCAATAAAATTGGGAACGACATTGATAGGTTTTTTAACGCCATACCGTACCAGTTCTTTTTTCATTTTTTCTGATGGAGTAATGACACTGTCACAGAGATTGGCAAACACCCGAAGACCTGTCTCGACCATTCTTGGTTTGATTACTTTACCCCTGAGGAAGTAGTGGGTGTATTTTGTGAGAAGGGTATGAAAGGTGAGGATATACGGGACGCGTTTCATTCGTGCGACTTGATAGCCGAGGAGAGAAAATGCGCCGTTGCCATGTGCATGGACGATGTCAAAATCGAGTCGGAATAATTTTTTGTATTCTGTGTAGGTTGAAGGAGTGGGGATATAGATGGGGGATTCGGTTGAGAGGAGTTTTATGGTGGTGAGATTGGTGAGGTCTACGTCATTATGGCTTCGTCTTTTTTTTATTTTGGGTGCATAGATATAAACAGTATGTCCTCTTTTGCGAAGTTCTTTTGCGAAATTATCAACGGAGATGGTGACGCCATTTAATTGCGGGTAATACGTGTCAGTGAAGAACGCGATTTTCATGAAAAATATCTCTTTATCTTACCATACTGAGCTTTTCCGGACAATGGGTAGGAGCACAATTAAAAAAAATTTCATGTGAACAGGGATTTTAATAGATGAAATATTGCAATTATCTTTTATTGACAATATAATTTTTATTAACTGATATATAATAACTTATAAAATAGTATTTAAAATGAGGATTTTTGAGAATTTTTATCAAATAATTATTTTAGGTCAGCAATCAGTAATTTTTATACCTTTCCTTTTATCCGTAGTCACAATTTTTGCTTTACTGGCATACCATTTTATCTTTCCTAAAAAAAATATCAATCCTTTGATATTGCTATTTTTACTATCCATTCCAGCAATTCTTAACATTTTTAAAACTGGAACCTTTCAAGGTGGAGATTTATCTAATCATACAGAATATCTACGGGCTTTTTATCAGAATTTATCTTTTGGTATATTTGTTCCTCGTTGGGCAGCTGATTTTTGTGCTGGTAACGGGTGCCCAGTATTTATTTTTTCATACATTCTTTCCTATTATTTTGGATCCGTGTTTCATTTGATAGGATTTTCATTTTTAAATAGTATAAAGCTTGTATTAGCATTCTCTTTCATTTTTTCGGGAATTTTTATGTATTTGTTTATAAAAGAAGAATTAAATGAAAGGGCTGGAGTGATAGCAGCAATTTTTTATTTGTTTTCTCCATATCACTTAATAGATCTCTATTTTCGTGCATCAGTAGGAGAAGTACTTTCATATGTTTTTATTCCTTTAGTGTTTCTTTTTAGCAGAAGACTGATACTACAGCAAAATATCCGAAACTTTTTATTCGTAACTGCATCAATAATTTTTCTTTTATATTCGCATTCAGTTACAACATTTTCCACGATACCGCTTCTTATTGGATACGATTTAATAATATTAAAAAAAACGTATAAAAATTTTTCTATTAGACGAATATTTATACTTGCACTTTCATATTTAACAGGCATTATGCTCTCGGCATATTATTGGTTGCCTGCTTTTTTTGAAGCAAAATACACATGGACAGCTCATAATGGCCCAACGGATTATATTGAACCTTTACAAAATTATTTGTATTCACCTTCGAGGTATGGGTTTCTCTTTCAAGGCAATAATGCTGAATACCGACTCATTGTAGGTTATTCACAGCTTTTGATAGTTATCATTACTATATTCCTTCTATTCAGAAAAAGAAATCTATTTAATAGTTATATAAAATTGCTTCTTGTATATCTTCTTATAGCCTTTGTTTTCTATTTTTTTCTGATGCAGACTTATGCAAAATTTTTTTGGGACTATTTTACTTTTTTAAATTTCTTCCTTATGGTATGGAGACTTCTTGTAGTGATAGGATTTATTACTGCTTTTATAGCCGGAATCATAATAAGTAAAATCAAAGAATTAAAAATTATTATTGTAATTTGTTTTTTGACAGTTGTTATAACAATGCTTAATTGGGGTAGTAGAAAAATGGTATCTTACAATCCGAACGATTATTTTATTCATAGTGATGAGTATACTGAATATATGATTAGTGGAGATCCTTTTTATGAAAAGTTATATCGACAAAGAAGTCAAATTAAAGATTTAGCTTCTTTAAAGTATAGGAGAAAAAGTCCTATTGAATTGATTTCCGGCAACTTGTCATATAAACAAATTATTCGAACTCCTCAGCTCCATGAATATATTATAATGGTCAATAAAGACTCTGTAATAAAGGAGAATACATTTTATTTTCCTGGATGGAGGGTAATTGCTAATAATAAAGAGATAACTATAAATTATAAAAATCAAAAAGATATTGGCAAAATTATTTTTATTCTGCCTAAGGGGTTATATGATGTTAAAGTGATATTTACTGATACTATATTTACTTTTTTAGGCAAATGTATCAGTTTAGTCTCTTTAATAATATTAGTTTTAAGTTGCATTTATATTAAAATATCCAAAAAAATTTCTAACAAAAAAATTTTGAATCTATGAAAATACTTTTTCTTTCTCGACTTTTTTATCCTCACATTGGTGGAGTAGAAAAGCACGTTATGGAGATTTCAAAGAGATTAATAGAAAAAGGGCATCAGGTTACTGTAATAACAGAACAGTTTGATAAGTCATTGCCTAAAACAGAAATAGTTAATCGAATAATTGTTAATCGAATTGCTGTTAATGATAAATCGGGTAAGCGAAAAATCACCATTTGGAAAGAAATGTGGCGATTTCGTTCTCTTTTACAAGAAGCTGATGTCGTTCATTGTCATGATGTCTTTTTTTGGTATTTGCCTTTTCGTTTTCTCTATCTCCAAAATCCTGTATATACTACATTCCATGGGTATGAAACTTATCCGATTAGAAAAGGTGCTATTTGGACGAGAAAAATTTCAGAGAAGTTATCATGGGGGAACATTTGTATTGGCGATTTTATTCCGAAATGGTACGGGACAAAACCTACAGTTGTTTCATATGGTGCAGTAGACATTCCGAAAAAAAATTCTAGAGAAATAAAAATGAAGAAAGAATCTGCTGTATTCATGGGACGTTTGGATGAACAAACAGGGGTTTTAACATACTCCAAAGCGATTGAATTAGTTAGGAAAAAATTTCCAAAATTTGTATTTACTATTATTGGCGATGGACCTGATAGAAAGAAGTTAGGAAAAAATTTTAAACTGTCCGGTTTCATAGAAAATCCTGAAAGATATTTCCCCCAATATCATTTCGCTTTTGTTTCACGCTATCTTTCGATTCTTGAAGCATTTGCGGCAAAACGATTAGTCTTTGCAGTATATGATAATCCCGTGAAAGAAGATTATTTGAAATTGGCACCTTATGCGGAATGGATTATCATAGAAAATTCTACTCAAAAACTTGCTGAAAAAATTTCATATTTTTTAACACATCCTCAAGAAGAAAATAAATTGATTGAAAAATCATATCAGTGGGTTACAAAACAAACTTGGGATAATATGGCAACAATGTATCTCAAACTATGGAACAGTAGAAAGAAAATTACTTTTTAGATTTTATAAAAAGCAAAGTTCTTCGTTTTAAAAAATTATAAAAAATAGTACTGAAAAGCAGAAGTACTACAGAAGTCGCGCTAATAATTTTGCCTAAACTAACTGCAACTGTATCTGAAAAAGTGACTGTTATCTTATGTAATCCATGAGGTATTGTAAAAGAAATTAACCCCTTTGGTTTAGATTTTGTGAGAATATGAATAGGTTGTTGTTTATAGTCAATATAAGCAGTCCAGCCAGGAAAATAAAGCGTATTTTCTCGCACTGTGAGAGGTATGTTTGCTTCCACTATATACTCATGTTCAATGTTGGTTCTTTCTAAATCTTTTATTGTTCCTATTCCTTTTATAATCTCAAGATGCCGTGTTGGAATTGTGGTTGCCCAGGGATATTTGCTATCTGACCAGACAGTAATTGCCTGAGCCAAAGGGGATCCCTTAAACGCAATAAACGGGATTTCACTTTGAACTATTGTATCATTAACATTTGGTAATACTTTTCTGTTCCCCCAATTAAGAATAGTTTGGAAAATGGCAATGAAGCAAAGAAAAATAATTAACCATTTCTTTTTTATATTGTTAGCCACAATCGCCGCAACAATTGAGACAGATACAATAATAATTCCCAAAAAACGATAAGAATATTGGAAACTCATAATAAATGGAATATTGGTCCAAAGCGGCTTTGAAATATTAAGCGCCATAAAAATTGCAAAAAATGTAATAAGTAATGATATAAGTAATAATTTTTTTTCTTTTTCGTGAATGCGTTTTTTGAAAAGAAGTATTATCGCAAAAAGGAGAATAAGTAATTGCGCATAACCCAGCAGAAATGATAGCTCTCCTTTGTGTCCTTGGAATAACAACCCAAATCGCCAGGGCGAAAACAGTAATTCAGTAGGCTTTATGAATGTAACTGTATGTTCAAATACATGTGAGTGGGTAAATGGTAATTCGTTGAGAATGGGATACCAATAAAATGTCGTTAACAAAAGAGCGGATATTACACACAAAATTTGCTGGAGAATAAGTATTTTCCACCCTTTTTTTTGATTAATGATAAAAACTGCAGTATACAATGGCACTATTACAAATCCTACAAAAGAAAGCGCGGGATGAGAAAGCAGCAGTAAAGAATATGAAATAATCTCAAGAAAAAACCATTTCAACGATTTCGAATGTATAAGACTTTTTGCGGCAAAAAGTGTTAATGGGAAAAAAACAAAAGCCAGTACCTCACCAACATCAGCCCGAAAATGCAAGTCAATTAAATGATAGGGAGCAAATAAATAAAATACGCTACCCACGAATGCTGCCATTTTTGAAACTTCCTTTTTCAAAAAAAGATACATAAAAATTCCTGAAAAAAAGAAAGACGCTGCCAAAAGCAATTTCACACTTGTGATAAACGAAAAGCCAATTGTATGAAAAACAGCCATAAGATAGAACGGTAGCGGATAGGTAAAAATAAATGCCGGATAGCCATAGGTTGCATTCATCTCTCCTGCCCATCTGGGAATAAATTCTCCATGCTGCAGAGCCTGATAAAAAGACATTTCTTCCATCACGTGTGTAGTAAAGTCTCCACTTTCGTAAACCCCAGTTCTGAGAATGCTAATAAGTGGTAACAGACTGATCAGAATAAGTAGATAAAAAAGATGGATCTTTTTTTTAGGATAAATAAAACGAAAAATAAGACAACCGGCAAGTAAAGTAATTGAGGCAAGTACATTAACAAAAACCATCCAGAATGGACCATTCATATGCGATAAATTGTACTGTACAATATAAACATTGACAAAAAAATTAACTCCTTTTATTTTTTATTTTTTTCGATACACAAAATGCTTCATGAATAAGTGGATAGAAAAAATGCTTTGGTACTTTTTTATATTCATATGTTAACTCAAGTTCCGTAAATAGCTTAATCCATTCTGCTGGTTTGCGAAAGCTTAAAATAACAGGCATATGCCTGTTATGAATTTTGTTGATGCCCCAATCTACTATTGTTTCGATTAAGTTAGGCTCATCTTCATAAATTAATACTTTATTTGAAACTCGTAGTCCTTCTTTAAGTAGTTTTTTTTGATTAGCATAACTCGTATGATGTAACATATCGTTGAACATTACAATATCAAAAGAATTGTTCTCAAAAGGCAGTATAGTGGGGTTCTTTAATAGTACAAAAGGAATGTCTTTTTTAATATATTTTTCTATATCACAGCCCGTGAGAGAAATTGTGAGTTCATTTCTGAGAATATTTGATAACACGGCATTTCCACAACCCACATCTAAAACTTTGCTTCGTTTTTTAACCCAAGATTGATAAACTCCGACAACTAAACGACTCCGTATCTTAATTGTTTCTTCTGAAATTTTTTTTATGGTAAGCATTATTTTAATAAATGCAAAATTTTTAAACTAAGCAATAATTTAAATTTGAGTATATCATATCTAGATGAAAGATCTTAAAAATTTTAAAATAGGTCATTGTTTCATTTTTTTTCATAGATAATTACTGAATTCTCTGGTTGCTTTATTGGGGGAAAGGATCTGTTGACAATATCCGTATCATTGATTCGATATATTTCTGCGTCAAGCCGGAATGTTTTTTTCGTGTAGTTTTTTGTTAGATATTCTTCCCATTTCTTTCCTAGACATGGCGTAGAGGTTAAAGAAGATGAAAAATAATCATCAAAAAAGTACCAACGCACTTTAGTTGGATCTTTAAAAGAAGAAAGTCCTGTAAATTTGTCTGTTTGCTTGTCGCACATTGGGTCAAGCGTCGGGACACTCGTATAAAGTTCAATTGGCAAGGTATACATATTGGCCCAAAAGATATCACCCTTATGTGCATGTTTTGAAATATAATTGGCAATTTGAACTGATTCATATTGAGTGGTTGCTGTAAATTCTGACATAAATTCCTCCGGATAAAATCTGAATATTCTTTCATGCGAATTAAGAATGTAGACAGGAATAAGTGAAAGAGTATTGGTTGTGGTTATGAAGAAGAAAAGTAATATTGCCAAAAAACCAAGTCGCGCTTGTAACAGAAAGCTATATACAAATCCACACAAAAGTAAACATAGTGGCATTATGTCGACCAAAAATCTTCCGTGAGGGTCAACTATTACTGAATAAATAAATATTTTTGTCGCAATAACAGTGACCAGTAAATAAAATAATCGTATTCGAGAAAGTTTTTTTGCGGCAAAGAAGCTTAAAATTCCCAGAATTGCAGGGAAAATAAAATTATTTGTGTATGATAAGTTAAGAAAAATTGTCTTTAACAAATTGGGGTGTCCTAAATATGCATCCATTGGATGACCTCCGTATGGTTGAAATATTTGAAACCATATATAACCAAATAATCCTTGAATTGCTGAAAGTACAAAATATGATACCCGTTTTTTCCAACAAGCTAAAATAAACAGAAGTATCATATCGCTCAACCATACAAGAGTATTGGATTGAAAAAGCAGTAATCCTACAATAGTTATCCAAAGGAATAGTTTTTTATTAAATGAAGTTTTAACACTCTTGAAAGTAAGCCATAATAATAACAAAGAAAAAAATGTGGTTGGACTATAATAATGGGTTTGACGGACATAGAGGAAAAAAGGAAGAAGGAATACCAATTGCAGACTAATCAATAAGGCAACGAATTTATTGTTAAAAAGATCTTTAGAGACAATGTATAACAAGCCGACAGTAAGCGCTCCGAAAATAACAAAGGGAAGACGCAGCATTCCGACATTGTTCCCAAAAAACGCATACATTGGAGCGATCAGATAAAACTGAAGCCAAGGATGCCATGTCCAGAAATACATACCGTGTATTTTATTATATTGACTTGGAAAATCTGCAAAAATATTTCTCCCATCGCCAGGAGAAGGATAGCCAAAAGTTAAAATAGTTCTCGCGACGCCAACAGTTTGAGGTTCATCAAGACTGTAACCTTGGCCACCAATATTAATCGCAACAAAACAAAACGAAAATATGATCAGTAATAAAATAATTATATAATTTTTTTTAAATAATGAAGTTTTATACATATGACGTTAAAACGAAATAATTGAATTAGTATTTTAATATTTTCGCTTAATAGTATCAACTTATTGTGGTTAAAAAAAGACACGAATTATTTTAGTAAATTGATATTATTTACGATTAATTCTACCTTCTTTATTATTGTTGGTAGTTACCACAGTGCTGATCAATAGCATAGCCAAAGGTGCAATTTGCAATAAGAGCCGGTCAAAAGAATTCGGAATATGTTGCGCAACTGGTATAGGTGTCATGAGATAAACGAGAAAATACACAGATAATTGTAATAAAATTATGATGCTCAATATCTTTGAAATGTATTTATTTTTTATAAAAGGAAGGCTTACGAGAAATCCTATCCAAAGTAAATTCCATCTGCCTATGTTAAAAAATTCTTTAATCATATAGTAAAAGACAGAAGGGACCCTGTAGAGTTTTATACTTGACTGAATAAATGGATTTTCTGGGAGATGGTAGATGTAGGAAAAAATATACCAGGATAATACTAAAAGAGCGCTTCCTCCAAAAGTAAAATAGTTTTTTTTGTTCTTGCTCATTAAATACAAGACAACTAATTGGGTAATAATATAAATTGGTATACCTTCACTTTTAATAAGTGCTGCTGCTGTAATAAAAAGATTGAAAAGGAGTAGCTTTTTTACGGATTTTGTTTTAGTTATTTCTAATAGGTATACAACCGCACAGAAAATAAAATATCCAAGAGGCAAGTCTCCATAGCCAACATCATATCGTCCGCCATGACGGATAAGATTTTCAGTTGTCGCAAGAAGAAATGTAAATAAGAGAGCTCTTTTTGTCGACATATAATATTTTGCGGTAAAGAAAAAGATAATAATTTGACTAACATAAAAAAATGTAAAAAAGAGCATAGCTATTTGCTCATTTGCTTGACCGATAGTTTGGTAAATAAAAGCAACCAATAAATTAAGAACAGGAGCGTTTGAATTATTTGCGTATTTAACATATTGTGGGTCAATATGTCCGCTCAGATAATATGCTTTTCCCGATATAAACCAGTTTGCCCAAGCATCGAAAGCGCTGAGTGGTCTAAGTAGCGATTCAATTATTACAAAAGCTATTGTTAAGAGAATACCGAGAATCAAAAGTTTTTCTATCGGATGAGAAGTTATTTTATATTTTGAAAAATGTATTTGAATTTTCCCGTGTTTTAGACAAGCAAAAATAAGAAGACCTACCCAAGGTAAAAGTATTGAATAACTTGACCATGGGATAGCAAAAAATGAATAAAGCATCATCTGCATTGCAATTGCGCCAACTCCTGCACCATATGATAAAGCGATAGTTTTTAAGAAAGGATTATCCCGAAGTTCGTTCGCTGCTGCAATAATTGTAAAGCCGACAAACAATATAAATAATAATGGTATAAGAAATAGTAAAAACATATTACTTTATTTGATAAAGCGCAGATGGTTGTTCTTTTGTTTGTGCATTTGAAAAGATAACTATTTTTCTGGGATGTTTATTCCACTCATTCAAATATCTATCAGTATTTTTATCCGGTTTTGCATTATAGAGTAAAATAAATCTGCACGGGTGAGGAGGAGTATTAATTGCATGATCAATATTATTTATCCAATAAATATGTTTCGGATAGAGTTGATAGCGTAGAAAAAAATAAGGTGTATCATCGAATGTAATAAGAGAGACACAATCTGAGTTATTTGTAATGGTATTTAATTTTACGTATATAGGTTCAAGGTTACCGTAGAGCTTAATTCTTTTTTCTTCTGGTTTTAAATAAATCCAAGCGTTTTCTTCTGTAATAACTTTTGACATATTATAAAAGAATCTTATACTCGCGATAATAATCCATGCTGCGATAGTTATCCAAAATAATTTTTGTAGTAATGAATAATATTTTGTTTTCATGGGTTTTTTTATACTTTAATGAAATGATAACAGTAGTAAATTTTATCTCCGGGGCTAACAGAAATGGTTGTCATAATGATACCTGTTAAAAAAAGAATAAATACAGTGTATTTATTTTTATTGTTCAAATTAATTTCCTCTGTTATAATGGAAATTATATATGAGTATTAAAAAACAAACAAGTAAATCTCCATTTGTCACAATACTAATTGCCGCGCTTAATGAAGAAAAAAATATTACAAAAGTCGTTAAGGAATGTATCAGTCTAAAAAATCTAAAAACAGAAATTTTTGTTGTAATAGATAGTAAGACAACCGATGCTACTAAAGAAGTAGCAGAAAAAGCTGGGGCAAAAGTTATCCATACGGGGAAATGGAAAGGGAAGGGAGCTGCTCTACGTTTAGCTCAAAAATATATAAAGGGTGACTACGTTGTACAGATAGACGCAGATTATCAGTTTTTGCCGAGAGATATCCCAAAACTTATAAAATCTCTTGTCGATGGTTATGATGTAGCATTAGCAAGTAGGTTTGAAAAAGGAGCAAAAATGGAGAATGACTCAGTAACACCTCTTCGTCAATTCGGCATTCATTTTTTGTCTTTAGCTACATCTATCGCATGCGGACAACGTGTTACAGATATGTTAGCTGGTTTTAAGGCATTCAAGACGAACGTTTTAAGAGATATAAACATTACCATAGATGATTATGGATATGAAGCAGAAGAAATAATAAAAGCCGCAAAAAAAGGATATAAAATAATTAATGTACCAATAGAATATAAAAAAAGAATTGAAGGCGAATCGAAATTGATGCCTATAAAAGATGGAATATCGTTTCTTAAAACAATTATAAAAGTTAGATTTGAAAAAGTATAATAAAAGCTTTAAACATAACAACAAATTTGCTAATACGTTTTATAAAATAGAGAAACTGATTAAGCGATTATTTCTAATAATACCGTTAAATATTTATGAAAAATGTATTAATAACCGGAGGTACTGGTTTTCTTGGAAGCGCGCTTACTCATAAACTCGTATCAAAAGGGTATAACGTAACAATTTTTGATAATGACTATCGTGGAAAAGTATCCCGACTACAAAATATTCACAAAGATATTGAATTTTTGAAAGGGGATATTAGGGATCCCGAAAGCATTATAAATGCATGCAAAAATAAGGACGTAGTTTTTCATTTGGCTTACATCAACGGAACAGAATACTTTTATTCCAAACCGGAATTAGTTTTGGAAGTAGGTGTAAAAGGAATGATAAATGTTTTAGATGGATGTATAAAATATAAAGTACCCGAATTATTTCTTGCATCAAGTTCCGAAGTTTATAACGAACCACCTATTATTCCTACACCTGAAAATGTTCCGATGATTATTCCTGATCCTCTCAATCCACGGTTTTCTTATGGTGGTGGTAAAATTATCAGTGAACTGATGGTAATTAATTATGGAAGAAAACACTTTAAACGGGCTATAATTTTTAGACCACATAATGTGTATGGTCCTGATATGGGCGGCGAGCATGTAATACCACAGTTTAGTCTGCGAATGAATGAACTAAAGAAAATAAATGGAAACAAAATTATTTTTCCTATACAAGGAACCGGAAAAGAAACAAGAGCATATATCTATGTTGATGATTTTATTGACGGAATTGATTTATTGTTAAGGAAAGGAAAGCATTTAGAAATTTATAATGTTGGTACAGAGATTGAAACTACGACAAAAATGTTAGCGCAAAAAATAGGAAAACTTTTTAATTGTACTATTACTATCCAACCGGGCAAACTACAACCAGGAAGTACGACAAAACGCCTAGCAGATATTACAAAAATTAAAAAATTGGGATTCAAAGAAAATGTTACATTGGATGAAGGATTAAAAAAAACAGTCGAGTGGTACATTCAATCTGGACAAAAAGAATAAGTTATAGTATAACTAGAAAAGAAATTGATGAAAGATATTTTACCACGAGCGTTCGGATCAAATACAGCTATCGTTGTTACTTCTTGTCAAACTTGTCAAAATCCAAAACTTAAATCTATAATTTTTTTAGGATACATGCCTCCAGTGAATACAATGCCAAAAATCGGCACAAAACCGCATGAACAACCAAGTTACCCGGCAGAATTACTTTTTTGTAGTAAGTGCAAACTTGTCCAGATTGGTCTTATCGTAGATCCAAAAATATTATTTTCTGAAAGTTATCCTTACACTAGTAGTACGACCAAAGTTTTAAGAGAAAATTTCGCAGAGCTTTATACGGAAAGTACAAAATTGATTAATCTAAAAAAAGATGATCTCGTTATCGATATCGGATCAAATGATGGCAATCTGTTAAAAAATTTTAAAGAAAATCATATTGTTTTAGGGATAACACCTGAGGATATCGGAAAATTGGCCATCAAACAAGGGATACCGACAATTCTTGAGTATTTTAATAAAAGCACAACGAAAGCCGTTAAAGAAAAGTATGGAAAGGCAAAGATTATCACCGCTACCAATGTTTTTGCACACATGGAAAATATTCACGAAGTGATTGAAAATATTGTTTCTCTTCTTGAAAAAGATGGGGTGTTTATAAGTGAATCTCATTACCTTTTACCCTTTATCACTAATGTGCAATATGATACTATCTATCATGAACATTTACGCTACTATTCACTCCATAGCTTAATTTATCTTCTTAAATTACATGGTTTAGAGGTTTTTCATGCTAAAGAAATTCCTTCACATGGTGGTTCAATACGCGTGTATTCGGCAAAAAAAGGATTATATCCTATTCAAAAAACCGTACAAAAACTTCTTAAAAAGGAGAAATCAGCAGTAACAGATACAAAGTCTTTTGCTGTGTTTAGGAAAAATGTCATAGATTCAAAATTACGATTATATAAATTACTGGGCAATATTAAATTAAAAGGAGAGAAAATTTATGGTATTAGTGCACCTTCTCGCGGCACGACTTTGATAAATTATCTCGGACTAGATGATGGAATAATTGATGCAGTTGTTGAAATTAAGGGTTCACATAAAATAGGTCATTATATTCCGGGGACAATCATACCTGTACTCAATGAGGATAAGTTGATCGAAGATCAACCAGAATATGCATTTCTTCTTTCATGGCATATCGCAGATGAATTAATTACCAAATTAAAAGAGAAAGGATTTAAAGGGAAATTTATCAAACCATTACCAGTCCCCAAAATCATTGAGTAATTTTTTTATATTCCTTATATAATAACTCAAAAGATTCATTTGTAGTTATAAGAATTTTATTATCAGAAATACTTTTGAATTTTTCACATAACAAAACACTCTTTTTTTTTCTGTATCCATTTCTTGTCCTCATAAAATCTTTAAAAGAGATTCTTTCAATCAAACTCTTATCTAAACTAAATACATCTGCGAGATTAGTAATAAAATTATAATTAGTATTCCAATCCAGGGAACCGAAATGATAAATACCTGATAATTGCTTTTTTATACTGAATGAAATTGCCTGTGCTGCTGCCTCAACATACAAGGGATTTTGTACCTGATCAATAATCCCAAAAATCTTTTTGTTATTTTTCAAATCTGTTAAAGTTCTTGTCAAAAAATTTTGCCTTATATTATCATATCCAAATAGTGTAATAAGTCTGATTACAGTATTATTTGTGTTACTATTCAAAATTTTATCTTCACCTTGTTGTTTACTTTTTCCATAGATACTTTTAGGTTTTGGTCTATCTGTCTCGATAAACATATATTTATTTGTATATCCATCAAATACTGCATCTGAAGAAATATAGATAAATGATGTTCTTTGGCGAGAAATAAATTGTGAAATTTTTGCAGGTATCTCTGCATTAAGAGTAAAAGCAAGTTTTTCATCTGCTTCTGCTTGATCAATTCTGGTTATTCCAGCGGTATAGATAATTACATCAGGAATAGTTTTATCAATTAATTCATATACTTTATCAATTTGTAGTAAATCCAATTCAGTGTGTGATGGAGCGACAGTAAAATTGTTTTTTAACTCCTTGATAAGTTTCTTTCCTAAAAAACCATTTCCACCAAATAAAAGTATTTTTTGTTTTCTCATTGATTAAAGTGTTTTTTGGATATTAATTAGTGACCCTTGGCATTTTTTTATAAACAATTTAATGTGTATTCATTTGTATTAAATAAAATTTTCTCTTTACTTCCGGTAAACGGACTTACCCTAATAATATATAATGTTTTATTCATTTTTTTAAGCAAGTCTTTATTTTTAACATTGCTGGAATTATTAAATAATGAAGTAACATTTGTTTCGGAATAAATCTCAGGAAAGACAGTATAGCTTTTTGACCAGGTATTATATGGCAGGCGGCTATAGTTCCAATAATAAATTGGAGGCTTAATCATGTCAAGAATTTTTTGCGGTATTGTTTCATGAAGACTTAAATTAACTTTCAATTTATAGGCATCACAACTGCTATTAAAAGTATTTTTGTGGCCAGAATATTGCAGAATCAAATATTTTTTTGATTTTTTGCTGATTGTATAATTATCAATCAGCCACTTTGTAAAAAGGGGGTTTCTCGTAAAATTTGGTATATTATCTAAATTAAGTGCTCCTTTTGTGTCAATGTCTAGTATAATATACTTAGGTTTATTTCGAGCTAATTCTCTTATCGTTTTTTCTTCAACGGGTGAATTTGAATAGAGATAAAGTGCAAGTGCATAGGTATTGAAGGTTGATTCTTCCATATTTAAAATAAAACTGTCATATGGATAAATAAGTATATTGCCTTTATTTTTTTGCACAAATTGTGCTAGATAATTAATTTCGTTTTCTTTGAAATAATAGTCATCGGGCAAGGTATATATTTGAAAAAAAGCTGGTTTTTGATGAATTATTTTATATACAGTAATAACATTCTTAAGAGAATATGTATCTGAAAAATTTGGTTTAAATGGCACGAATACATACAAAATAATTCCAAATATGGCAATCCATGGAATCTTCTTGTAAGAGAAAAAGACAACGGTATAAAATGCTATGATGCTTGGTAATAGAGCGTAGAGTAAATGACCTGCATCGGATCTGCTAACTAAATAATCAAGCTCTATTAGAGCAGTAAAAATAAAGAGAAGAAGAGTTTCTTTATGAGCTGATGAAAAGTTTTTTGTTTTCCAAATATAATATGTTAGAAATAAAATAATCATTGGGAAGATAAGAAGAATATTTATCCTATCTGTGGTCCAAGGAAGATTAAGCTCATACCGATAATTACTAATTGCCTCTAACGAATCCGTTATGTAATTCAAATTGTGCGCTAGAGCAAAACTAAAAATAATATGGAAGAATACTATAAGAGGTAAATTTATCCATATTGCAAGTAAATTTTTTCCTATTATTCTATTTTTTAGTGAAACAAATACAGATAACAAAAAACTGATAACAATAGTTGTAAAAAAAAGATTGTAAGTATAAAAACCGAATAAACTTGGGAGAATTGAGATAAAGATTATTCTTATCCAGCTAAATTCTTTTTTTATTGTAAAATAAAAAAGAAATGAATAGCAGATTGGTATGAATGCTTTAATAGTATCAGTCCCGCTTGAGGTAAGTAAACCTAATGGGATAAAAACAAAAAAAATATATGCAATTTGCTCGAAAGAATTTTTTGTGAGAAAGGAAGCAATAATAACAAATAGAAAAAAAATGATGATGAATGATATAAGAGGCGAAAGTGCAAAGGATATATAGGATGGCACATGAAAAATAAGAGATGGTAAAGAATAAATATATTGGAAAAGAGGGCCATAGGTGAATATAAAATCTTTACCCAAAACATATCCATGCAGCATTCGTTCAATAATATCTGTAAACCAGGAAAAGTCTAATGTAGAATCGATAATTATTTTTTGACGAAACGAAAGACCGATATTGTTTAAGATTAGTAAAATGAGAAATAAAAATGAAAATAAAAATAGCAGAAACTTACCATAACTTTTATTGAAAAAATTAATAAACTTTTGAGTATACATTATTAGCTTTGTCTGAAGGGTATTATACTGTATATTATGTTCTATAAACAAGATTTATGTTGTTTGACTTACTTTTTTTCTTTATAATAGATCGTAAAAAATATATGCTTGCACTACTGTATTATTTTGAATAAAAAAGATTATTTAATACTAATATTATTATTTCTGCTGGGTATCCTGACCAGATTACTTCTTTTGCCAAAAATGATGACGCACTGGGATGCTGCGGAGTATACAATTGCGATTTTTCGTTACACCTTAATACAAGATACTCCGTCGGTTCCTGGATATCCTTTATATATTGCCGTGGGTAAAGCGTTCCACCTATTTTTTAAAGACCCATATTTTTCAATACTTTTGGTAAGTGTTTTTTTTAGTGCAGTTGGAGCTATTGTGTATTATATTATCGGAAAAAGGTTTTTTAACAGATCTGTAGGGATTATTGCAGCATTTTTGTTATTATCAGGTCCAACTTTTTTTTATTTTGGTATTACTGCAAATCCATATGGAATTCTGCCTACCACCGCCGGTATTTTAGCACTTATCGTTTATGAAATGCAGTATAAGAACAAAGCCAAGGGGATTCTTTTAGGACTCGTTTACGCATTCTCTATAGGAATAAGACCTCAAGATGCATTTTTTTTAACTCCGTTATTTATTTTTGGATTATACCTGAGTGATAAAAAGAATAGAGTATTTGCATTATTCAGTTGTCTAATAGGTACGCTTTCTTGGTTAATACCCCTCTTGCTGCAGGCAGGAGGATTATTTAATTATCTCAACTTACTCAATAAGTATAGTGAGACAGCTTTACCAGGAATTTCGTTTATTCATTTTTTCTCGGTGTGGTTTATACAAGTTAAAGGTTTATTCCTGAGTTTTGGGATAGCGAATTTGTTTTTGGTTTATTATATTCCAATAACTATACGTTTCTTCCGGGGGAAAAATATGTTTAAACAATTGGCAGAAAATAAACTCATAGTGATTTTTATTCTTTGGATAATTCCTTCGCTAGTATTTAATTCATTTGTTAGAAGTGATTCTGCAGCACACCAAATGACATATTTGTCAGGTATTCTGATGCTTATTTCATTTGCAATATGGAGTAGTTTCAAAAATAAAAATAGTCTTCTTTGGATTATTCTTTCGCTACTAGTTCTATTTAATTTATTTACTTTTTTTAGGGACCGTGATCCAGGAGATAAGAAGGAGTATATCACACAATCTTTCCATTACTCGGAAATTAGAAAAAATGATATCAGAATGAGTGCGAAAGTTGCCTTAATAAAACAAAAATTTAATCCTCATTCCACCTTGTTAATATCTACAGAAACACTTTGGAGACCATATACATACTATCTTAAAATGTATCCCATGACAGTTTTATTTGGACTTAATAATATTAATGCTTCTTATCTTTATCTACATTACAGAATTGACTCTATTAATTGGAATATGAACTGGTACCAAACAAAGTATTTTTCATTTAAAGTTCCAAAAGGAATATCAACTATTCTTTTTCTTGATGATGAGTCCGCATCGTGGATTAAGAGATATCAGGTAAATGTTTATCATTTGCCGGCTAACAGTGAAATAAGTGAAGTTACTGTTTTACCAGGTTCTGTCATTAAATATAATTATCACTCAATTCTTATTACGAAATAAATTACACAATAAAATTTAAATGATTTTATATTGTTAGTATTATTCATTTTTTAATGTACTATTTACTTATCATATATTGTAGTGATATAAATAGTAAATCAATATGCCTCTTAAAAAAAGTATTTTAGCGAAAAAAAATGAAAAATGTAGATACTGTGGGTCAAAAGAGCTTAAGAGATTTCTTTCACTTGGAGATCAGCCACCTTCAAATAGCTTTATTCGTTCAGATCAAATAGCTAATGAAATTGCATACCCATTGGATGTCTACTTTTGCCAAAATTGTTATCTTGTTCAATTATTAGATGTTGTTCCAGCTGAGATTATTTTTGATGATTATGTTTATTTATCTTCTACATCAAAAGCACTAAAAAATCATTATCATGAGCTTGCTGAATTACTTACGAAAGAGTATACGCTTGAATCAGGTGATGTCGTAGTTGATATTGGTAGCAATGATGGAATTTTATTGGATGGTTACAAAAAACCTGGGATTATCCGTCTCGGAGTCGAACCATCAAAAGTTGCGGATATTGCAATAGCTGAAGGATTTGATGTGTTTAAAGATTTCTTTAGTTTAAAAATAGCCGAAAAAATTCTGGAAAAATATGGTAAAGCTAAAGTTGTTACAGCGACAAATGTATTTGCGCATGTTGATGACTTAGCGAGCTTTGTAAAAGGTCTACATTTTCTATTAGATGTTAATGGCATTTTTGTAATTGAAGCGCCATATTTGATAGATTTAATAGATCAAACGCTTTTTGATACCATATATCATGAACATTTAAGCTATTTAAGCGTTACACCGATGATTAGATTATTCGAAAAATTTGGTCTTGAAATTTTCAAAGTTGATCGCATACCGTTTGGGGCATCAGGTCCAGCAATACGTGTTTTCGTACAAAAAAAAGAAGGAAAAAGAACATTAGATAAATCCGTTAGTACAATTACAACTTTTGAAAAGAAATGGGGTATAGCAAATATTGAAACATATTTAAACTACGCAAAAAAAATAGCAAAAGTAAAAAAAGAATTATTAGCAATAATAGTTAAACTGCAAAGCACTGGGGTTCATATAGGAGGATTTGGTGCATCCGCAAAAGGTAATACCCTTCTTAACTATTTTGAATTAACACAGAAAGATATTGCATATATCGCTGAAAATAATACGTTAAAGCAAGGACTTATTACACCAATGTCACATATTCCGATTATTAGTGATGAAACATTTCTTAAAAAAATGCCCGAATATGCATTATTACTCACCTGGAATTATCTTGATTTTTTTCTAGAAAAAAGTGAATATATTAGAAAAGGAGGGAAGTTTATTGTACCTCTTCCCAAACCAAGAATTGTCCCATGAAGAATCTACAGTTATCAATAATAATTCCTGTTTACAACGAAAGTGAGAATATACTTAAGACATTAAATGAAATAAAAAAACATATTCATATACCTCATGAGATACTCATAATTTATGATTTTGATGGAGATACAACTCTGCCTGTTTTAAAACATGTTTTAAAGAGTAAAAAGAATCTTTTTGTGATGAAAAATATTGTGACACCTGGCCCTTCTGGTGCAATAAGGACAGGTATAAAGCGGGCAAAAGCTCCTAGAGTGCTGGTAACAATGGGAGATTTATGTGATGATTTATCGCAAGTTAAAGATATGCTAAAGATAGTTCCTGAATTTGCCGCAATAGCTTGTCCTTCTCGATATATGCCTGGTGGAAAACAGCAAATAAATTTTACTCTAAAAGTACTTGCTCCTCGGATAGCAGGCTTTCTGTTAAAAAATTTTGCAGGTATAAACACCTATGATCCAACAAATAGTTATAAAATGTATTCAAAAGAAATGTTAGAAAAACTTGAATTAAAAAGTAAGACAAGTTTTAGTGTCACTTTGGAGATAGTTGTAAAGTCTAAGGCATTAGGGTATAAACTAATTGAGATACCGACGGTGTGGCACCAACGAGTTCATGGTAAAAGTAAATTTAAATTTGGAAAGTCACTTGTTGTTTATATGCCTTGGTTCTTATTTGCATTTTTTCGACATAAAATATAATTACATTATGAAGTCATCAAATAGAAACAATAATAGTTTTGTTCAGGTTCCAGAATATGCTGTTCATTTTGGAACCTATAGGAATCTATTAGTAAAATTATTGAGACATGATCCAGAAATGTTTGATTTGGATAAAAAAAATATAATTGTTGATGTTGGTTGTGGATATGGAGATTTATTAAAAACACTTCGTGATCGCTCTTTTAAACATATAATTGGTATTGAACCAGATGATCTGTGTAGAAATAGCTGCATAAAAGACGGTTTAGATGTCCGAAAAGGTCTTATCGGTAAAACAGGATTGCCAAAAAATTTCGCGGACGTTGTTATTGTGAGTCAGGTATTTCATCATATAGATAAGTATGATGAAGCAATGAAAGAAATCGTCAGAATATTAAAACCTGGCGGTTTATTATGTTTTTTGGAGCCTTCGCCAACATTAGTGCGTCGACTAATGGATATGATTACTTTTCATACCATCCTCCCTGAATGGATAGGTCCAATTAATACCCGCTATGAAGTCATGAAACTTGAAATGGAAACTGGGATGTATCCTTATTTTCTTGACAATCAGGTTCTTTTTGGTAAAGCTTTAGAAAAATATTTTGTAAAAATTTGGCATCGCCATAGATTATTTTTTCAATTTGGAAAATATAGAAAAAAGTAGGCTGAGTAATCTTTGTCAGCAGTTCAAGTGTAGTTCTTTTTTGTTTTCATCTGATTCGCAGTAAATAGTAATTTATTAGTTTCTAGAGAATTCCAAATATCGCAAATATACGTTTTTCCTTTTACAGATGCAATAATTTCACTTTTTTTCTCGTTATACATTTTATGATTTGTACCAATTATGACCGCATCGGCTCCTTCTAATGCTTCAGATAAAGAATGATAAATTTTTTGCTGAGAATAGAATTTAACATAAGGATCATGAAGTACTACTTCAGCATGATCCCTCAGAAGCGCTTTTCTTAGTTTAAAACTTAATGATTCTCTAATATCATCAATTTCCGCTTTAAACGCAACGCCTAAGATAACTACCTTTTTTCCTTTTAAGTTAATCCGTTCTTTTAATTTTTTTACTAGGAAAAGAGGCATCGCTTCATTGATTTTCCAGCTTGCTGTAATCAGATCCAGATAAGGATTATCGTTTATTAGGAAGAAACCATCTTTAAAAAGACATGGGCCCGCGCTGAATCCTGGGATTGCCAATCCGTTTCTTTTATATCCCTGGTTAACAAGCGTTACGATTTCACTGATATCTCTGTTAAAATTTTCCGCAATCACAAAAAATTCATTTGCTATCGCAAAAGAAATATACCGGTACATATTAGTAAATAATTTCGCCAATTCTGCGCTTGTCGCATCTGTTGTAATACATTCAATTCCCAAACTTTCAAAAAAAAGTCTAGCCCGTTTTGTTGAACGAATATCAATACCCCCAATAATTTGAGGAATTTCTTTAATTTCTTTTACCGCTTTTCCTTCTGCGATCCGTTCAGGACAAAAAGCGAGGAAGATATCTCGTCCTACTTTGAGTTTTGTTTTGATTTCTAGGGTTTCTTTCACATATTTTGTTGTATTTGGTGAAACAGTACTTCGTAGAATTATTAGTTGACCATTCCTTAAAAGCGGGGTGATTTTTTGAATTACAGTATTGATCTGTCCCAATACCGGATTCATATTTTCATCAATCGGGGTACCCAAGGTAAGAATAATGATGTCCGATTTTTTTATTGAGTCATAAGAGGTAGTAGGGAAAAAATTTTTATTCTCATGTTCTTTAAGCAGTTCTGCTCCTTCCTCAACAAACGGCATTTTTCCTTTTTTTAGACTTTCAATTTTTTCTTCGTCTCTTCCAATACCAAAAACTTTATATCCTTCATTAGCGATAACGAGGGCAAACGGTAATCCAACTCTTCCTATACCAATAACAGTGACAATACTTTTATTCATTGATAGTAACTAACAGTAGTATGGTAGAATTATAAACGTCTGCAAGACCAATGTAAACATGATATTTAAGTATAAAATTTCTTTTATTACTACTATTTTTAATGAAGAGACATCAATAGTACCATTTCTTGACTCTTTACTAAATCAGTCTATAAAGCCTCATGAAATTATAATTGTCGATGGAGGAAGCAATGATAATACGAGAACAAGAATTAAGAATTATGAATTAATTATTAAGAAAAAAAAAGTTGATTTTGCTCTATTGATAAAGAAAGGAAATCGGTCAGTTGGACGTAATGAAGCTATCAAACATGCAAGTGGTGAAATTATTCTTTGTTCAGATGCAGGATGTATTTTGGATAAAGATTGGGTAAGAAATATTATAGAGCCGTTTACTATTCCCGTAACAGCAGATAAAAGCAAATCACATGTCAACTTATTATCAGCAAAAATGCAAAGTTTTACAGAAAGTATAAAAAAAAGTAAAAATGTTTCTGTTGTTAGTGGATTTTATCACCCTATCACAAATAATGTTTTTGAGAAGTGTTTAGCAGCATATACTTGTGTAATGCCTGATAATATAAATCCTCACAATTTTCTTCCTTCCTCGCGATCTGTTGCTTTTTTAAAATCAGCTTGGGAAAGTGTTGGAGGATATCCTGAAAATCTTGATACCTGTGAAGATTTGGTATTTGATCGAAAACTTCAAGATGCTGGCTTTTATTTCTATTTTTGCAAAGACGCTATCGTTTATTGGCCACAAAGACATTCGCTAATAGAAGCATTTTTTCAATTTTATTCTTATGCAAAGGGTGATGGAGAAGCTTTGTATATCCGGCCCCAAACACCATTACTTTTTTTACGTTATGTATTAGGATTAATACTTTTAGTTGTTTTTATTATTTCTAAATCTTATTTGCTCCTTATTACGATCTTTTTTATGTTAGTTTTGTATATTCTTTGGGCAATTAAAAAAAATTATCGATACGTTAAAAAGTTGCCTGCTCTTTATATATTACCCACGCTACAATTCATCTCAGATATAGCTGTCTTATTAGGTTTTAGTAGAGGTATAATAAAAAGAGAGAAGTTAGGTCGTTTCTAATATGGGATATACTAAAAATACCATCAAAGGGATATCTTGGATGTCTGGTTCACGCTTTGTATTTCGCGGTTTTTCATTTGTAAAAATTTTTATTCTTGCACGATTTTTAACACCGATGCAGTTTGGACTTTTCGGTATTGCCTCACTTCTATTGGCATTACTGGAAACAATTACTGAAACTGGTATCAATATTGTTTTAATTCAGTCAAAGGCAGATTTAAAAGATTATATTAATGCCGCATGGGTTGTTTCAATTATCAGAGGCTTACTCATCTCTATTTTTATTATTTTATTAACACCCCTTATGGTTATTTTTTTCAGAACTCCAGATGCGCTCGGTATATTACTTTTTATTAGTATAGTTCCGTTTGTTCGTGGATTTATTAATCCCTCAGAAGTAAAATTTCAAAAAGATCTTAATTTTAATCTCCAATTTTGGTTTACCTCGGGGCTTAATCTTATTGATACAGCTGTTGCAGTTTTTGTAATTTTTTTAACTCACTCTGTATATAGCATCGTTTGGGGGATGCTAATTAGTGCTCTATTTGAAGTTTTTCTATCTCTTACTTTTATAAAACCCCGACCCCGTTTTGCGATTGAAAAAAGTTATTTTAAGGAAATATTCCATAAAGGAATATGGGTCACAGGATATACCATATTTAATTACTTTGCCGAGAATTTAGATAACGTAGTTGTAGGAAGATTGTTGGGGGCAACGAGTTTAGGCTTATATCAAATGGCCTATAAAATATCGATTCTTCCTCTTACTGAAATATCAGATGTTGTCAGCAGTGTTGCATTTCCTGTTTATACAAAGATTACGCACGATACAAAACGTCTCAGTAAGGCATTTTTAAAAACAGTTATATTAGTCTTTTTTGGAGCATCATTCTTAGGGTTCATTATCTTTTTCTTTCCTGAACAAATAATTCGAATTTTTCTCGGTAATCAGTGGTTATCTATAATTCCAGTACTTAAAATATTGATTATTTATGGAGTTTTGCGAACAGTTGCGGGTCCCTCTTCCGCATTATTTCTCTCGTTAAGTAAACAAAAGATTGTGAGTTTTACCGTTTTTATTCGGTTTTTAACTCTTGCAATTGCAGTTGTTCCATTTGTTCATTATTATGGAATCGTCGGCGCGGGATATGCTCAGGTGATATCTGTTATTGTTGAGATACCTCTTATAACTTTGTTTGTTGTGCTTGTTTTTATTAATTACAAGAAAGGAAAGGCCTTAAAGGGAAGTTTGTAATTATGAAGATAGCTATTTTTCATGAACTCCACAATGGCGGCGCAAGAAGAGCTGCAAATGAATTTGCGATTCGTCTTAAGAAAAAACATACTGTTGATCTATATATAGTAGATGAAGAAAGTAATGATAAAGAAACAATATTTTATAACTCTGTTAATTTTTATCTTTTTAATCCGGCAAAGTGGCAGGGTAAAAACTGGAAGGTTCGAATTTACAAAGATACATTTGAATTATTTAAACTAAAAAAATTACATAAGGAAATTGCAGACACTATTAATCGAAAAAGATATGATGTTGTTTTAGTTTTCCCTTCTCGATATACACAAGCACCATTCATACTCCAATTTCTAAAACCAAAAAAAGTATACTTTGCAATGGAACCACTAAGAATTGTATACGATCCTGTAAATCGTATTCCTGAGAATATTGATAAGACCCGTTATGTTTATGAAAAAGTTAATAGGTTGATTAGAAAAAAAATTGATATAAAAAATATAAACGCTGCAAATAAAATTGTCGGGCCTTCAAAATACTCAGCTGATTTTTCAAAACATGTATATGGTAAAGATGTAGGTGTTGCATACGTCGGACTTCATTCAGATTTTTTTACCGATACTCGTGAAAAGAGAATTATAGATATTTTATTTGTTGGCTCGAGAGATCGATTCGATGGATATGATTTCTTTAAAGATGTTATAAAACAATATAAAGAAAATATAACTGTGAGAGAAGTACTATTTGAAAATGAATGGCTGAATGACATCCAGATACGTGATCTTTACCGAAAAACGAAAATACTTATTGCTACATCATATAATGAGCTTCTTGGAATGATTCCGCTTGAAGCAATGGGATGCGGAGTTGTTGTGCTGGCAGTTGATGAGGCAGGATATCGTGAATCGATCATAGATCAAAAAAATGGTTTCCTGATTAAGAGGGACGTAAAAGCATTTTGTGATAGAATAAATTTCCTACTTCGTAATGAAAATAAACGTAAAAAGATGTCAAAGTATGCTTCACAAAATATTCGCAAATTTTGGGATTGGGAACAGCGTACAAAAGACCTCGAAAAATTTTTAAAGTAGTAAGGTTAGTTCACCTGACACGCAACAACTTCAGGATGGTAAAGAGCAAGTAGCTATTTGGCAAAGTTTTTATGTTAACTTTCATTGCTTGGATATTCTAAAAAATTTTCCAAGAAAAAGTGCTTTATTTACGGGCGTTTTTGAGAATATAAAACTTAGCAGCTTGTTTGTCCAGGAAGTATATTACAGAAGTTACTATTGGCACATAAAGATATAACAGTTTTGGATGATAAGGATATGGTAATATGAGAAAGCTGATGTTTGCAAAAGTGATTATCTCGAGTAATTTCTCATAATGTAATTGCTTAGCGAGTACGAATAGAGCGAGCATGAATGTTCCATATATGGGAAATGAATATCGTACGCTTGAGACTACTCCATGATACACATCTGATGATGGAAAGAATAAATAAATAAGAATATTTATCATTCCCAGAAGAATTAGTTTGTTTACCGTAGTGAATTTTTTATGTTGCTTGGTTATAAATGTAATAATTGAAAAGATTGGCAGAAGGACAAACGCGAACGACCAGATCATATATTCTGAAATAAATGCACTGATTATAAAAGCGGGATGAGTGATGACTGTCTTGAGTACAGTATTCATGTAGCATTCGTTTTGACACGCCCCTTTAAACATGAGGAATCCTTGCGGATAAAATGGATTACCCGTTGCAATATAATTTCGTATATACCAGGACACTCCCAAGATGCAAACCAAACATGCAAAGATGAGAAACCGCTTAATAGTGAGATACTTAAAAAAGTTACGATAATATAAAATGAGTAGAATCAGTAAATTCACACAAGTGAAATACCGGCTTCCAAATAACATCCCCGAACTAAACCCCAAAAAAACATAGTATAACATTGTTGGCTTTGGCTTATATAATAGTATTAAAGTTAATAAAAACCAGACTAATAACCATATATCGATTTGTTGAGCTAAAGCATAACGCAGAATGCCATAGATAGAGCATAATGCAATCGCAAAAAAAACAGCGTATATGCGAGTGAAGTTAAATATTTTTCCCGTGTATAAAGCTACAGCAAAAAGCGCAGCAATTCCAATTACATTAAACAGATTGACGGGAATTCTGGTTAACAAAATTAGTGCAAGAAGTAGATGGTTCGAAGCGGGAAATAAAAAGTTTTCGATAAGATTTGGCGGATGAAGAATTGAACCGTTAAGGATCATTTTTGCCATTGCGATATGAACTGAGACACTTTCACCTCCCGGAAAGTATCCTCCAGGGGATCCAATTATGTCAGGAAGTATATAGTGGAAGGAAATAATTACAGCGATTAAGAAGGAACAAGCTAGAAGAATTGAGCTGAGAGAAATTTTGTTAGCGAGATACATTGCTTACAAAATTATAGTACTAGTAACTTGCGTTTAGCAAGATAATCGGCTCTGCTATGCTATCAAGTTATGAGATCCTTGGTCGATACGAGGCTTCTGGAGTTGATACTTTTGTCGAACGAATTAGGGGTAAAATATATTGGGTAAAGCAGGTATCTATGTGATATATTAGGGTAATGTTTAATACCTTGAATTTTGCTACAAGGTTTTTGGAATGAGATTTCTAACTTTTAAGTAAGTTTAACGTTTTAAATTAATATACCATGGTTTGTTACTGATAATCATTTTTTCGACAAGTCTTGGAATTTCATTTTCATCTTTCGGCCAATGAGCGGAAATATTTTTAAATAAAGACATAACCTTTTTATCTTCAAGCACCCAATGGGATATACCGTCATGCTTATAGTCTTTTTTTCTTCCCGATCCGATAAGATGTACAGGGATTGATTCATAATTTATATAATTACGGATAGTCTCAAAAGGTCTATAGAGAAGGAAAGTTGTGGCTGTATAAACAACAGGAATTTTCCCTTCAAGAGCTAGTCCAACGGCAATTCCGATCATAGCTTGCTCAGATGCACCAACATTAATAAAACGATCCGGGAAATCTTTTTTTACATCGTCCCACATGCGATAACCGAAATCGCCGACAATTACCCATATGTCTTTGTTTTTTTTCATATGTTCGTGAATGCTAGTGGCAAAAAGAGGCCGCATTCGGTGAAATTTATGTTTGCTCATGTTAATTTTTTTAGCGCTTTTTCAAAGTCGTCTTGATTCATGACATAATAATGTGCATCCAAACCTTTGAGAAAAGAAAATTGTTCAACTTGTGTATATGCAAAAATTATTGTTGGTTTTGTATTTTTCTTTTTCAATGCTTGTTCAATTTTTTTTATGTCATGACCGTCAATTTTATCTACATTAAAATCAAAACCTTTAAATCGTTTTACCAGAGGAGGAATAGCTACTTTAGCATAAGCTGACCAGCCATTAACATTTATCACTGTTTTTAAATTAAGTACGTTATTTTCTTGAATAATTCTGAGGGTCTCCCAGATACTTCCTTCGGTACTTTCACCATCTGATAGCATGCAGTAGACGTTTTTATGACGATTGGCAAGAGCCATGCCAAGTGCAATGGGGAATCCTTGGCCCAAACTTCCTGTTGAAACATGGATATCAATCAGAGGATTTCTGTCGGGATGAACACCCAATGTTTTTAACTGGGAACTATCGATAATTTTATATTTTTCCAAAATAATATACCAGGCAACTCCGGCATGACCATTAGATAAAATAAATTTCTCTGTAGGTTTTTTTATTTTATAAATAGCTGCAATAATATCGATGACACTGAGACAAGATCCTATATGAGAAAGTTTTTGTTCATAACTTACTTCAAGGATTCTTTTTCTTAACTTTTTTTGCTCTTTTGTTAACTTTTTAAGGGAAAATTTCGACATTTTTATTGATATAGATGGACATTTTTTTCAAACCAAGAATATGTTCCTTGCAAGCCTTTGTCAAGAGTAACTTTAGGAGTCCAACCTAATAGTTCCTTCGTATGGGATATACTTGCTTTCCAATGTAATGCTTCCCAGGGTCTTTTGGGATATGCTCCTTTAGCAATCTTTGTTTTTTGTCCGGTAACCGCAAAAAGTGCTTTGACGACTTCTTCATTTGTATATTCTCTTCCTGTTCCTATGTTTAAAATCTCCCCTGTGATTTTTTTACCTACTGTTAATGCTTTAAGATACGCATCACAAACATCCTCAACATAAATAAAATCACGTCTTTGTTTTCCAGGAGAGAGATTAATAGTTTGTCTCGTGATTAACGATTTCATCATTACAGGTACAAGTCTTGTTGGGGCTTCATAAGGCCCATACACTGAAAATAAACGAAAAGTTACTACCGGCTTGTTATTCATGAGAGCAAATACTTTACCAATATGTGTTGCACCGAGTTTGGTGGCTGCATAATAACTAATCGGGTCACAAAAATCATTTTCTTTCATCGGAGCATTTTTAATACCATATTCCGATGAGCTTCCAGTATTAATAAAACACTTATAGGGAATATCACGTGACGCATCAAGAAGATTTCTTACACCGACAATATTAACATTTACAATTTTATCCAATTCGGTTTGAAAGTGATAGGCACCGTAGACTGCAAGATGGATAATATAATCAGGTTTAACGCTTGTTAAGGTCTTCTTTACTGAGGAAAAATCAGTTATATCTCCAATATGATTGCTAATTTTATTTTCAAGACCTTGTAATCTCCATGGGAAAATTTTTGATTTTGTGAGAATATGCGTTGCGTAATTTTTTTTTATTAAAGCTCTTGTAAGATTTGCTCCGACAAAACCGCTTGCACCGGTTATAAAAACCTGTCCTTTGCTTTTTGTAGACATACTCACAATGCTTGCTATTATATAATGCTTATTTGAGCAATACAATCTATATTTATTCTAATTCCACCTAGTGTGGCCGGTAAATTACCGTCCCATTGTACTAACTAAGGTGATTGGACTTACATCAAAACAGGACGGAAGAGATTGCTGATGGTTATTGTTGGGAATCATTGTGCGAAAGAATAGCAATATTTTTGAGCAGTATGTATAATGGCAATGGATTAATACAAATCACATGTCTAGAAATACATTACCTGACTTATCAATTATTGTTCCTGTCCACAATGAAGAACAAGTAATCCAAAAGGTTGTCCATGATATCCATCATTACCTGTCAAAGACAACCATCTCTTATGAGGTTTTGTGTATTGAAAACGGCTCTACAGATAAAAGTTTTGAAGTGCTTAAAAAACTAATAAAAGTTTACAAAAATTATTACCTGTATACCTCTGAGAAAGGCTGGGGAAAAGCAGTAGCAAAAGGAATTAGGCATGCGAAAGGAAAATATATTTGTTATACCGTCTCAGATAATCAAATTGATCCTGCAATTATTCCCAAGATGTATCGTTTGGCATCCACAAAAAAAAATGTTTTGGTTAAAACGAAACGCATTACACGAGAAAATCTTATCAGAAAAATCAATTCAAATTTCTATAATAATCTTGCCTTTATACTTTTTAACATTCGCTATAGAGATATCAATGGTACGCCAAAAATACTCCCTTCAGATGTTATCTCTTCAGTATCTTTTATTTCACCAAATGTTAGTTTTGATTTAGAATTGCTCCTTAAAATTAGAGGAAAAATAAAAATAATTGAAATCCCTATTACTTCACGTAAAAGATCTACTGGTGTTTCATCAACTACAATAAAAAATATTTTCGAAATGCTTAAATATATGATTATTTTTCGATTTAGGCCTTTTCACTAATTATAAAATAGTGTATTATAACAATATAAATTATGTTGAACAAATTACCATTCAAATTTATCATGATCTCAGCGATGTATGAGAATGGAGGAAACACAATACATCGTTTTTTTGATGGTCACCCACAATTATTTGTATATCCTTTCGAGTCTCAGTTAGGGACACCATTTGTTAATGATTATTTGAAAAGTAGTTTTCCTGTCAAATACCGTTGGCCTGAATTTTCTCTCAATGATACATTTGAAAATGATTACGAAAATATTATCGACGAAGAACTCAAAAGACATATTAAAACACCTCTTGCAAGTAAATTTAAAGACGCAGAAATGAAATTAACAGATAGTGATCGTAAAAATATTTTTTTACAGTTACTTAAAAAGTCACCAAGAACACGAGAAAATATCATCGAATCTTTTTTTATTTCCACTTTTGAAGCCTGGAAAGATTATAACCGTAGCGGTAGGGAAAAAGTCTATATGGGTTATAGCCCTATCATTGGTGTCGATGCTGATAAGATTTTTGCGGATTTTCCGCAAGCGCATATTGTCCATATTGTTCGTAATCCTTATTCCGCATATGCTGAGACAAAAAGACGTCCGGTTCCTTATTCTCTTAAAAGATATGCTCTTACATGGAGTATTGTACAATACTACGCGCTTATTTTTGCAAAAAAATATCCTAAAAATTTTCATCTTGTAACTTTTGAAGACCTCGTTGCAAAAAAAGAGAATTTTTTTCTACCTCTTGTTAAAAAACTCGGAATTACCTATTCTGACAGCCTCGCGTATCGTTCATGGAATGGAAAAAGACTTACTTTTACAACACCTTGGGGAACAATTCAAACACCTACAAGTCACGAAAATAAAGAAACAAGTAAAGAATTAACAAAACAGGAATATGCAGAAATTAAAATGTATACACGAGTAATTAGCCAACAACTTGGTTATGACAATTTCTAAGGTGTTGCGTGATTATAAAGAAGATATACTGGAATTTGAAAATTCTAGAAAATCACTCTTTATTACTACCACTGACTTTCCACGTTTAATAAGGCATAATTCCCCAATAGAAATTTCAATAAAGAATATACAAAAACTTTATAAGGTTTATTTTGGTAGAGAACCGAGAACAATTAAACAGGTATCAAATACGAGTCTTCACAAAGTATATTTCGTAACTGATAATAATAATGTAACACATGTAGTCCGTTTTAATAGTTTTCCCCGGATACATAAAGAGTTTCAGTTTTTTATCGAAAAACAAATTGATGAACTTTTCGAAACAAAAAATATTCCGCGAAAAAATATTCTTTTTGTTGATGTATCAAGAAAAGTAATTCCAACAGATTATGAAATAAGTGAATATCAGTATGGTAATACCCTATATACGATTTCATTACAAAAAAAAATTCCTAAAGAATTTCATCAAAATGCAGGGAAATTACTTGCAAAAATCCATCAGATAAAAAGAAAAAAATACGGTCCCTATCTTCTCAAAGTAAATAAAACATTTTTGACAGGAGCATATGAAAGCTGGGAACAATTTATTTTTTGCAATCTTGATTCACATTTGCAATTCTGTGAGAAACAAAATGTAATTTCCGTGAAGGAGAGAAAGATAATAAAGGATATTCTTACCAAACAAAGCTTTTTATTAAAAAAAATAGAGCCTGTATTACTTCATGGCGATCTCGCTAATCATAATATATTCGTAAGAAATAAGGAAATAGTATTTATCGATTGGGGAGATGCATTATCAGGTGATTTTATTTATGACCTCGCTTTTTTCGGGAGCGGTGCTTATGGGAATCAGTCCTGGTTTGACGCTCTTTTTGAAGGGTATTGTCAAAATAAAAAACTCCCAAAGAATTTTTGGCAAAGGTATTGGTATTATTACCTTCGTCTTTCTCTTGCGAAAGCTGTTGCGCGTATATATCATCATAAAAACCGAGAAATATTACGAGGTCGCATTGAATTTGGGATAAAAATGGCTTCTTCTTTCTAAAATGTATATGCACACGAAATCTTACTAAAAATTATTTTTTTATATTTCAGTTAATAATATTGTTTCAATCATACTTTGAATGATAACATAAATATCGATGGTAAATATTTTTGTGTTTTAATGAATAAAAATAAAAAAAATCGCTTCGGAAATATCATTTTTTATCTAATGTTTATTCTATTGCTTGGATTTTCTTTTGTCATTTTCTATTCTTATTATGGCACCTCTAGTAATCATATTACTTTTGGAGATTCACTTGTTTATGATTATCCGAACAAATTTATCACAAGTAATGCATTTCGTTTAGGAATTTATCCATTATGGGATCAATGGAGATTTAACGGAATGCCTGATTCGTTTAATGTTAGTTTTTATAACATTTCTCCACTAGTTCTTTTTTCAAGTTTTTTCGGTAACTATACAATGACTATATATACCATTGACGTTTTCATAGTACAAATACTGTGCTTTTTAGGAATGTTTTATTGGCTTAAAATGTATGTAAACAGATGGATTGCTCTCTATGGAGCGTTTTGCTTCAGTATTTGTCCTATGATTGTGACCACGGTTCCTGAAGAAAATCCACTGACAACAATGAGTATGATTCCGTTTCTCGCCTATTCGCTAAAACTAATACTTGGGGGTTCAAAAAGACATATTGGTTTGTTCGCGCTTTTTTTACTAATTATTTTTTCGACAGGGTATTTGGGATTGAACATTTTATTTTTACCAATAATTTTCCTATTCGTTTATTCGGAACATTTTTTTGTTTTATTACAAGGAAAATATTCCAAAAGATTTATCTATCTTGTTAAAATGTCAGTTCCTGTTTTTCTGGCAATTTTACTTTTTATCGGAATCTCAAATTTGGAGTGGTTGCAGTTGTGGGAATTTACAAAATTATCTTTAAATTCTCTTCGTTGGGTTCCTTATAGCCCTTTTTCAGGTGCAGCTCATATGAAAGAAATTTTTACCCTATTTTTTGTTAATAATTTTCCTTCATTTATTCCTTGGTTTGCTATTATTCCTTCACCAAGTAATACCTATATGATTTACATAGGAATTTTTAATCTTTGTTTGCTTCTTTATTCGCTCTTTCATAAAAAATATCTTAGTCAAACGCTTCTTTTGGCTTTTTTTAGTATTTTTATATTTGCGATAAGTTTAGATAGTAATTATGCTACCGGATTTTTTGCTACAAAGTTCTTGCCATTTTTACAGTTTTCACGATGGCATGGTTGGTATTTGGTACTTGTTGAATTTTTTATGATAACCTTAACTTGCTTCGGTCTTGGGATATTATATAAACAATTCGATAAAAAAGAGCTTAAAAAGCTTTTACTAGCACAAATTATAATATTGGTTTTATTGACAGTTTCAATAATTTTGTTAATTGTTAAATCATCACCTCATCCCTACAATTTTTTCACTTTACAATTGATCTTTTTATTGACATTCATATTTATTACCTCATATGGTTTTTTGGTTTATAAATCTATTAAAAAGTTTGACAAAAAGTTTATTGTTATTTTGTTTGTCTTTGTAGGTCTTACCGAATATATTCCGAATTCATTTCATTATTTATCGTACCGTGATAGGGCGGCAAGTTTTATAAATACGGATGCAAAAAGCTTTGTAGCACAATTAAATAAAAACGCACGATACAATTTTACCTACAAATCAAATATCAGAGCAAACTCAGTTAACTCTCAGATTACCAAAATTCCTACGTCTTCTTTGGAACGTTCAGTATTAAGCGCGCCATCTATGCATCATCTCCGAATGACTTTAGGGGAGAAGGAGTTCCTTTATCTAACACATTACATTTTTTATTTTCCCGACACTAATCAGAAACCAATTGCAGTATTATCAAAAACAATAAAAATTACGCAATTTGAACCTAATTCCATATCGGCAACTGTTAACTCTAGAAAAGTAAATCAACAATTAATTTGGAGTAGCACGTACACTCCTGACTGGAAACTTTATATAAACGGATATTCAAAATCCACATCCCAAGCAGCTTTTGGATTCACAACTTTTAAACTTCAAAAAGGTAAAAATGACATAACATTAATTTATCATCCAAACTATTTATCATGGAGTATAGCGTTTCAAATCATAGCAGTTTGTATAATGATAGGACTAATATTTTATGATTCTTTTTGGACTATGCTAAAAAAATTCATGAAATAAAATTATCCAGTAGAAATGGTGGATGAGGCTATACGATCACGCTCGGTGCGTTATTTGAACTCGAAATAAGTGCCCGAATCAATGCATTACCAATTATCATACAGCTGGTAATATTGCTGTAATTGCAGAAAATAAACATTTGGAATAATCACTATTGACGATAGAACATGCTTCTGTTATCCTTAAAAACTGAATGCCAACTGTTAAAAAAATAAAACCCTTTTTTACCGATGCCAGAGGCAAAATGTACCATTTAATTGAAGGAGATACATCTTTCAACAGCGCTGTTCTTATTACCTGCAAAAAAGGTGCTATACGGGCAAATCATTATCACAAAAAAGATGCACATTATTCTTATATGCTTGAAGGGGGAATGAACTACTATTACACTAGCGATGAAAAAAAGAAGCCGAAAAAAGTTGTTGTTCATAAAGGAGAAATTGTGTATACACCCCCCGGAGAAATTCATGCAATGGAATTTACTCAAGATTCTATTTTTATAGCTATAACAACAGAAGAACGGAGCATGGACAAATATGAAGAAGATACTATCAGAATTAAGATTGTATGATACAGCCTCAAATTTATAAAAGGAAAAGCTGCCGAGTATGTCTGAACACCAATCTCACAACGGTCATCATACTTGGATCGACACCTCTTGCTAATGCTTTTTTAACGGAAAAACAGGTTGAATTAGATGAAAAATATTATCCGCTTGAAGTAAATTTTTGTAATACGTGTACTTTTCTCCAATTAGGTCATAGCATATCTTCGGAGCTTTTATTCTCCAACTATGTGTATGTTTCTTCAACATCGCAAGTTTTTATTGATCATTTTATCCAATTTGCAGACAAAGCTGAAAAACAATTTCAATTGAACAATGAATCATTAGTAATTGATATTGGTAGCAATGACGGAATACTTCTTAAACCATTTAAAGAAAAAAAGATCAGGGTTTTGGGAGTAGAGCCTGCAAAAAAGATTGCTACTGTTGCACAGAACATTGGAATTGACACAATTGCAGAGTTTATGAACAGAAAAGTTGCAAAGCAAATAAAACAGAAATATGGCTTAGCAGACTTAATTACGGCAACCAATGTTTTTGCTCACATTGATGATCTGGATGAAATAATTCTTTCAGTTAAAATGCTGCTTGGTAAAAATGGTGTATTTATGATTGAAGCACCATATCTTATTGATTTTATTCAAAAAAGATATTTTGATTTGATTTATCATGAACATATGTCTTACTGGCGCGTTGAGACATTACAACGAATCTTTGACAGGTTTGAAATGCATGTTGTCGATGTAGAGAAAGTTTCGGTACACGGGGGCAGTATACGAGTATATATTGCAAGAAAAGAAAGTGATGTGAAAGTTCGACCAACTGTTAAAAAATTTATTACTAAGGAAAAAGCAAGTAAACTTAATAAGATAAGTACATATACCGATTATGCCAAAGAGATAGAAAAAAATAAAATACTTCTTTTGAACCTTTTATATAAATTGAAAAAATCAGGAAGAAAAATTGTCGGGTATGGTGCACCGGCAAAAGGGAATACGCTTCTAAATTATTTCAATATCGGTCGAGAGACGCTTGAGTATATCGTTGATGATAGTCCGTGGAAACAAGGACTTTATTCCCCCGGGAAAAGAATACCTGTCAAAGATTTCGCGACTTTTAGTAATGACAAAGCTGATTATCTTTTGATATTGGCTTGGAATTTTGCCGATTCAATTATTGCAAAGAATCAGAGCTTCTCAAAAAAAGGAGGAAAATTTATTGTACCGGTCCCACGACCAAAAATCAAAAAATGAAATCCCAAATTATTGCTCAGGATATTGATGAAATTATTTCAGCGTTAGGAAAAGATTTTAAAAAATTAGAAAGTAAAACGCTTCTTATTTCGGGTGGTGCTGGATTTTTGGGCAGTTATATCCTTGCAGTCATCAATGAATTAAATAATAAAAAGCTCAAACAAAAATGCAAAGTAATTTCAATTGATAATTATCTCACCGGTAAAAGCAGCCGTGTGGCAAAACTTGAACTCGACAAAAAATATTTTACCTTTATCAAAGCAGATGTTTCACAACCTATCGCTATTAGAAAAAAAGTTGATTACATTATGCATGCAGCCGGTATTGCTTCACCAAGATATTATCGTCAATTTCCACTTGAAACAATTGATGTCACGATAAATGGTACAAGAAATTTACTGGAGTATGCAAAAAAGAAAAAAGTACAAAGCTTTTTATTTTTTTCATCAAGTGAAATTTACGGCGATCCGGATAATAAACATGTACCAACAACTGAAGATTACTACGGAAATGTATCGTGTACCGGTCCAAGGTCATGTTATGATGAATCAAAAAGACTTGGTGAAACTTTATGCATGGTCTATTTTGATAAGTTTAAGACTCCGGTAAAAACGGTTCGTCCTTTTAATGTCTATGGTCCAGGAATCCATAAAGACGATTTTAGAGTAATTCCCTCATTTGTTTTTAATTCGATAAATGGTCAAGAGTTACAGGTGTATGAGAAGGGGGAACAAACAAGAAGCTATTGTTATATCGCTGATGCCATAGTTTATATACTTAAAGTTTTACTTTCATCTAAAAATGGTGAGGCCTATAATATTGGAAATAATACAGATGAAGTATCTGTCAATCAACTCGCGCAAAAAATGAATAAGTTATTTAATAACTCCCTTAAAATAAAAAGAATAAAATATCCTGATTTGTATCCAAATGATGAGCCAAAGAGAAGATGTCCGGATATCACCAAAGTTAAAGAATTATCAGGATATTCTCCCCAAATAAATTTGGAAAGCGGGCTAAAAAGAACAATTGAATGGGTTCGGGAAGGAAATTAACTATGATTAATCTTGCTTTAATTGGCGTTGGTTCCTGGGGGAAGAATTATTTAGCGACAGCTAAAAAACTTCCTGATATCCGCATTAAATATCTCTGCGCTACAAATGAAAAAAGTTTTGCAGCTTACCCGGGAGATTATATTAAAACCACAAATTACCAATATTTATTCAAGTTTTCTGATATTGATGGAGTAATTATTGCAACACCTAATGCAACGCACGATGAAATTACCTATGAATTTTTGAAAAGAGGTTTTACGGTATTGGTTGAAAAACCTTTAAGTGAAGATTATCAAAATGCAAAAAAATTACTTTCATTACCAAAAAAATCTAAAGGTAAGTTACAGGTAGGACATGTATATCTTTTTGATCCGGCTTATATAAAGACAAAAGAACTTGTAAAAAATATAGGTAAAATTCGCTACATTGATTATGAAGGAACGAGTTATGGTTTGTTAAGAAAAAACACATCTGCATTGTGGGATATTGGGTCACATGCAATTTCATTATGTGTGGATATTTCGCAAAGCTATCCGAAAGCAATCAGTGCATGGGGCCAAAATTTACTCTATCCAAAAACGAAATTTTTTGACACAACTTCTCTTAAACTCGAGTTTGCAGATGAAACCTATGCATATATTAGACTCAATTGGATATTCCCTGAGAAAAGAAGAAAGCTTGTTATTACAGGAGAATCTGACAGTATTATGTATGATGCAGAAGCCACAAAGAAGATTATTTATTACAAAGATATTGTGCCCAATCAAGATCTTTATATACGATACCAAAATGCTAAAATTTCTTACCCGAAGTATAGTTCTAAAACTTCACTTGAAAATGAAATAATAGAATTTGCAAAAGCGATTACGATTAATAGAGCAATAACCTATTCGGGATTGGAATTAGGATTAAAAGTAACACAACTGCTTGATTTGGCAGAACAATCAATTGTGCAAAATGGAAAATTATTGACTATTAAAGAATAATGAAAATTGCTATCTCAAATATCGCGTGGAATACTGATGAAGACAAACAAATAGTAGCACTGTTAAAAAAATATTCTTTACAAGCAATTGAACTCGCGCCAACTATGATTTGGAAAGAACCCACAAAGGAATCTACCGATAGAATTAGAAATTACAGGAAGTTTTGGAATAATGAGGGAATTGCTATCGTTTCAATACAATCATTATTATTTGGTCATCCGGAGCTCACTATATTTGAAACAAGTGAAAAAAGAAAAAGTACCCTTGCATATATTGAAAAAATGTTACAAGTATGTGAAATCTTAGGAGTCAAAGATATTATTTTTGGATCTCCTCGTAACAGAGACAGAGGAGAAGTTGGGATAGATGAAGCACAAGATATTGCTACAGATTTTTTTTATAAAGTTGGTGAACTTGCACAGGAATTTAATATCTATTTTTGCATAGAACCAATTCCCAAAACGTATGGCACAAATTTTATCAACACCACAAGAGAAGGTATCGTTTTAGTAAAACATGTAAATCATCCAAATTTTAGATTACATCTGGATTCCGGAGCGTTAACGATAAATAGTGAGGATTACAATTCGGCTCTAACAAATGCCTTATCTTATCTTCAACATTTCCATATCAGTGAAAGAGGTCTTAAACAGATTGGAACAACTGATGTTGATCATAAAAAAATAGTTGACGTTTTAAAAAAATTACATTTTGACAAGTGGTTATCCATTGAAATGCGAAGAGATGACTCAGAATCAAATGAAAAAGTTATTGAGCAAACTCTTCAATTTATTACTGAAGTTTATAAATAAGAGTTTTAAAAGCGTAAATAAATATTCATGTCTATTGTAACAGGCTAATCAAATTTATATAATCCCTTTTCCCTGCGGTCTTGCCGCAGGGTTCTTAATTTATCTAATAAATAATGCAATTAAACTTAAATGATATAAGTGGTCCATATTGGATAATTCTTTTTAATGTCATTTTCTCGTTAATTGTTCTACTCGGGACTGGAATCTATCGTTTTGTTTATCCTAAAAAACGCATTAGTCGTCTCATCTTACTCTTAATTATTGCCGTTATTCCGACATTCAGTCTCTTTAGGCCCGGTACATATCAAGCTGGTGATCTTAGACCGCATACTGCTCAATTCATGGATTTTTACTACAACCTGCAGCAAGGAAATATTATACCCCAATGGGCAGGAAATCTTTGCGGTGAGTATGGATGCCCAATATACGAAATTGAATATGTACTTCCCTATTATCTTGCCTCATTTTTCCATTTACTTGGATTTTCCTTTTTAACCAGTTTAAAGCTCGAATTAGCGGCAACTTTTATAGTGTCAGGAATTACCATGTATCTCTGGGCTAAAGAAGAATTAGGTTCAGCAGCAGGATTCGTTGCTGCTATTTTTTATCTCTTTGCCCCTTTTAATTTAATAAATCTTGAATTTCGAGGATCTGTAGGTGAGGTGACTTCTTTTGTTTTTATACCGTTGCTATTTCTTTTCATGAAGCGACTTGTAGAAAGAGGAGAATTGAAGTATTTTTTCCTTGAGGCAATTTCTGTCTGGTTTATTCTCCTTTCTCATTCGAGCACAACTTACTTTTCATTGCCTCTAACAATTCTATATTGTTTCATACTCTGGCGCCGAAAAAAGAAAAGAAATAGTAAAGACATACTTATACCTCTAGCATCTATACCGTATGGAATATTACTATCAGCTTATTACTGGTTACCGGCACTACTTGAGGTGAAATATACATGGTGGAGTAGTGTTTTTATCCACCCCGGACTTGGAAATTTTTTTCCAATTTGGGAATATTTCATTTCTCCGTTTGCCTACGGCTTTCTCTTCCAAGGACATCAGGGAGACATTCGATTGATTATTGGATACCCACATATCTTACTTATATTGTTTAGTATCTACATTCTCATTAAAAATAAAATTGAACCTAAACTGAAACCGCTTCTCATCGTACTTCTACTTTATTTCTCTCTACTTTTTTTTATGCTACTCTCGCAATCATATTTTATCTGGACACATGTACCTCTTCTCTATACTTTCTTAGGACCGTTTAGATTATTTGTCCCAATTTCCTTTATCTCGGCTGCTATAGCTGGTATTGTTGTCAAACATTTTACGAAACCCTCAGTTGTTGTAATCATTTGTATAATAACTATTTTATCAACTATACTTAATTGGGAAAACAGATATATGGTCCCTGCTACGGGTGATCCTTTCAAGGTGGGTGATGCTGTATATACCGAATATTTTGAACCCCGGAATCCTCTCTTTATTAAACAATACCAACATGACCAATCTCTGGGTCAGAAGATAATTGCAAATCCCCCAACAGAACCAATGAAAATTCTTTCTGGTAAAGGGACATTTTTGGAGCTTTCAAGATTACAAACCTCACATGAATATATTATTAATGCGGAAACACCTGTCACGTTACGGGAAAATACTTTTTACTTCCCAGGATGGATGGCATTTGCGAACAACAAAAAGATTCCTATTAATTATAAAGATCAAGAAAGCAACAGTGTAGGAATCATAACATTTTCTCTAAAGAAAGGGTTATACCTAGTAAAGGTTATTTATATGGATTCATTTGTAAGGAGCGTTTCCAAGATGATAAGTCTTTGTACGATTGTTTTAGGGATAGGAGTTATAGTCACAAGAAAACTAAAAAATATATAACCGTGGAGAGCAGAGTATCTCTATATTTATGGTAAAAAGGAAATTCATCTGTGATTAATTGTACTTTTACGATATACGTAGATTGCGTTATTTGTAAACATCTCTGAAAAGAAATAATCGCGTTCATCAGCAAAATAATAGTACAGGGTATGGTCTGGTTTAAAAGTGGCAATAATTTTATAGCCCATTTTATTGAGTCGATCTACCAGGTAGTTCTTGTCCGATATAATTACAAACTTTTTTGTATCAATTGCATCACTGATAATAATATAGTCAGGTAAATTTTTTGTTTTGTAATCTATGATTTCGTATTGATAGAGGCCTTTATAAGTATGGTTCTGACCTCGATAATAATCAAGAAGCAAGATATTTGGTTCTGCTTGATAGAGAGGTATGTTCAGCATGCCAATTTTGCTCCCTTTAGGAATATGATTTACTATCCACATAGAAGATGTGACGTGTGTATCGGCACCGGACCGAGCATATAACCACGCATAGCTTTCGAACATTTGGAAAGCTATGATACAACAGACAACAATGGTAAAAAGTAGCTTGTGAGACGATAAAAGACGATTCAGCGCAATTGAAACGAGAAGCACTAGAAACGGAAGTGTAGGAAGCAAACGGTAGCCTGAAGCGCCAATACCAATTTGTATAAGGGTTACACAAAAGAGGAGTAATCCAATACCTAAAAAGAAAAGTTCGCTAAACTTACTAATTGATCGTTTGCTAAATGCCTTAGGCAATTTCCAGAGGTAATAGATACCGGCTAACAGGATAAGAAAATAGAAAGCATGACCAAATATAATTTGATAGTGTTTTGTAATGAGATACAAATACCAGGGCATGCCATAATTGCCGTTAGGTGTTGCGCCAAAGCCAGACGAGATATAATCACCCCAATTTGTTCTAAGGAAAATAACATCAGGGATACCAAATACCGCAAAGGTAAGAATGGAAATAAGCAATCCTGCCAAAAGTGTTTTAATGTTTTTTAATGGCTTACGCGTAAAGAGAAAAAAAGCAACAATGTAGAGTGGGAGAAGCGGTGTCGAGCTTACTTTCGTAGCTATGGCTAAAGCAATTGTAACGCCACCTAAGCAATATATAAGTCGTTTAGGGGTACTTTTATATGTAAGAAGCAGATAAATGCTTGCTGTTATCCAGAATACATTGGCGATCTCATATTTGTAAATGTCGCTCCATACTGCCCACAGCGGTATAGTTCCTAGAAGTACTACCGTAAGAAGTGGGTTTATCCGTAACTGACGTTTACTAACAATATACATAAGTATTAGAGTCAGAATGCTAAAAATTAGAGAGAAAGAGCGTAGGATGAGAAATATATGATTGAGTTCCGTTAGAGCTGTGGGAGAAAAACGATCTGAAAGAAGAGATGGATGAATTACATGCAGTAAAACAAAAAACCCAAGATAAAGTGTCGATGTCGTTAAGAAAAACATTGGACCTCTCTGAGCTCCTGATACATTGTTTGTGAAATGCTTAATTATTGATGCATCACCCATAAAGAAATGCCATTCATCTAATGCATGAGGGAAAGCAACTGATTGACTTGGAATTCCCCACTCAATGACACGTAGTTGGACCACTATATAAAGAACAAGAAAGGCTATGAGAATTATAAGTAAACCATGATGCCGGAATAATTTTAGTATTGTTTTAAAAAGTGAATGGATGGTTATTTGCATATTGTAGTATTTATACCAGAGTAGTGAAAAAGTTTAAAGTGTTAAATGGCTCGACAGGGATTTGTTTCTTGCAATGCTGATGTCACTTAATTCTTTTTTTGTGAGAGCAAAACTACGGTATCTCATTCAAAAAAACAGTTTAGAAATAAAATTATACTATTATATATATCGTAGCTATTGTTAAATGGACGATTTTTGTATAGTGCAATACTTATTATTTCTTTTGTCCAAAGCGAAGTAAACTTATCTGTTGAGCTTTTTCTTTTGAATTTATTTTAGTCCTGACCATAGTTTCATCAACGGCAAAAGTTTTTACCATACGATTTGATCTTGCTTTATATACTCTATCCCAAATTAAGTATAGCAAAATAAGAGCAAACGGGAGAATCATCTCAATTGTTTTGTTCCTTTCATCAGTAACTTTTACTCGTTCATCTACGAGTAATGCTGAGTCGGTTTTTGTATGGATTGATGAAGCTATCATCTTAAGCATTTTAGGATTAGACAGGTCTTCATATGTTAAATTTGTTCGATATGAAATTGTCGTTAACCCTAAATAAATGATGCATATACCGATGCAAACTGCAAGACCATTGGTTGTGTTAAAATTTTTAACCTGCGCAACAGAAATGCTTTTTGCTTTTTGTTTTTGGAAATACGGTTTTTCAAGAAGCCAATACATTGCTGAAGCGATTAGTATACAAACGCAAAGTATTGTTGCGATTGCAAGTATGTCCAAAAGTATTGATTGTGACTTGCCCATTGTACGAACGATCAAGAAAATAATCCAGTTATGAGTCAAATAGAGCGAATAACTTATTGTCCCTATAAAAACTATTGCGCGGCTACTGAATACCCGTCCAATCACTGTGTCAGGAATAAGAAGCACACCAAGTATAATTACAAACGGTAAAGTGACAACCAATTGCCTGATATAAAAGTTGATCCATTGCGGGGGTATTTGCATAAATGCAAAATATCCAACTATTGTTAGTATCCCGATAATTGAAGCTACTTTTATGTGCGAGGGTTTTAAATTTGCAAGTTTGGAATAGTATTTATTATATAAATAGCCCATAGACATTCCTCCGACAAAGTAGAAAAAGTATACCGGTCGGATAGCATTGATATTCGGAGACCTACCCAACATTCGAGAAGCACCGAAGAATAATGGAATTAACGAAATGATAAACAGAATTTTTATCAGTCGGCTTTTTGGAGATAAATAAAGAATGACAGGAACACAAATTATCGGGTAGATAATATAGAATAATACCTCTGCCGCCAGACTCCAGTACACACTGTCAAATGCTTGGTTTGGATCGGATATAAAGTACGTTAATGTGGTATTGGAGATCCACGAGTAAGTAGAAAGTAGCGAACCGGAGAGTTTAGTGAAATTATTCAGAATCAGCAGGCCAATAATCCCTATGAGAATTTGCAATATAAAAAAGGAAAAAAAGATCCACGTTTTGCTTTTATCTGGTAGTTTTTTACCTTTATATACCCAAAGAAAATGAATGAGAGTTGCCGTTGATAATACAATAAGCAACTTAAGCCACCAAATATTCGTAACCAAATAGCCAATGTATATTCCTAAGGTTACAGCAATAAATAACGGAAAAATCCTTGTGTATCTTTTCTGCAAAAAAGCATGCCAGGATGAAGGTCTTTGATACAAAAAAGCCATTAAAAAGCCGGATAGGATAAAGAATAAGGAAACTCCTGTGGCGCCGTTTATAAATATACTATTGTATATTTGGGAAGGTAGATACTGTCCGAACCCTCTTGTTAATCCGGCATTGTTTGTATGCTCAAAAAATACAAGTAATACTGCAACTCCCCGCAATCCATCTAGAGCTCGTAATCTCTTTTCATGGCTTTTTGTGCTCATTTATTTATGATTATACAATATAAATTATAACCAATCACGTTGGAGAATTGTGAAAGTTCAGCATTTAGATGTTCCTTATTCAAAACAGATTTAAAGGAATTTTGAATAAAACACCTGTTAAAGGTCTCGAAAGTCAGATAATTAAAAAAGACGTAAAGGTACCTGTACTTTATTGTTTCGACAAAATAAGGTAAAATCGTCATAAATATGATATCAATAATAATCGTTCATTATCATGTTAAAAAAGAACTGTTTGATTGTATCCAGTCAATTATTGATTCCCATCCAAGAACAAGATATGAAATAATTGTTGTTGATAATGATGAAATAAAAACACTAAAGAAGGATTTACTAAAAAAATTTTCAAAAGTAACATATATCCCAAATGAAAATAAAGGTTTTGGACAGGGAAATAATATAGGATCAGAACAGGCAAAAGGAAATTACCTTTTTTTTCTAAATCCTGACACGATAGTTTTTAAAAACACAATTGATGTGTTATATCAGTTTCTCAAAAAAAATAAAAGTGCTGGAGTTGTAGCTCCGTTTCTAATTCATGAGAACAAAAAACCATTTGAACAGCAAGGTGTAAAAGAATTAACCCCACTCCGAGCAATTTTTTCAATTTCTATAATAAATAAAATATTTCCTAATAACCCTGTTGCAAAAAAATATTTTATTCAATGGAATAAAATAGAAACAAAAGAAGTTGATGTCGTTCCTGGGACAGCTTTTTTGATATCTAGTGAATTATATGCATCAGTCAAGGGTTTTGATGAAAATTTCTTTTTATATTTTGAAGAGTTTGATTTATGTAAAAGAATAAAAGATAAAGGACTGAGATTATTTATTAAACCAAATGCTAAAATTATTCATCTCTGGGAACGCAGCACAAAAACAAGAAATGATATTAGTAAAATTTTTAAAGAAAGCAGATTTTACTATTTTAAAAAACACTTTGGTATGCTCCAGGCAATCTTTACAGAGGCTTTTTTAAGAATAAGTAAATACGCAATTATATTATTTTTAATCGTTTTATTAGCTATTTTTTTGCGTTTGTATAAATTAAATTTATATATGCCATTTATCGGTGATCAGGCGTGGTTTTTTATTTCTGCCAGAGATATGCTTTTGACTGGTCACATTCCACTAGTTGGAATAGCGTCTAGCCATCCTTGGCTTCATCAGGGAGCATTATGGACTTATATTCTTGCTGTTATATTGGTAATCGGGCATTTTAACCCATTCGCAGGAGCTTATTTTACGATTTCGCTTGGTATACTTACTATTGTTTTACTTTATATATTCGGCTCACAAATGTTTAGCAGGCGAATTGGTTTATTTGCTTCACTCTTCTATGCAACCGCGCCTTTTATGATACTTAATGATCGACAAGCATATCATACAAGTCTTATACCAATTCTAACACTTTTACTTTTTTACGCATTTTATCGATGGACCAACGGAAGTAAATATTTTTTCCCATTAATTTTATTTTTATTGTCACTTCTGTACAATTTTGAAATAGCAACGGTTATTTTTTATGCAATTTTATTTATCGTTTTGCTCAATGGCATAATTAATAAAACATCATATATCAGAATTTTAAAAAGCAGAATCGTATTACTATTTTCATTTTTAGGGTTATTCATGCCTATGATTCCGATGATATTATACGATACAACTCATGGCTATCCGCAAACGGTAAAATTTGCAATATGGACTGTTTATAAACTAGCAACAGCTGTTGGTTTTCCTGTCTTCCATTCAGTCGGTAAGGTTGAGACGTTTGGGAGTATGGCTGCATTTGCTTCTCTCAGACTGTATGAATTTATTTTTTTTCAGAGTGCAAATGTTTCATGGCTCATATTATGTGCAATTACAGTAAATCTCGTTTTTATTATTATACAATTATTTGATAGAAAGAGGCTTATTAATGCTTATACATTACTTTTTTTATTTTTCATTATACAGTCTATTTTCTATATAGCTGAGAGAACGAATTCGATCGCTTACTGGATTGGCTTCACACCGATAATACCGTTCCTATTTGCACTTTTTATTGATAGATTAGTACGTTTTGTGAAGCTGAAAACAATTACTTATTTAGTAATATTATTATTTATAGTAATCAATAATTATGAACTTATACATGTGCATTATTTTGTAAAAAATAATACATCTGGGTTTGTTGATCTTACCAAAGCAGTAACGTTTATTATTAATGATTCTCGCGGGAAACCATATAATATTATTGGGCGTGGACCGAATAGTCAGTATGAAAGCTTTACCGCAAATATTGATTATTTAGCATGGTGGATGGGACATGGACCATCATCAGAAAAGGAGCGCTTGAAGTATTTTGTTTCTGAACCCGGACCCATTATAATACATAAGGAGGACTTAAAATCGTTTAATGATTAGTGTCATAATACTAACGAAAAATGAGGAGAGTAATATTGCTGCCTGTCTTAACAGTGTCTCGTGGTGCGATGAGAAGATTGTTATTGATGATCAATCGACAGATAATACCGTTGAAATCGCCAAAAATAAAGGTGCAAAAGTTTTTAGCCGCACAATGGGAAATAATTTTTCAGATCAAAGAAATTACGGGCTTGAGAAAGCGCAAGGTGACTGGATATTATTTATCGACGCTGATGAACGTGTATCGAGTGCATTATGGTATGAAATCATGCAACATACAAGCGAAGCTATCGATGATTGTATCGGCTATTATATTAAACGTCAGGATACTATGTGGGGAAGAACCCTTAAACATGGTGAAGTAGGCAATATTGTTTTGTTACGGCTTGCCAAAAAAAATACAGGGAAGTGGGAAGGAAGTGTGCATGAACAATGGAAGGTGCGGGGGAAAACAAAACTTTTAAAAAATTCACTTGATCATTTCCCACATCCAACAGTTGCAGAATTTCTTCGTGAAATAAGTTATTATACTGATATTCGATCGCAAGAGCTGTTCAAAAAAAATGTCAAATCTTCTTGGTTATCAATTATTATTTATCCAAAATCAAAATTCATTCTCAATTATTTTTTCAAAAGAGGATTTCAGGACGGCTTAGCGGGTTTTGTTTTTGCAATGATGATGACATTACACTCGTTTTTGGTTCGCTCAAAACTTTGGCTCTTGTGGCAAAAATCACCTTAATTTATGTATAATTCCAAACGGTTATTGTTATATTTATTTACTGCCTGGATTCTTGTTATTCTTTATCTATATATAAGTTTTTTACTTTCAAGGGCTCATGGGACGATCTAAAAAAACAATTTTTCCGGTTCTAGTAGTATTTATTTTATTTGTTATTGCGAGTATAGTAATTACGTATCCTCTTATTTTTCACCTCGGAGATTTTACTACCAATTATGGAGATGAGTTAGTTATAGCATGGATTCACAGCTGGGTTATTAATAATTTTTTTACAAATCCATTTACTTTATTTAACGCAAATATTTATTATCCCTATCATAACTCTCTCGCTTTTTCAGATGTGTTTATCACCGGAAGTTTGATTACAGCACCATTCGTTTATTTTATTGGTCAGCCAATTGTCGCAAATAATGTAACTATTATTTCTTCTCTTATATTTCTCGGTTTTTCAATTTTTTTACTAACGTTCCATATTACAAAAAATTATCTTTCTTCAGTGCTTTCTGGTTTGCTTATTATTTTTTCTCCTGCAACTTTGAGTAATGTTGTTCAGATTCAAATGCTTGAAATTTATTGGGTACCTTTAGCAATATTATTCTTTTTACTTTTTCTTAAGAATAATAAAACTAGATTTATTATTTATTTCTCATTTTGTTTTGTACTGCAATTTTATAATAGTTTTTTACCAGCCTATTTTATACTCTTTTCGGTTTTTATTATTTTCCTGTTCAAATTTTTAGAAAAGAAGAAAAAAATTACTATTTATTTCAGCAAGAAAAATTCATTAGTTCTTGTATGTGCATTTATTATTATGTTGCCCATTGTGATTCCTTATTATCAAGTTTCCAAAGAATTTCATTATACAAGAGATATTCGGGATTCAATTCATTTTGCATTACAGCCGGAAGATTTTTTATATCCTGGGGCAAATACAAAATTAGCGCCAATTCTTATACAGTATATTCCAACAAACCATTATTCTCAAAATAATGAATTTAAACCGGGATATTTGGGTCTTATTTTCAGTTTTCTTGTTTTGGTTGCTTTGGTGTATCTCATTAAAAATAGAAAGACCCTTACTTTTTATGAGAAGAGCTTCATAACGATTGCAGTAACTGGTTTACTGCTTAGCTTCGGTCCGCTTTTGCATCTTTTCAGGCAGACGATTCATCATCCATTTCCTATACCTCTTCCTTATCTGTTGTTTTATTACATTTTGCCAGGATTCCAGGGTTTTCGGAATTCACAGCGATGGGAAGTATTATTTATTATTTCCATCGCAGTCGTTATTGGGTTGGTACTTAATAGTTTTTTAAAAAATGTTGCAAGCGAAAAAAAGTTTCTTATTTACTTTTTTCTTATAGTCGGCATCATTATCGAATTTGCGCCAATCCACTTTATAACAATTCCTCAGAAAAATAATTTCCCAAAGATTTATTCATGGATGGCAACAACGCCGAAAAACGCTACATTTATCATTCTGCCCATTTATAATTGGAATATGCAACCAAATGTCAGTCAGGAATTACTCCGTGAATATTACAGTACTATAGAATTACATCCAATGGTAAATGGTTATAGTGGTTTTTCACCTCCACCTTGGCAAGATTTTACTTATTTTATGTATAAAAAATTTCCAAAACAGCAAAGTATATCTGCGTTAGAAAAATTAGATGTGGAATATATTATCATTGATAAAGCTACTTTTGATAACGAGCATAAAATACACCCTAATTATCCGTCGGGTAGAGCAATTCTTGCTGAGTTAAAAAATAGCAGGAAAGTAGTTCTTGTTAAACATATCGATAATTTTTCAGTTTTTGCAATCACTAAAAATAAGTGAATTCAAGTTTTCTAAAAATCCACGAAACCGGATCAGTATAATCAATTCTACGGCTAGAGTTTTGTAATTGTAATATTTTCGGATAGGATGATTTTTTTTGCGAAATTATTTGATAGATAACAAGATTATCCCGCAGATTTATTACGTGATATGTTTTTAATGTATAGTGAGGGATGACAGATGCAAGTGTGTAGGTATTTACATAAGATAACGTCAAATTATGAATATATGGGCCTGAAAAAAGTCCATATGGCTCGGAAAGTGCGGCTCCTGAAATAAATACCGGTTTTTTTTCGCCCAACTGAATATCAATCGCTTTTTTTATCCTATCACTTGTATAGTGAGGTTCATTAAGATATATAGTTTTGGCAATGACTGTACTCTGGACTTGCGGACGCGCAAAATGGCTTTCAATAAACAAAGCATCTTTTGGAAGCAATTTTACATAGGAGGCTTCCTGAAGATATGGAATTGGATAGCGTAATAAATTGAGTGCTGGCAGTGAGCAAATAAGTAAATACATAATAGTTGCAATCATAAAAATTGATTTCTTTCGAATAAGAAGTGCAACTAAAAATGCAATTCCAAAGCTGGCTACTAGCGCATGTCTTCCCATGAGTAATGAATCCCACCACTGATTTGCATAGATTGCCGGTATAATCCATAACAAACCGAAAAAAAACATTTTTTTATTTTTTCTTAGTAAAATAATGAGAGAAACAAGTGAAAGTACTGCCAATACTATTGTATTATTGCGAAGTAGCGGTATTAAAAAGTTTCTTCCTGAAGCTAAAATAGCATGAGTATTGTTAACAGCCCCGCTAAATTCGCCAGTTTTGCTCAGATAATAGGAATAGAATACGTCTTTAAGTGGCGCGCCTCCGGCATAACTAATAAATAATATATTTGCTGCTGAAAATATTCCAAAATATAAAAAAAGTAAAATACATATTTTTACTACCTGTTGTTTCTTTTTCATAAGAATCGTTATGAGATAAAAAGGAGCCCATAAAACAACTATAGTTTGTGTTAAAAGGGCCATACAATAAAGGAAAAGAGAAATATGCAAAAACAATTTTTTGTCGCGTTTTAAATAGAGAGTGAGTAGATACAATGAAACAAAAAAATATAAAGCATACGCATTCTCCATCATCAAAGTCACATTAACTATCCAAAAGAGCGGCATTAAAGCAGCGAGAACTGTAGCAAATAGCGCGGTGCGTTTATCACTAATATATATGATAAATGAACAAAAGCAATAAAGTGTTATACATGAAAGAATAATTTGTATAAGAATAACACTATATGCCCCGTCAAGACTGATGAAATGTGCCAGATGGAAAATTGGCCAGAATAGAAAAAAATAGCCTTCATGTGGAGGATAATGTCCGAGGATTATTGCATGGATATAATTTGGATTTATAAAAAGATTAATATATTCTTGAGAATCAAAAAAAACTCCTTGTGAATTAATAAAGAAAACTCGCGTAAGAAAATAAAGTAAAATAAGCAAAAAAATTAGGGTATATCGTCTTGAGAAAAAATTTTTGAGATGTTTCATTTCGAATGTGAAAATTTTTTATTTACAAAATAAATAACGCAAAAAGAAATAGGTAAGTAAAACAATATAAGTTTTGGATAATAGGTCATTGTTAAGACTACTAGCATATTTGCAATTGCAAAATACCCTAACCATTCTTCCTTTTTGTGATTTGCAGCCAGAATAAAAACTCCCAGAATGAGTGGAATAAAAGAGGGATAAGAGTAACGAAAACTTGAAACCATAATCCATGGCTGTGCATCAGTCGGAAAAGTTAAGAAAATGATAAAAGTAAAAATTCCGAGTAAAAAAAGTTTTTTCATCACGTCCAGCTTCATATTTTTTTGTTTTAAAAACGATTTAGTCATTATTACAAAAGCTACGATAACTGAAAGAAACCAAAGATGGTATTCACTATACGCGGCGTTAAGCATAGTTAATGGGTTATGAATCGTTTCATTGTATATTGTATCAGTAAAGCTAAGGGTTCCTTTAAAACCAAACATTGGTATCGGATAAAAAGGATTTCCTTTAAGAAGATAATTTCTGACATACCAGAAAAGACCAAAAATTGAAAAAGGAATAAAAAAAGCGCAAAATCTTGGTATATTTACGTACCTTATGAGATTTTTTCCATAAAACAGAAGAAAGATAATAAGATAATAAATTGTTGTGTATTTTGAACCTACTAGCATACCAAATACAAAACCAAGTTTTGCAAAATAAGTAAGGTTTTTTCCGGGTTTTTCTAAAAGGATAATACTCAGAGTAAAGAAGACTGCGACCCATATATCAATACTTACTGCGTTTTGCCACCTTACTACGGCATTAAGGGTTATAAAAGTAATTGCAAATAATATCGAATAATAAGGTTTCATTGTAAAAACCCGTGCCAATTTATATAAACAGGCTATCAAAAAGAACATTGCAATTATGTTCGATAGTGTTAGTGGAATATGAAGCAATATAAGTAATGAATTAATCGCTTCTGAAGAACCAGGATAATATCTCTGACGAAAAGTTTCATGTGGCAGCGTGAGAAAGGTGCCATGCAAAATTGACTGTGAGATTGGAATATGATAGTCCCAACTATCTCCTGGAGCTGGGATCGGGTGGAGAACACCAAAAAAACTATAATAAATAAAATAATAAAGTGCAATTATGATACCTATATTGGCAAAAATTTTTACCGAATTATTCATTTTGAAATATTGTAACATACTTATCAGTAGAGTATTATTACCCTATTATGTTCACACTCGCAGTTTTTATCGGAATTTATTCATATCTTATTTTCTTTTTGGGCATATTTAGTTTATTGACAAAAGAAAATATATGGATAGTTTCACTTTTATGGTTTTTAGTTCTATTATTTGTAGAAAAAAAATCTTTGCTTTTTTTATTTTTTAGATTAAAAAACATCAGGTTTAGTTTATCATTTAAATATTGGGAAATATTACCGTTGATTTTGTTGATATCGGTTAATCTTATTGGAGCATTAGGACCTGAGTTAGCATTTGACGCTCTTTGGTATCATTTGACCTTGCCAAAGTTATATTTACTTCAACATGCAATTTATCATATTCCTGGCGGTTTGTTGTATTACAGTGATATGCCAAAACTCGGAGAAATGCTTTACACCGGTGCGTTGAGTTTTGGAAATGAAATTTTTGCTAAATTTGTTCATTATTTATTTGGAATTTTTATAAGCATTTCACTTTATAAATTTTCGCGGAAATTTTTTAATCAAACTGTTGCATTACTCATTGTTGTAATTTTTTATTCCAATTTGGTCGTAGATTGGGAATCAATCACTGCATATATCGATTTGATTAGATCCTTTTTTGAATTGCTTTCATTATGGAGTCTAATAAATTGGTTTGAATCAGAAAAGTCTACATGGCTTGTAGTAAGTGGCATAATGATGGGATTGGCAATTACTACAAAATTGCTCGCTATCGGCTCTTTTCTAATACTTTTGGGATTAATTGTTTTTATCATTATCAAAAGAAAGAATTTATTTAAAGAATTATTATCTAAAAGCTTACTGTTTACATTCTGTACTTTATTAATTCCTCTTCCTTGGTTCATTTTCTCATATCTTCATACAGGCAATCCTGTTTTCCCATTTTTTACAAAAACTTATGAAGTCGCAGCAAGTAATCCAAATCTAATTAGTGTTTTTAAAGATCTTTGGGATCTTTTTATCCATTCTGCTGATCCGATTTCTCCTGTTTATTTAGTTTTTTTACCTTTATTATTTGTTTTGTTTGGTAAATTAAAAACCGAAATAAAGATTATTGTTTGGTATGCAGGATTAAGTTTACTTCTTTGGTATTTTACCCCTAGAACTGGGGGAGGAAGATTTATTTTGCCATATTTAGCCTCGTTTTCTGTTGTTTGTGGTGCAATTTATTCAGAAATTTTGAAGAAAAAAGAAACTGAATGGAAATTTATTTCTAAAATTTTGATGTCGGTTATCGTTTTTGTTGCAGTAATTTCGATTGGATATAGGGGAGTAGCAAATATAAAGTATGTGACGGTCATCATAGGGAATGAAAGTAAGCAAACATTTCTTTCTAATAATTTAAATTTTTCCTATGGAGATTTTTACGATACTGATGGATACTTCGCAAATCATATTAAAACAACTGATACAGTGTTACTTTTGGGATTTCATAATCTTTATTATGTTAATTTCCCATATGTAGATTCTAGTTGGGTTAAAAGGGGAGATCAGTTTAATTACATTGCGACTCAAAATGTAAAAATTCCTATGAAATACTCAAATTGGCAGTTGATTTACTCTAATGATAAAACAATGGTACAATTATTTAGGCCTCCAAAAGGCATATGTATGGAAAAATGCGATTATTGAAAATATTTCTCATCATTTTATTTGTTTGCTTTCCTTTTGGCGAATTGATCAGGTTTGATATTGGTCATAATATCATACTAAAGCCTCTTGATCTAGTGGCAATCATAGTTCTGTTGTGTACGTCGTTTTTATATATCAAAGAAAAAAAATATAGAACATCTCTAAAATGGTACTTTTTCTATTTTCCAATAATAGGATTGATTTCTCTTGGTTTAAATAGTTTCTGGTTACAGCAAACAGAATTTTTAGCCTCATTTTTATATCTTTTTAGATGGATTTCTTACCTGAGTATCTTTTTTGCTGTTATTCAAACTGATGAGAATTTCAGAAAGAATCTTCTTTGGTTTCTTATATCTGATGGGTTAGTCATTATTCTCTTTGGGTACTTACAATATTTTTTCTATCCCAGTCTTATGAATTTATACTATGAGGGGTGGGATAATCATGTTTATCGAATGTTTTCAAGTTTTCTTGATCCGAATTTTGTTGGAGCATTTTTTGTGTTGTATTTTGTTCTTATTTCAGGACTTTTGTTTAGTAATTTAAAAAATAATAGATTGGTATTTTTTTATATTATATTGTTAGTAATAACATTTGTTGCAATTTTTTTGACTTATTCAAGAAGTGCGTTATTAATGCTTGTAGTATCTGGTGTTTTATTTTTTATTCTTAAAAAAAAGAAAAAAATTATTTTTTTATTATTAGGATCACTAGTTTTATTAATAATGTTAGCATCACCTTTCTTTTACATTGAAAATTTAAATCTTTTTAGATCTTATTCTAGTTTATCAAGAGTAAACTATACAGAAAAGGGTTTAATTATCTTTAAGGATCATCCAATTTTAGGAATCGGATTTGATAGTTATCGGTATGCACAGTATAAATATCATTTTGAAAAGCCAATTAACCAAAATCCAGTTCACAATGCTGCAGGAACCGATAACAGTTTTATTCTTATACTGGCTACTACTGGGATTGTAGGGTTTATTGCATATTGTAATCTGTGGTTTCACTTATTTAAAAAAGCATTGCTCAGTAAAAGTAAGTTTTTTACAATTTTTATCGCTTCAGCAGTTGGAATTTTGATTAATTCTTTTTTTAATAACAGTTTGTTTTATCCGGAGATAATGGTTTGGATGTGGGTGATTACAAGCTATATGTATACAAAAAACTGATTATTGGGTGTGGATGTGAATTTCTTTGTCAGTTTTATTTCCTGCATCATCTGTTGCCTCAACTTTGATATCATTATCACCGTCTTTTAATGTATATAAATACGTATATTTACCCTGATCATCAACAATTGCCCAAGCTCCATTGACCGTTACCTTTGCACCGGGATCAGTTGAGCCCTGAATATTAAGAGATGGTGATGAGCTTTTACTAAATCCTTGTCCATCTTGAGGACTATCAATGGAAAGTTTTGGAGGATTCTTTAAATATGAAACTGTAATGCTATTTGAAAATCCACTTTGTTTTTTATTTTCAGTCTCAGCTTTGACTTTAATGGTATTTTGTCCTGCATTTAATTGAACTGAAGGAAAGTGAAACTGATTATTATCTGATACATCAGTTCGATCCTTTATATCATCATTTATATACAGAATAATGGTTTGATTCTTCTGTCCAAAGCCTGAAATATCGATTTGTTGCTTATTTGTTGCTGATGCTACAGGATTTAAAGTTGGTGGCGCAATGAACGAATCACTTTGAGCGTCTGCTGACGTAGTTGTATCATTATTACCACCAGAATTTTCGACAAATAAACTAAAACTTGTTAAGAGTTGCCCTCCAAAAATAATCAAAATAACAATTAAAGCTATAAAGCCAGCGGAAACAAGTATGACATTATGAATTGCCTGGCGTTTGATATTACTTTTTAACCTTGAATCAGCCATAAAGTGAAAGTACCTGTATTGTATACCAATGACTGAAATTTTGCAAAAGCCAGAGTAAATAAAAAGGCACCTTTGAAATATTTTTTAGCCATAGGGCACCTCAAAAAAAGTATATATTATTTATTCAATCAATATGTAGCAATAGTTTTTTTAGGAAAAATGAGCATTTTGGCAATAAGAAAAAAAATGTGCTAGACTTTAGTTTTCTTATTATTCTCTTTGGAGACATACGGATAGAAAAAATATTTACTTTAGGTAAGTTGATTATCACAACAAACCTATTTACATTTCATTATTTAATTAATCAGAGTAATAAATACTGTATAGTTGATTGGTTAATCGATTTGAAGCTAATTTAGAGCCGATGGTGGGAATCGAACCCACGACCCATGCTTTACGAAAGCATTGCTCTACCTCTGAGCCACATCGGCAATAGTAGTATTGTAAATAAAAGATTACTACTTCGCAACTAAATTAATGACTGTTAGAATAGAATGTTACTTTGAACAAAAGAAAGGTACAGATTATTTATTGGCTTTATGCGATTTTTTGATTAAAAATGCTTGCTTTTAAAGTTCATTTACTATAGACGTTTCTTTCCTTTTTGGTAATTTATTTATTACCAAATCAAGCTAATTATACTTTCTTAAAACTTAGCACATTTTTATTTCAGTTGCTATTTTAACCTTTTTTCCTCTTTTTAGTCTCTTAAAAAAATATTCCAGATAAGTCTGGAATATAATGTACATTTTAATTATACATAAACTGAAGGTAATTATAAATGATTACAATTAATGAACAGATCTTTTATGTCTGTGTTCGGCTACTTTTAACTCAGCTACTGCTTGTTTGAATGCGGCTTCAGCAGCGGCAAATTCCTGTTCAGTAATTTTTGATTCTTTTTTCTTGAGAATTTCTTCCGCGCGTTTTCTTGCTTCCATAGCTTTGTTAACATCTATGTCATCTGCATGGACTGCATAATCTGCCAGAATGGTAACCTTGTTTTTATTTACTTCCAGAAATCCACCGGTTATTGCCATAAACTGATCGCGTCCTGAAATTCTCAATTTTAATTCACCTGGGACGAGTTTTGTAAACAAGTTTATATGATGGGGAAGAATTCCAATTGCACCATCTGCAGTGTTGACATATATTTCATCAACATCGTCTTGAAAAATAATTTTTTCGGGAGTTACAATTTCGAGTTCCATAGTTGTAAATTTTGAAGCAGATTATTTAGATTTTTTCGCTTTTTCTACTGCTTCTTCGATTGAACCAACCATGTAGAAGGCAGATTCGGGGAGCTCATCGTGTTTACCTTCAAGAATCTCTTTAAAACCTTTAACTGTTTCTTCAATCTTTACATATTTCCCAGGAAGTCCAGTAAATACCTCACCGACGAAGAATGGTTGAGAAAGGAATCTCTGAATTTTTCGAGCACGTGCTACAGTCTTTTTATCCTCATCTGATAGTTCGTCCATACCGAGAATCGCGATAATATCCTGTAAGTCTTTATACTTCTGTAGGACCTGTTGTACTCCGCGTGCGGTATCATAGTGATCCTGAGAAACGATATTTGGATCAAGCATACGTGAATTTGAAGTCAGTGGGTCAACTGCTGGATAAAGACCTTGCTCGGCAATTGAACGGTCAAGAGTAATGGTACCGTCCATATGCGCAAAAGTTGTAGCAGGTGCTGGGTCAGTAAGATCGTCTGCTGGAACATAAACAGCCTGAAGTGAAGTGATAGATCCTTTTTTTGTACTTGTGATACGCTCCTGAAGTGCACCTATTTCAGTTGCAAGAGTTGGTTGATATCCAACAGCACTTGGCATACGGCCAAGAAGCGCTGATACTTCAGATCCTGCTTGAGCAAAACGGAAGACATTATCAATAAAGAGAAGCACGTCTTCGCCTTTTTCATCACGGAAATATTC
>CAZILC010000003.1:0-105698 GCA_964540055.1 uncultured Gammaproteobacteria bacterium | reverse complement strand
ATCCTCAGGTATGTGCCCAAAACACTTACGTGAGGATTTTTTATTGGCAAAAATTACTGATGGGATTTATTTTCATTTCGTAAGAGCCAATAAATAAATTATGAGAAGAATCAAAATAATTCTTCTTCTCGCAGTACTTTCCCTCTTCACTGCGATATTTCCCCAAAAAGTAAATGCTACTGAGCAAACCTATGCGACATCTGCCGAGTTGGCTATGCCGCAAGGTATCTCTTCACAAGCTGTGAAGCAGGATAATCGTACCCAAATATTGCATGCCTATCTTGCACAATATAATTCACCGCTTGCGGATCATGCTGACACGCTTATTAAAGAAGCTGATGCCAACAATCTTGACTGGAGAATGGTTGCTGCTATCTCTGGTGTTGAATCAGGCTACGGTATAGCCATTCCTTCGAACTCATATAACGCATGGGGATTTGGTATTTATGGATCAAACGTCCGACGATTTAATTCGTGGGATGATGGTATTACTGTTGTGAGTACTTCGCTTCGAAAAGAATATATGGACGGCCGTGGTGCAACCACTGTCTATGACATTGGTGCGACCTATGCTGCAAGTCCGACATGGGCATATCGTGTCCAGGGAAACATGGACTCAATTGAACAATTTTCTAAAAATTATAGCGTGAAACCTGCTATTTCTATTTCCCTCTAAAAAGCATATAATTATTGCACGTTTTGCCAGGTTAACTAAAAAGCGGGCGTGGTGAAATGGTAGACACGCAAGGTTTAGGACCTTGTGGCCGTAAGGCTGTGGGGGTTCAAGTCCCTTCGCCCGCACCCATATTTCACAAAAGTTATTCAGGGTCAATTATATAACTTAATAGTGTATCAGCTTTGGAACGGTATTTTAGTTCTCCTACAACATGCCCGGTACTAGCTCTTACATATTCTGATGTCACACCATACAAACTTCCTATCTCCGCCAATGTAAGCTCCATATCTTCTGCAGTGATCAAGCTATGATAGAGACCGGAATCTCTCAGTCTCTGATGATCAATTTCATAAAGATCAGCAACCTTTTCCAAACTCAACCCTGGATGAGGTTTCGCAAGACCATAACGTAATAAGAACATATCTATATGCCGCTTACGTAAGGTTTTCGATAACGCTTTAAGGATAGGCTGCAGATCTGCACGAAGTTCAGCTGTCGCAAAGAGTCTTGCTTCCGATGGTGTCGGTTCGCCAATATGACCAGAACGATAGGTAATATATCTCCTAAGCGTATTGTAACGGAGTCCAGTTTGCTCAGCTAAACTACTTGCCAAATCTGTAATTTCATTATCCGTGAACCTTTCTCCAGAGTGATCTAATGCACTTGTTACGGCATCCCTCACAATGGGATACTTTCCTTCCTCGACCCAAGTTCTCGGTACACCCGCTTGACGACCTTCTTTTCTGGCAAGATATTGAAGTATCGCTTGTTCGGCAAACTGATGGACATAAGAGGTAACGTTAGGACCAGGTTCCAATCTACCACAGCGAGCATATACGTTAGTGAGTGCTTCCTGCACAAGATCATTATTTTCATTAGCGTCTTGTGAGAGATAGGGAAGTAAAGCAGAAATTACTGTCCTCATGTTAAGTAACGTAAAGACTCGTTTGCCCTCCACAACATCGGTACCGCTTTGAATTGCCTCAAGAGCTGTGCGCTGCATTTGAGCGTTTTTCCTTTCATGTAAAGCTTCTGCAATTCTTTGATAGAGTCCAAGTGCATCGGTGAAATTGCCTTCTTGTGAAATTTGAGCGACTCTGCCTGCAAGTATACTGTCCATCTCATTAATACTTTTGCCTTCTAACTGTTTTACCAGCAATTCCTCAGTCTTTGCCTGATCGATAATCGTATCAATTGACATCCCCTTGAAGAAAACAACAGGCTCTCTTCTTGGACGTGTCGCTCCTGAACGATCAGATGGTTCCTCTCCATGTTGCGTCCCTTCAAGGATATATTCAGGATCATAGAGATCAGAAATGAGAACAGGACGATTGAGTGGATCAGCCCATTGATCGATTAGTTGAACAGCATAAGCTCTTTTATCGGGATCTTCCTCATCTAACCTCAGAAGCCGCCCCCACTGTTCTAAGATAATCAACCCTGATCTTGATGGTCTGGCGAGAATTCCATTTCTTGTTTTTGGCGAATTCACTCCTATACCAAGCATATCAACTCCCAATACTACAGGTGTTTCTCCACGATCATGTTCGGCTAAAATTTCTTCTCTTTTCCATTGTGGAAGATCAGAATGTACCGCTTTTGCCACAACACCTCTATCACGAATCTCTTGTGCCAGTTTTTCAATATGATCAATATCTAATCCAAATACAAAAGTTCTCTCTCCCCGCATTTTTTCATATATTTCTCTCAATAGTTCTTCCTGCTCTTCAGTAAAATGTACCTGCGCTGGTACATTTTCCAAACCTGTCAGCATAGCTATAATCATTTCATTACGTCCCACAAGGTCAAGTGTTCGTCGGAGATCTTTGTCACGGTAGTCACCCTTTGAAGGTACGCGTACTTCCTTCGCGCTAACTTTTGTCTCAAAACGAACAACATCTCCATGGACAAGCATTCCTCTCTCTTGCCCTTCTTCAAGAGGTATTCTGTCAATAATATTGGTAAACATCCCTGTCCACCTCTCGTCTTCCTTAACGATACCTCGACTTTTATATCCCTCAAGCTGGTCAAAATATTCAGCACCCGTAAGCCCAACCAGTATGGCATTAGGAAATTCACGGTGAAGCTGATGTTGTTGTTCACCCAATGCGGTATGCACTTCGTCATATACGACAAGTCCTACTTCGTCCGGCCTGATTGCTCTTCTCCGGACAAGGTCTCTGGCTGAAGGAGCAACAGTATTAACAACACGGCTTGATAAATCTTCTTTTATGTCAGTATGATGTGTCGCAACTTGTAAATCCGGCGTAAACCTTCTCATTTCTGCAGCATTTTGGTTGGCGATCTGAATTGTTGGGGAAATAAGGACTGTTTTGACTCCGAGAGCTTCAACCATTGCCGCAATAAGAGGGGACTTACCTGCGCCAGGAGGATGAATGAAGGATCCCGCTGTTTCGCCACGCGCGAGGGATGCACGCCATTTATGCATCGCACCTAATTGGTGAATCTTTAACCATTGTTCATCGGGACGCGTTAGATAAGCATCAAGTCTATCTACCGCTCTCAAACGAACTGCTTCGAGGACACCACCTGGACCGGCTCTTCTTTCTCCCGCCATATTAAATCCAGTATAACATATTATAGGTTATTTTTAAATAAAATTAACCTCCTTCTTGCGAAAGTGACCTTTGCTTGCTAAAATGCAATTGAGTTTAAATCGCATATATGGCAACACAACTTGAAAAACAAAAAGACGGAACAATCAAAATTACCATTACTTTGCCGCAGGATAAAATTGCGCAGACGCAAAACACGGTAATTGATGATCTTGCCAAACAGGTCAACGTCGCAGGTTTTCGCAAAGGTAAAGCTCCAAAAGATATGGCTGCATCACAGCTCAATCCTGAAAATGTACGTGAAGAGGTTCTCAAACGCTTGCTTCCACAGGCATATATTGAAGCCGTTCAGGAACATAAACTTAACCCGATCATGAATCCAAAAATGCACGTTGAGAAAATCGAAGAAGGGCAGGATTGGATATTTTTTGCGCTCACATGCGAAATGCCAGAAATTACCCTCGGTGCGTATAAGGATGCCGTCAAAAAACTTAACGCGAAAAGTAAAATCATTATTCCGGGTAAAGAAGAAGAAAATAAAAAGCCAGGTCTTGATGAAGTTATGAAAGCAATACTCACCGACGCTCAGGTACAAATTCCCGGTGTTTTGATAGAGCAGGAAGCAGATCGTTTGCTCTCCCAGCTTCTTAATGATATCAAACGGTTGGGATTGAGCCTGGATCAATATTTGGGTTCTACAAATCGTAAACCTGAAGATTTACGGGCAGAATACGCCAAACGTGCAGAAGAAGATATTAAACTTGAATTTGTCTTACAAAAAATAGCGGAGCTTGAGAAAATTACTGTTGAAGAGCCAGAGATTGAAGAGGCAATACAAAAAGCAAAAGATCCCGCTGAAAAACAAAATCTTTCTGCCAACAAATACCTCTTGGCGGGCATTTTACGGCAGCAAAAGACACTTGATTTTTTAATGAATTTGTGATAGAGTCCTATAGGTATATAGGCTTATGGCTGGTAAAACTAGGAAAACACATATTGATCCGTTGGATCCCTTTGAGCGCGGGCTAGAAGCCATGCGGTCTTTGGGTGGCGAAACTAAAAAAGGTGTAAAAACCGAATCAGAAGAATCCGCAAAAGAATTCCTCGCACAACTTTTTGGTCTTAAAAAGAACCACTCTGAATCAGCTAGCGCACATGAAGAAGCACAAGCTCCTCAACAACAGGCGAATGGTCATATCGAAGTGTTTAATGTCAAACACCACGCACCATCTGAGAAAACACCAATTCATGCTGATAAAGCACCTCAACATAATAAAGAAGCAGCTATTGACTACCATGGCCAATTCCGAAAAGAAATTATTCACAATCGAGAAAAAACCTCACGAACTGAAAAACATGAAATGAAACGCAATATTGAGCAAATCAAAGCAGAATTGACCAAATTGGTTTCATCTTCTGAAATGCTTAAATTGGAATTCGCTGAAGTTTCTGTTGAACAGACAGTAAACGTGGGAACATATCAATTAACCTTCTTTGAATGGATGTTGACGGTCATTCGAGCAGCAAGACAAAAAGTTGAAGATTCAAACGCCTGGCTCCAAACAGCAAAAGGCAAAGGTCAAAAAGGTTACTGGGGAATGTTCAAAAAACATGGTACTACCTTTGGTCTCTCAGGTGAACGCGCAGTTGCAACGTCAGTTGGTTGATGTATTCTTTTAGTATTTAAACTAACCAACCCGCTCTTTGGCGGGTTTTTTGTTGGTATAATGATGACATATGGATGCAATTATTGATTTGGCAAAAAAATTAATTGGTATCCATTCAACCTCAGATAATCAAGAAGGCCTTAACGAAATAACTTCATTAGCAGAAAATTACTTATCAAACTTCACAGTCCAGCGATTTCATTCAAATGGTATACCCAGTCTGCTTGTCCATAATGCGAAACCACAAACCAAACTGTTCAACTTGATCCTCAATGGCCATCTGGACATCGTGCCTGGTAATAAAGAACAATTTAAAGCTATTATTAAAGGAAACAAACTCTACGGAAGAGGCTCCTATGATATGAAATCCGCTGCAGCAGTAAACATCTATTTGTTCAAAGAGTTGGCAAACAATCTCGACTATCCAATTGCCCTGCAGTTGGTAACCGATGAAGAAATTGGTGGCTATAACGGTACAAAATTTCAAGTTGAGAAAGGCATTACCGCAGATTTTGTAATAGCCGGCGAAAATACAGACAGCAAAATAATCAATAAATTTAAGGGGCCGTTGTGGCTAAAAATAAGAACAAAAGGCAAGACAGCACACGGCGCATACCCATGGAAAGGAGAAAATGCTCTTTTGATAATGTATGCCATTTTACAAAAAATCCAAACACTGTATCCGATCCCTCAAAATAATTACTGGCAAACGACTGTAAATGTAGCCAAAATTGAGACGCAAAATACTACCTTTAATAAAGTTCCGGCCGATTGTGTCGCGTGGCTTGATATCCGAGTTATACCTGGAGAAGAAAATGATATTTTACAAAAAATTAAGAAACTTTTACCAAATGATACCGAACTTGAGATTGTTCTACAGGAAAAACCGGCATATACAGATCCTTCCAACCCATATATTAAACAGTTACAAGAATCTAATAAAAAGATAAGCAGTCACGAAGCTGAAATTGCTGGAATCCATGGCTCATCAGATGTGCGATTTTACAATACCTTACGAAACATACCTGGTGTGGATTTCGGCCCCATCGGAGCTGGAGCACACAGTGATGAAGAATGGGTAGATCTCAAAAGCCTTGAAAACTATTATCAAATCCTCAAACAATTCCTTCTCACTAGCAAGTAATGTGGTATAATTGAAGCTACAAATTAAATTTTCGGGCTCATAGCTCAGTTGGTTAGAGCGTTGCATTGACATTGCAAAGGTCAGAAGTTCGACTCTTCTTGGGCCCACAGCATCCTATAAATTGATGGCTTGATTACATTTTCATATAATTGCGCCTATGACAATTCAAGAAGCCCGTTTTAGAAAGCCCTGGAATATAGGCACTACTGTACCCTCAAAAGAGGATGTGATGAGAGCGCTCAGTGAAAGAGATTATACGCTTATTACCTATCCTGAAGGGACATTTGATGTTTCACCCATGCCGAGTACAGAACGCAGACACGAACTTGTTGTCTTTCAGAACGGTAATGGTACACTCAGAAGGATACGTCGAGAAGGAGGAGCTTCGCCGACGGCAACTACACCATTAGGAAATGAAATAAGTTTAAGAGGGGATACACATCCACTTCAAGAAGGCGTTCTTCCTATGATTATAGCGAGCAATATGCCAGGAAGTAGAAATTCTGTGGGAGTATATAGTGTTCTTATGCATACTCCTGGTCATTCCCCTACACAAATGAGCCAGGAATTGGTTACTGCTACAAGTCCAGTGGAAGCATCTGGGCCACAGGTAAGACGGGTACAACCGAGAAAAGCAAGCAGACGTAGAGACCGTAAAAGAAGATGATGTAGGATAACGTACTTAAATACGATCCACTTGAAGTAGTATGCTATATTTGATTTGGACTGGCCTATGCAACAGGAGCGATTGGCTCTGCAGTAGTAAGTCGTGAACGAGTTATCTATGATCCCTCATTGATTGGTAGAACAAAAAGAACAGCTCGTGATGTCAGTACAATTGTGCTTGGCACCTTTTTAACAACCGCAGCAAAAGGTCTTTCTCCAAGAGAAGCTGCAATGGGCGCAATAAGTACAACTTCAGGAATAGTATTTACCAAATGGTTCAACCGAGGAGTAAGAGAAAGATACAATGCTGGTGATCCAAATTATCAACTTCCACTTAAATCAGATACTACTTTTATCAAATAAAACAACTAACTGGGGAGAAACTTTTCCAACGCCGCCTTCATGATCCATAGCTGCATCATTGTAACGAAAACCGCAGGAGACTGTCAATTTGAACAATTTACATCCTATAATTGATTCAATCTAGCTTCTTTGTTACAATACACCCAGTCGCTAAACTCCTACATTGGTGTTTAGCGTTTTTTTATGAGAGTTGAAACGCAACCAAATCAACGAAGGCCAAGATTCTTAAAAGAACGGACAAAACGAGGAGAAATGACTGGATCGAAGGAAAAAGAAGCTGGAAAAACAATTGCCGGTATTATTAACTATCATCTGGATCTGCTTTCATTAAACTATTCTGAGCTGAAACGAGTCTTTGATGCAACTTTGGATGACCCTACTGTAGTAAGACAACATTCACGATTGGGTAAAAAAGCTTCACAGTCCCTAAAAGGAGACAGCAATTCGACTGACAAAAATTTAATATATGATACTTTCAATATAGCTTTTGATGCACATCAAAGATTGAATCACCAGGAAAGAAAATTCTCCGGTCAACCATATATTGTCCATCCCATGCGCGTTGCACTTATTAGTATCAAACTAGCCCAAGCACTAGGCGTACCTGTTACTCCCGAATTAATTGGTGCTGCACTTACCCACGACGTTATCGAAGATAGTCCACGACATGCAAATGGTAAAGGGGGGCGCATTTACACACTAACAAACGTGGAGAGTGAACTTGGTACCATCGGACGACGAGGGAGAAAAATAGCTAAACATGCCCATGCACTTAGCCATCATGATGTCCACGTTGATGGAGTAGTAAATGAAGAATTATATTTACAAAAAATAGTTGACGGCAGCGATAATGATCTTATCCTTAGAGCAATTGTCAAAGCTGCTGACAGAATAGATAATTTACTCGATCCATTACCGAATAATGAAATACTTTGTAGACCTAAACCCAATAAAAAATCTGCAGAAGAGAAGATGCAGGACAGAGGAATCGTATTTGCTAACAGATTAGATATACTAGAGACTCCAACATCAATTTCAAATGTTTTATTTAACCCACCCGTTGGTAGCTATGCAGAAAAAGTACGAACGCAAAGAAGTAAATATGTTACCGAAACAGCTGATCCAACAGGTGTTATAAGACGCCTTTTCCATGACAGTTCATTTGCTGGCAGAATATTCTTAAGGGATGCACTTTCTGATGTGTTAGATATTTCAGCACAAACGGTAAATGATCCGTATTTCAATATCAACGAATTACGTCAAGAATTAGCAGACAAAGCGGGGGTAAAGTCATTTGATCCACTCCTTATTCCAGATGCAAAACCAGGCCCTGAACCAATACTATTTTCAGATGAAATTCGAGTATTTCCAATTGCACCATATGAAAGTCTATCATTTAGACTTATGCATAGATTGCATTTACCATTGCGTGAAATACATACTGGATTTACTCCTGAATTTGAAGTACCTGTAGAAGAAAATATTTATAATTGGATTCCAGACGATGAAAAAGTAGCTGCATAAACTCCGTCTGAAATTTTGCGGTGAAACGTATATAATAGGAAAAATATGACTAGAGCTGAAGCATACCAACTCCTTACCAAATACCTCAAAAACAAGAATCTTATCAAGCATTCTCTTGCAGCGGAGGCGGCCATGAGAGGCATTTACAGGCATGTTACACCCAAAAATGAACAAACACCAGAGGATGAAGAAAAATGGGGAATTACCGGGCTTCTGCACGATATTGACTATGAAGTTGCGCAGAATGCAAATCAACTAAACCTTCACGGCAAATTGTTATTTGAAAATGGTGAGGTCAAACTACCAGTTGAGATTGAACACGCAATCCGTTCACATAATTACACAATGACAGGCACCAATCCGGAAAGCCAGATGGATTGGGGAATTACCGCATGTGATCAACTCACAGGCCTCATAACAGCGTGTGCTCTAGTACGTCCGGATAAAAAATTGGCTTCACTAAACGTTGAATCGGTGCAAAAGAAATTCGGACAAAAAGCATTTGCAGCAGGTGCCAATCGCGAAGCAATTATGCTCTGTGAATCCAAACTCGATATTCCGGTTGAAAAATTTATCGAAATTGTTCTCACTGCCATGCAGGCAATCAGTGATCAACTCGGCCTCTAACCTTAGTTCTTCTAATATGCTACTATAATTCTATGAGTAATCTGCAACCCTACGAAAATTCTAGTAAACTTAAACGACATGAAATCATTCTCAATAATTTTCTGGGAGGCATTGCCTGGGCACTTGGTGCAACCGTTGGGCTTTCATTTATCTTTATACTCTTAGGTTATCTTGCAAAAGAAGTTAATCTTGTCCCGGTAGTAGGCTCCTTTGTTTCTCAAGTAATAAACTATATACTCGCGACAAATCCCAACGTCAAACATTAAATTCTCCCTTTATAAACAGGCTCAATTTTGGTATAGTAGTGCTACCTATGGAATCAGAAAAACTACAAAATATGCGCCATTCCGCCGCTCATCTTATAGCTGCAGCAGTAGTGGAACTTTATCCCGGGACCAAACTAACGATTGGTCCTGCCATTGAAAATGGATTTTATTACGATTTTGATTTCGGCGATCACAAAATCTCTGAAGAAGATTTTCCCAAGATTGAGAAAAAAATGGAGGAAGTATTAAAAACATGGAATAGTTTCTCGCATCGTGAAGTTTCTGTTGATGAAGCAAAAGAATTCTATAAAGATAACCCTTACAAACTTGATTTAATTAACGGTATAGTTGAAAAAGGCGAAAAAATTACCTTTTATAAAGCAGGCACTTTTGAAGATCTTTGCCGGGGTGGGCATAGTGAAAATCCCCAAAAAGATATCGGCGCATTTAAACTTCTTTCACTCGCAGGTGCTTATTGGAAAGGTGATGAAAAAAACAAAATGTTGACCCGTATCTACGGAACAGCTTTCCCCACAAAAAAAGAATTGGATGAGTATCTGCAAGTCCTTGAAGAAGCAAAAAAACGGGATCATAAGAAGCTCGGTAAAGAACTGGATCTGTTTGTCTTTTCTGAGACTGTCGGAAAAGGTTTGCCGCTGTGGACGCCAAAAGGCTCAGCTATCAGACGGGTTCTGGAGCGATTTATCGTTGATGAGGAAATAAAACGTGGCTATTTACATGTCTATACACCGGATCTCGCAAGTCTTGCATTGTATGAAAAATCAGGACATTATCCGTATTACAAAGATTCAATGTACGCGCCAATCACCATTGATGATGAACAATTCATGCTTCGTCCCATGAGCTGTCCGCATCATTTTGAATTGTATTTAAGCAAACCTCACAGCTATAAAGAATTACCTGTGCGATATGCTGAACTGGCAAAATTGTACCGTTATGAGCAATCCGGAGAGCTAGCAGGATTACAGCGGGTCCGTGCATTTACCCTTGCTGATGCACATATCATTGCAAGAGTTGACCAGGCTGAGGAAGAAATAAATCGGGTTTTGGATCTCATTGAATTTATTGCACAAACATTCCATCTTGAACACGGAAAAGATTATCACTATCGTCTTTCATTAGGGGATCGGGCTGAGGAAAAGAAATATTTCAAAGATGATAAAGCATGGGATAAAGCTGAAGATATTCTTCGAAAAGTACTAACTACCCGCAAATCTCATTTTGTCGAGGCACCAGCAGAAGCAGCATTTTATGGTCCCAAAATTGATGTCCAAATGAAAAATGTAAATGGAAAAGAAGATACGGCATTTACCGTCCAGTATGATTTTGTAATGCCAAAAAGATTTAATCTTACCTATATTAATGAACACGGTGAAGAAGAACAGCCTATCGTCATCCACCGATCTTCAATCGGAGCGATTGAAAGAGTCATGGCTTTTCTTATCGAAAAGTACGCTGGTGCATTCCCATTATGGCTTGCCCCAGTTCAATTAGTGCTTTTACCAATAGCTGATCGACATATCGAATTTGCACAAAAAACTGTTGAGATGCTTAAAAACTCAGGCATTCGGGCGGAGGTAGATAGCCGTTCAGAGCGTCTCCAAGCCAAAATCCGCGACGCCACTTTACAAAAAGTACCTTTTATGGGTATAATAGGGGACAAAGAAATCGAAAACAACGCGATTTCAATACGGAGAAGAAATGGTGAGGACTTAGGACAAATTAAGACCTCTGCATTTCAAGAACAATTGTTACAAGAAATTGATAAAAAAACCTAAATTCAAACAGCAAGAAAAACGGTATAGAATAAACAGCCGAATCTTTGCATCGCCCCTCCGGGTCCTAGATCCAGAAGGCAAACAAATCGGCGTTATAAGCAAAGATGAAGCGTTAAGACTTGCCCAGGAACAAGAGTTGGATTTGGTTGAGGTTGCACCAACTGCCAAACCACCTGTTGCAAAACTTATCGATTTTAATAAATTCTTGTATCAACAGGCGAAAAAGAAACAGGAAGAAAAGAAAAAAGCTAAAAATTCCGAGACCAAGGAAATCCGCCTTGGTCCTTTTATGTCTGATAACGACTTACAAGTTATGATCAGACGAGGAAGGGAATTTCTAGAAGACGGAGATAAAATTCGATTGGTTGTCAGATTCAGAGGTAGGCAAATTACGAGATCAGAATTTGGGAAAGATGTCATTAACAAAGTCGTAGACTCACTTAGTGATATCTCAAAAATAGACCGCGAGCCACACTTTGAAGGAAGACAAATGGTCGCTATGTTATCTGTCGAGAAAGGAAAAAAACATGCCGAAGATGAAACAAAAAGTCAGGAAGTCAGCAGCTAAACGCTTTCGAGTCACAAAGACGGGGAAAGTGATTCATGGTAGTCAATATAGCAGCCACTTGAAACTACATAAATCGAAGAAAAGACTGCGAAGACAAAAAGAACCGACAATAATGGAAGGAAAATTCGCCAAACGCGTTCGACGCATGTTGGGAGTAGCATAATATGGCAAGAATTAAACGGGGAACCGTATCACGAAGAAAACATAATAAACTCTTGGGTCTTACCAAGGGATATCGGGGAACAAAATCCAAACTCATCAAAGTTGCTCGTGAAGCTGCACTTCATGCAGGACAATATGCCTATAATGGCCGCAAGAAGAAAAAACAAGATTTCCGCACACTTTGGATCGTTAGAATCTCAGAAGCAGTAAAGAAAGAAGACCTCTCTTACAGCGTTTTCATTAATAAACTTCAGAAAGCCAATATCGCACTTGATCGAAAGATATTAAGCAACCTTATTGTCGAAGATCCAGCGACTTTCAAACATATCGTTGACAAAGTTAAACAAATATAATATACTAGTTAAGTAGTATGAAGTCGTTCGCACAAGCTTATTTTTGGTTTTACTTTACTCCCTCCAGGGAGGAGTCGTTAGTGTGATACACACTAACTAAGGTAAAAACCTTAAAAGACACCTCCCAAACAGGGAGGTTTTTTGTTTTTAAGACCTATGACAAAAAATAATTTATACGATTTAGAAATAATTGCAGGACCATGTTCTATTACTCCTGAAAATACCGAGGAAGTAATAAATGAAATTGCAAAAATCACCACACCTGATGGCAATAGGGCAATTTTGGGAACCCGCGTTGTTGGTCTTAAATCAAGAACTGAGCTTAATCTCTCAGGAGAAGGCATGGGAATTGATTCTCAGGCAATTCAACAAGCAATGCAATTACCTATAGAAGAACGCATGAAGGTAAAAATTCCAAGTGTGGAACTCGCTGAAAAAATTGTTAGAGAAACCGGCATGGTCATCAATACTGAAATCATGATCCCGCATATTCAGCTTCCTTATTGGGAACAAAAAGAATTGCTCCAGGGCAAACTCATGATCTGGAATCCTGCAGTCAATCAATTGGGCTGGAATCTTTATGAAATGGGTGAATTCGCACAAAAGAATGATTGGAATGTCGGTATCAAACATGGAAAATTCTTAGGAAAAGATCCTTTAGAAGTAGCAAATCATCCCGAATACCAAGGTGAAACGTCACTTGAAAAGGTACTCATCGGACTGACTACCTATGTTCCTGAAATGAGAGAAGATCTGATCATCATACATCGTGGAGTAGACGTTCCTGGTCGTGGAGATTACCGCAATGCAATTACTCATGAGATTATGAAAAGAATCAAAAATAAAATTCCAAAAAGTAACAGATTGTACTTTGATCCGACACATAGTATCGGTCCTGTCATGAGACACAAAATTATTGAAGAGATTATGAAATCAATGAAAATGAAAATGGATGATGGCGACTTTTTGTATGATGGTATTCTTATGGAAGCAGGAAGTTCATCACCTGTTGATCTGGGAGAACATGTCACTATTGATGAATTAAAGCAACTTGTCAAAGATTTGAGTAAATTCCGAAAATTGCGTTCTCCTGAGATGATTTAATAAGCTATTATGTATACAGATCATGAAAAAACTATCTATACATCTTCCTGCCACCCCACAGCGTGAGTATCCAATTCTTGTTGGAGCTGATTTAATCGAGAAGATTCAAACGTTATTCGATTTTTCTCGCTTTTCAAAACTTTTTATAATCACCGATGATACTGTAGCGCCGCTTTATTTAGAAAAATTGCAAAACAACTTGCCAACAATTGTTGAAAACATTATTTTGCCATCAGGTGAAAAATCGAAAGATATTCAAACCTTGCAAAAAATCTGGCAAGCAATGATTGATGCTAAGCTTGATAGAAAATCTTTGGTAATTAACTTAGGAGGCGGAGTTATTGGTGATATTGGCGGTTTTGCAGCATCAACATATATGCGGGGTATTGCATTTATCAATATCCCAACCACAATTCTTTCCCAAATTGATGAAAGTGTTGGCGGAAAAACAATGATTAGCTTTCACGGAATTAAAAATGTCGTAGGAACATTTTATCAGCCATCTGCTGTAATTATTGATATCACAACACTTAACACATTGCCTCCGAGGCAATTACTAAACGGTTTTGCAGAGGTAATCAAACACGGATTAATTTTGGACAAAAATTATTTCGAATTAGTTACCAGTAAAAATCCCAAGGAATTTAACGAATCGGAATTAATTGAAATTATATCGCGCTCAAATGAAATAAAAGCTGATGTTGTACAAAAAGATGAAAAAGAATCGGGATACAGAAAATTAGTTAATTTTGGTCATACAGTCGGGCATGCAGTTGAGGCAATTTCTCTTGAAACAGACAAACCTCTGCTTCATGGAGAAGCGGTAAGTATCGGTATGGTTGCCGAAAATCAAATTGCGGTTGCCAAGGGATTGCTTTCAGAAACCGATGCACAACAAATTAAAGTCGCATTAAAATATACGGAACTGCCAGTTGATATTCCACACTACAAACCAGAGGAGATTTTGCAAAAAATGCAATTGGATAAAAAGAACGCTGATGGGAAAATTAATTTTACCTTATTAAAAACAATTGGCGAAGCAGTCATAGATCAGACTGCAACTGAAGAATTCATCAAGAAAGCGCTCAACTTCAAATGAAACAAATAATGCTCTCTCCATTACAACATCCTGTCACAAAAACAATTGAAATTCCCGGTTCAAAAAGTTATACCAACCGAGCACTCCTCATGGCAGCATTAACTGACAATCCTGTTACGATTAAAAATCCGCTTTTTAGTGACGACACAAAAGCAATGATCGATTGTCTTAAACAACTCGGAATAGAAATTGAAGTCACAAAAAATATCATTATTGTTAAAGGTTCGATTACTGACATAAAAGAAAATCATTATGAAATAAATACCGATCTAGCAGCAACGGTTATCAGATTTCTTTTACCACTTTTGTGTGTTGTACCAGGATCGAAGATTCTTACTGGTAAAGAGGGATTAAATAAAAGACCTATTGGGGAATTAGTCAAAGGACTCCAACAACTTGGAGCAGAAATAACATATGTAGAAAAAGAAGGATTTCCACCCATTAAAATAACTTCTTCTAAACTGCAAACGCAGGTCATTACTGTAAAAGGAGATGTTAGTAGTCAATTTTTTTCTGCTCTATTTATTATAGCTCCAGTAATTGGTGGATTAACCATACAGGTGGAAGGCAAACAAATATCCAAACCTTATATAGATATGACAATCGATACTATGAAGCATTTTGGTATAACTGTTGAAAATAATAGTTATGAAACATATCACATCTCTGCAGGTCAAAATTATTCTTGTGATGAATATACTGTAGAAGGAGATTTTTCAAGTGCAGGTTATTTTTTTGCAATCGCAGCACTCACAAAATCTACTATCACAGTAAAAAATGTAAACCCACAATCTTTACAAGCAGATAAAAAACTTTTGCCTGTTTTGGAACAAATGGGAAATGAAATACAAAACGGAATAAATGAGATAACAATTATCGGAAATGGAATAACACCGGTTTATATCGATATGATTGATTTTCCCGATCAAGCACAAACACTTGCAGTACTCGTTGCATTTGCCGATGGTGAAAGCAAACTAACAGGTTTGGAATCATTACATGTGAAAGAAACAGATCGTTTAAAAGCGACAGAAAAAGAATTAAACAAAATGAGAATTAATACAAAGTCTTCCTATGATTCATTAACAATTCATGGTGGTAATCCTGAAACTGCAATTGTAGATACGTATGGTGATCAAAGAATGGCTATGGCTTTCGCAATTGCCGGCGCAAAAATTCACGAGATGAAAATAAATGATCCGGATGTAGTCAATAAAACCTTTCCTGAATTTTGGCACAAGTTTCGAGATTTGGGAATTGAAATTAAGGAGGTTGCATGAATATCGTATTAATTGGAATGCGAGGAAGTGGAAAAACATCTGTTGCAAAAAAACTTGCAAAAAAGCTAGATAAAAAGTTTCTTGATATGGATGATTTGCTTTCTCAAAAAGTAAATATGTCACTTCCCGAATTTGTAAAAAAATTTGGCTGGGATCTGTTCCGCGATAAAGAATCAGAACTTACAAACGAATTACAAGATACAACAAATGCAGTAATTTCAACAGGTGGCGGAATAATTTTGAGAAGCCAAAACAGTAAAGCTTTGAAAAAAAACGGAAAATTTATTTTTTTAAAAACATCTGTTGATTCTATGCTGAAAAGACTTGAAGGAGATAGAAGCCGACCTGCATTAACAGATAAACGAACTCTTAAAGAAGAATTGGAACACGTTTGGGAAGAAAGAAAAACTCTTTATGAAAATGCTGCAGATATTATAATAGAAACAGATAATAAAACTATCGAAGAAATCGCAGAGGAAATAATTTCTAAATTAAACTAAATACTAAATTATGAACATTACAGCGAAAACAAAAATTAATATGGTAATCGGTGATCCAGTCGAGCATTCCTTGTCACCACTAATTCATAATGCCGGTTACGAGGCTTTAAAAATTGAGGATCAATTTGTGTATGTTGCAACTCATGTTGAATTAAAAAATATTGAGAATTTTATAAAAGGAATTCGCGCTATGCATATCAACGGAGTTAGCTGCACAATCCCTCACAAAATTGCAGTTATGCCATATATAGATCACATCGAAGAAATTGCAAAAAAAATTGGTGCGGTAAATACGATAGTTAATGAGAATGGTACACTATATGGCTATAATACTGATTGGATAGGAATTCTAGAACCTATTGAAAAACATACAGATCTACAAGATAAAACAGTAGCACTCATAGGAGCCGGGGGAGCTGCCCGCGCAGCAGCTTTTGCGGTTACCAGTAAAGGTGCAAAATTACTTATTTTTAATCGAACTCATGAAAAAGCAAAAAAACTTGCAGAGGAATTTGGTGGAATTGCGTATTCATTAGATCAAATAAAAAACATTGAGACAGCGGATATCATTATTAATACAACGCCAGTTGGACTAAAAGAAAAAAATGAGACACCAGTTCCAAAAGAGTTTCTCTCATCCAAACAAATTGTATTTGATGCAGTATACGGACTTGAGGAAACACAACTTATCAAAGACGCAAAAGAGAAAAATGCAAAAACTATCACAGGAATTGAAATGCTTTTTCATCAGGGATTTGCGCAGTTCAAATTATTTACCGGATATGATGCTCCGTTTGATGCCATGACAAAAGCTTTACTAAAACATTTACAATAATGTTTACAATAAAATAAAAAGATTATGATTAATTATTGTTTGCCAATTATAAAAAAGACAAAAATGGAAGTATTGGATAGTGTTTCGAAATATCGTAATGAATATCAATATCTGGAAATCTGGCTTGACCCGATAGAGGATATTGACACTCCATTTGTTGATAAATTAATTTACATGCTGCAAGATAAATTAATTTTATTATTTCATCGCGGCGAAAAATATAAATCAACAATTGCAAAGGAACAAAAAAGAAAAATTCTCGACTTATTAGACGGTTCACAATCGTATATAGATTTGGATATTTCCGAAAAAGATGACTTGGATATTGTTAAAAAATTAAAAGTTAAAACTATTGTTTCGTATCATAATTATCAAAAAACACCAGTTGATTTAGCAGAAATTATCAAAGAAATGGACAAATTTTATCCAGCTATATATAAAATAGCAACGAAATGTAATTCAGAAACCGACGCACTAAAACTTTTATTATTGCAGCAAAATTTAAAGGCACAAAACAAAAAACAAATCGTGCTTGGAATGGGAGAATTTGGTACAATTACAAGAGTGTTCGGGACGCTATGGGGCAACGAATTAATCTATGCACCAAAAAGCAAAGAAGAATCATCAGCTCCAGGACAATTAACGAAACAAGAACTTGAAAAAATTTTCGTTGAACTAAACACTAAGAATTAATTACCAAACATTAATTATGGCTGGAAACACTTTTGGACAATTATTTACAATAACGACTTTTGGAGAATCACACGGCGGTGCTGTGGGAGTAGTCGTTGATGGTTGCCCTCCAAATATCCAAATTTCAGAAGAAGAAATTCAAAAAGAAATGGACAGGCGAAAACCTGGCCAAAGTGATATTACAACTCCAAGAAAAGAACAAGACATCATTCATATTCTTTCAGGTGTCGTTGATGGAAAAACAACGGGAACTCCCATACTTCTTCTTGCATACAATCAGGATGTAAAATCAGAAGATTATCAACATATGAAAAATCTTTTCCGTCCGGGTCATGCAGATTATACCTTCCAAGCAAAATATGGCATCAGAGACTATAAAGGAAGCGGCCGCGCATCAGCCAGGGAAACGCTGGCACGAGTTGCAGCAGGTGCAATTGCGAAAAAATATTTGAAAGAAAAACTCGGCATTGAATTTCTCTCGTATGTCGAACAAGTAGGAGATATCAAAACAGATATAGATTTTGAGAAAGTTACTCATAAAGATATCGAAGCAAATATTGTTCGCTGTCCAGATCCAAAAGTTGCCGAAAAGATGATCAAACTTATTGAAGAAGTCCGTGATGATGGCGATTCAATTGGAGGAGTGATAAAAGGTGTGATAAAACATGTACCAGTTGGAATGGGAGAACCTGTTTTTGATAAATTACCAGCAGATTTGGCAAAAGCTATGATGAGTATTAATGCCACTAAAGGTTTTGCATTCGGTTCAGGTTTTGACGGAGTGAAACTTCGCGGCAGTCAACATAATGATTCTTTTTATATAGATGAAAACGGCAGCGTAAAAACACGAACAAACAATGCTGGAGGAACACTTGGAGGAATTTCAAACGGCGAAACTATTCATTTCAGAGTTGCATTCAAACCGGTTTCCACAATTAAGAAAAAACAACAAACAGTCACCCTTGATAATAAAGAAACCGAACTTGAAGCAGTCGGTAGGCACGATCCATGTGTATTGCCAAGAGCAGTGCCAATTGTAGATGCTATGGCAGCGCTTGTCATCATGGATCATTATCTCAGACATAAAGCGCAGAATTTATAATAAAAATTATGAAATCTTTAGATGACTTACGAAAAGGAATCGATGAAGTTGATATTGAAATTATCCATCTTCTTGGGAAACGGATGGATTTAGTTCGCGAAATTGGCAAACTTAAAAAAGAAAATGACATGGCACCTCTTGATGAAAAACGCTGGCAGGAAGTTGTAAAGAAAGTTTCAAAAATTGCCAAAGACCATTCGTTATCACAGGATTTAATAGTAAAAATTTATGAAGAGATCCACAAAACTGCCCTCGAAATAGAGAAAATATGAATAATAAAACAGTAACAATTATCGGTTTCGGACGATTCGGAAAAACATTGTACGAGTTACTAAAAGATAATTTTGAAATTACCATTTATCAAAGAAAAGAAACTGAAAGTACCAATCTTCCGTTTACAACAGATCTAAAAAAAGCATATGCAAGTGATGTAATATTTTTTGCAGTTCCGATTCAAACATTTGCTCAAGTTGTTAAAGACCACAAGCAATATTTCCGCCAGGATCATATTCTTATCGATGTATTATCAGTAAAATCATATCCTGCTAGAATTTTCAAAAAATATTTGGAAGGTAGTAAAACGCAAGCTTTATTAACACATCCGATGTTTGGACCGGATAGTTCTAAAAACGGATTTGATAATCTACCAATTGTTATAGATAAATTTTTGACTAATGATGAAACCTATGCTTTCTGGAAGAAATATTTCGAATCAAAAAAATTAAACGTTATTGAATTAACAGCAAAGGAACATGACGAACTAGCGGCAAATTCTCAAGGGGTTACTCATTTTATCGGACGACTCCTGGATGAATTCGGAATGGAACAAACACCCATTGATACCGTTGGTGCGACCAAACTTTTGGAAGTCAAAGAACAAACATGTAATGACACATGGGATTTATTTATGAATCTCCAGCATTACAATCCGCGTACGAAAGAAATGAGAATTAAACTAGGTGAAGCGTATGACAAATTGTATAACAAACTAATTCCCAAACAAAAAAATGAGGAATACGTAACCATTGGCATTCAGGGTGGAAAAGGCAGTTTTAACGAAGAAGCAATAATGTATTATTTGAAACGAAACGGTATAGAAAATTATAAAATCGAATATCTCCACACATCAAAAAATGTTCTTCGAGCATTACATGAAGGTGATGTCGATCAAGGACTTTTTGCGACACATAACTCAATTGGTGGAATCGTTATGGAATCAGTAGAAGCAATGGCACAATACAAATTCTCAATAATTGAGGAATTTGCAATTATTATTTCTCATGCATTAATGATTCGAAAAGACGCAACACTTAAAGATATCACAACAATCATGACGCATCCGCAAAGTCTTGCTCAATGCAAAAAAACTTTGGAACAAAAATATCCAAATTTAGAAAAAACATCAGGAGAGGGAGAATTGATTGATCATGCTTTAGTTGCTCAGAAATTGGGAGAGGGGAAACTGCCAAAAAATATTGCGACGATGGGAAGTAAAATCCTTGCAGAATTATATAATTTACATATTGTAGAAGATAATTTACAGGATTTGAAAGAAAATTATACTAGTTTTCTTTTAGTAGGAAGATAACATATTTTTCAATGGTATAATCATAATATGGAAGAGAAATTAATAGCAATAAAAAATAATGCAATCTCCTTAATTTTGGAGACAAAATCTCCAAAAGAACTCGAAGAAATAAGAATTCAATTTCTTGGTAGAAATGGTGAAGTCACACAATTACTAAAAGAACTTCGCAATGTTGCGAAAGAAGACCGTCCAAAAATCGGAAGTCTCACAAATGAAGTAAAAAATATTATTGAGGATACAATTAGAACTCGTCTTGCGTCGTTAAATAAAACGTCATCACAGGTACGTCCAAATTTTGATGTAACTGAACCGGTTAATGAAACGGATAAACAACTTGGTCATCTGCATTTGGTTACTCAAACAATAAGAGAAATTACAGCAATTTTTAGCGAAATTGGCTTCACTCGAGTCCGTTATCCTGAAATTGAATGGGATTGGTATGCTTTTACATCACTCAATTTTCCTCAAAATCATCCAGCGCGCGATGATTGGGAAACTTTTTTTATTGAGCAAAATCCAGATCCAAAAAAAGGTCCTGTTCTTTTGACACCTCACACATCATCAGGACAAGTCCGCGAAATGGAAAAAGGCAAATTGCCAATTAAAATGTTAAATATAGCCAAGACCTATCGACGGCAATCCGATGTCAGTCATACCCCAATGTTTCATCAATTCGAAGGACTTGTTGTCGGAAAAAATATTGCGATTTCAGATCTGAAAGGAACTCTGAATTATTTTGTTAAATCATATTTCGGAGAAAACCGCAAAAGCAGAATCCGTCCGTATCATTTTCAGTTTACCGAACCGTCTTTTGAAGTAGACATTACTTGTGGAGTTTGTTTGGGAAAAGGATGTCGCCTCTGTAAAGAAGGGTGGCTGGAACTTGGCGGGGCAGGAATGGTGCATCCAAATGTACTAAAAGCCGGCAAAGTTGATCCTGAAAAATACACCGGCTTTGCTTTTGGTTGGGGAGTAGAGCGCGTTCTTATGATGAAAGATGGTATAAAAATTGATGATCTGAGAACTTTGTATTCAAATGATTTGGATTTCTTAAAACAATTTTAATATGAATATCAAAATTTTAGACAGTTGGCTTAGAGAATATCTAAAAACTTCAGCAACACCGAAAAAAATTGCAGAAAAATTGTCACTCACCAGTGTTTCAATTGAACGACTTGAAAAATTCAAAGATGATTTTGTCTATGATATTGAAGTGACTACCAATCGAGTGGATCTTATGTCAGTTGTCGGTATAGCACAAGAGGCTGCAACAGTGCTTCCGCAATCAGGAATTGATGCAACATTTATTAAACCCAAACTGCAATTGCCAAAAAATAACTCCAAAGAAAATCCGCAGTTGCATTTGAAATTTGATGAAAAACTCGTTAACAGAATTTGCGCAGTCATCATGGAAATAAAAATTAAAGAATCACCCCAAAAAGTTAAAGATAGATTAGAAGCATCAGGAATTAGAAGTCTTAACAATGTCATTGATGTTACCAATTATGTAATGCGTGAAATTGGACATCCCACACATGTTTTCGATTATGATAGATTATCCAATCATACTCTCTACATTCGTGAATCAAAAAAAGGCGAAAAAATAAAAACACTTGATGAAAAAGAATATACGTTAACAGGTGGAGATATCGTAGCTGATAATGGCAAAGGAGAAATTATTGATCTGATCAGCATCATGGGAACTGCCAATAGTGTCGTCACGAAAGATACAAAACGAATCCTCTTTTTTATCGACAATGTTGAACCAACACGCTTGAGAAAAACTTCTATGGAAACTGGTATCCGCACAGAAGCTGTAATACTGAATGAAAAAGGAATCAATCCAGAAATAGCAAGCGATGCACTAGCGCGGGGAATTGCGTTATTCCAAACCTTAGCTGACGGGAAAATTATTTCGGAAATTTATGATATTTATCCAAAAAGGCCAAAAGAAACTAGTATTACACTCACGGAATCAAAAATTAATTCTGTCATCGGAATTCCTGTACCTCTTAAGAAATCAACTGAAATCCTAACAAGTTTGGGCTTTGGTGTAAAACAACAAAACGAAACCCTTATCGTTACAGTACCTCCGTACAAGAGCGGAGATGATATGCAAATTCCTGAAGACTTAATTGAAGAAATTGCACGCGTTTATGGATATGAGAATATCCCGGATACCTTACCACCTACGGCAACAGCGAACTTTTTGCATTTGGGAGAGAATGAATTTTATTGGGAAGACAGAATAAAAGACGCACTTAAATATTGGGGATTCACTGAAGTGTATACCTATCCTATGGTTTCAGAATCATTATATCCTAATGTAGTTGCCGAAAATTTAAGAGTAAAAATTCAAAATCCTCTAAATGACGATATGGTTTATATGCGAGCTACATTAACTCCAAGTCTGGTTGAAGTTATTGATACGAATAAGGATTATGAAAAAGTCAAAATTTTTGAAGTTGGTAATGTTTATCTCAAAAAGGGAAACAATTTGCCGGATCAGATTTTAATGCTTGCTGGTGTAATAAAAGATACTAAAAAAACTGAGAAAATATTCTATGAAATAAAAAGAGTACTTGTAGAATTATTAACTGATATTGGTATCTCAAATCTGGAATTTTCAAACTTAGATACTGGAGATATACAGATTTCTCTTACCGAAGAAAATAAAAAAATATCAGTTGGAGTTGTTAAAGTTATTAAAGATAACACGTTGGCATTTGAAATAAATCTTCAAACAATATTGCAGCATGCAACGCTGAAAAAAGTTTTCAAAACAATAAGCAAATATCCACCAATAGTTGAAGACTTGGCAATTATTGCACCTGCAAATGTTCAAACGGGAGAACTTGTGGAAGAAATACAAAAGCAAAGCATTTTAATTCGTGAGGTTTCTTTACTTGATAAATATCATGAAACCAGAACATTTCATATTGTTTATCAAAGTGATGATAAGAATTTGAGTGATAAAGAAGTAGGAGAAATCCGAGAAAAAATCCTCAAAGTCCTCAAGGGAAAATTCAATGCCAATTTAAAAGGGTAATATCATTAAATATCACAATACGTTGCTATAAAGACACAGTAATGAATTACATAAAAAATCATTTGAGTTAGAACTATTTGTACGCCTAATTAAAATAGCGGAAATAAAGATAGATAATAAAAATTAAGAATAGTATTTATTCCAATAATTGTAAGATAAAATACTGCGGCAATTGCTAAAGTTTTTAATACTAATAATACAATTGAATGTTTTTTCCTTGGGTATTTAATAATATAATTAATTAATTTCGAATCTCCATAAATTGCTCCAAAAATGATAAGGAACCAAATAACGGGAATTTTCCAATTTATTGAAATAATTGGTTCACGATCTTGTATATAACTTACTAAAGAAACTGGCACAGTCAAATTACATAATTTCCAAAACGGATTAGAAGCCGGACAAGTACTGATTCCTGTACCCGATTTAGAAGTATCTATTAGAATGAAGGGAATATTTACTAAAACAATAATAGCTATGATACTAGCAATAATAAAAGTTATATGTTTGGAAATAAATTTTTTCATCTGACTAAACTATTCCATATATACGGATAGTTTTCAATATACAGAAACGTGTGTCGACTAAGGAGTCGGCGTTGGTGTAGGAGTTGGGGTCACATTTCCCGGCGTTGCTGTGATATCCAATGAATGATCACCTGTTGCTTGACGGATTAATTCAACTGGCGGGTGATACATATCATCGCCTGCGTGATTTTGAGAAATCCAATCATCAATTCCTTGCTGCCAACGATTGACGCCATCAGTTGATATTGGATCGTCCTCACGAAGTACTAAATAATTTTTCCCGTCCTTTGATTGATAAATAGGTGACTCGGCAGTCGGCTCGGTGCCTTTGATGAAATATTCAGATCGTGTTGGCTGACCGCCGTGAGGTAGGCCTCCTGCAAATGCATCAATTTGAATTGCATCCACATCATCAGGTTTTGGCTCCTGTGAATCGGGTTGGCCTTTGAGAACTGCAGTCATAATTTTATTCCAGATAGGTGACGCGCCGGTAATACCTGAAGAAATTGCCTGATTCATAACTTCATTATCATCATTTCCGACCCAAACTCCAACGACATAATTTGGAGTATAACCGATTGTCCAGTTATCACGTTTTTGGTCTGTTGTTCCGGTTTTGACAGACACTGTATGACCGGGAACCACAAGCCATGAACTTGGACCAAATTCCATAGAGCGAGCATTGTTGTCTGAAAGAATATGGGAAATAAGAAAACTAACATTGACGGGCAAAACACGTGGACCTTGTATCGTATGATTTTCATAGAGTACATTTCCTTGACTATCAGTGACTTTGAGAATGGAAACCGGCTCCTGCTTTATCCCTTCGTTGGCAAAAACACCATAAGCAGTTGACTCATCAAGAAGCGTAGTTTCGCGTCCTCCAAGAACAAGTGAATACCCGACACTTGCAAGATTTACCGGTGTTGGCTGCCAATTCGTTATGCCCATATCATAACCTTGCTGCATGACCGGTTTGATTCCAACTTTTGCCAGTGTTTTAACAGCGGGAACGTTAAGAGAATTCCCCAGAGCAAATCGCAACTGAACTAATCCATGCCATTTCCCATCATAATTTACCGGGATATAATCAGGATCCGAACTTTGCGCTTTGAAATTCGTCTGAACATCCATGACCATCGAGGCCGGCGTATAACCATGTTCAAAGGCTGTTGCATAGATGACAGGCTTGAGAGATGATCCTGGTTGTCTTGCTGAGAGTGCCGCATCAACATTTGGCTCAAACGTACAATCTTTCCCCGGCGTGCATTTATCAGGAGTCGAATTGCCAAAATAATCTTTACCGCCGACAAAAGCCAAAATTTCACCGGTTTTCGGATTGGTAACAATTGCGGCGCCATTTCCGACATGGTATTCCTTTAAGCCATCAATTTCAGATTTGACGATATCTTCGGCTTTTTTCTGTATATCATAATCAAGCGATGTGGTTACCTGCAGTCCGCCACTCGTCACTGCCTGCTCACCGAATTTTTCCGAGAGAAGCTCTCTAACATACATTACAAAATAGGCCGCTTTAATATGCGTATTGTTTTGTGAAAAATGATAATTCTGGATTTCTTTATATGCACTATCTGCGTCTTTTTGCGTTGTGTAGCCATTTGCTACCATCGCGTGAAGTACTTCTTTAGTTCTATCAAGATAATATTTATTGCCGCTGAATGGGGAATAGAGTGACGGGCTTTGGGGAAGTCCTGCAAGAAATGCAGACTGCGCAAGATCCAATTGCTGTACATTCTTGTTGAAGTACAATTCCGAAGCAGCCTCAACGCCAATTGCTGTGCCGCCGTATGGAATATTATTTAAATACATTTCCAAAATTTGATCTTTCGTGTATTTCTTATCGACTTGAACGGATAAGATGAGCTCTTTGATTTTACGCCCGATGGTTTGTTGATTGGAGAGAAGTACATTTTTTACAAGCTGTTGGGTAATCGTTGATCCACTTTGTAAACCTTGTCCCAACGCCATATTTTTAATAGCACGAAGCATACCTGTCAGTTGAAAACCACTATTTGAATAAAAATTCTTATCTTCAACAGCTATAGTTGCCTGCTGCAATTTTTTGGGAATCATGGGTATACCGACATAGGTTCTGTTTTCATCCTGATAAACAGAGTAGAGAAGTACATGATTTCTGTCATAAATTCTTGTCGCGTCTTTATATTTTGAGGTTACAAGTTTTCCCGGAGTTGGCAAATCTCGGCTATACCAGAAGAATAAGACAACAAGGACAAGAATGCCAGCAATTACGGCAAAAAAAAGATATTTCAAAAGATTACTGTACGTGAGTAACTTTCGCGCATCATAAGAGGAGAAACTTTTCCTTCTTCTGGTGCGCGGGCGGCGCGTTGATCTGTAATCCATAGAAGTACTCTATTATACCAGATATTACACTCTTGCAAAACTTTACGCAAGTCAACTATTACATAACTTGTCTTGCAGATTTTCTCTGTAAATAAACGCTTGTTATCGCACCTGCAACAAGTCCGGTTACTTCAGCTGCTGCTTCTACTGGATTCGTTGGGAAATTAAAACCAACCAAAACAGAACCGGTCAATACACTTCCTGTTACAACTGTCGCTGCTGCTTGTGTAGCTGCAGCTTTACCTGATGTTGTTACTACGTATTGCTCTTTCCATCCTGGATTTTTCCACCATAATAGAGGCAGTCTTCCGCTAAAAATCTTATCTGGTAAATGAGTATGTATGGTAGTCTGAGGTTCGGTATTTTTTCTACGGGTTATATTATATAGCTTTCTTCTAAATAATCCTTCGCCTCTCCGGACGGGTGATAAGGAATCGATTTCTTTCACAGATATAGTATACATCATTTTAAAATAACGATAAAATATGTTCGTTCATCGCAAATTGACCTCATTTTTGCTATACTCTGCCTATGGATAAGATCGAAGAACTGATAACCCGTGGCGTTGCCAATATTATCCCAGGAAAAAAAGAATTGGAACAACAACTTAAGTCGGGAAAGAAACTCAACATTTACCTTGGCATTGATCCGACGAGCACTAAAATCCATCTGGGACATGCTGTAGCACTGAGGAAGCTGCAAGCTTTTAGCAAACTCGGCCATCATGTCACATTTCTCATCGGAGATTTTACAGCGCTCATCGGAGACACCTCAGATAAAGACACAGAGCGGCCTGTCTTGACAACCGAGGAAATTCAGCAAAACTTCCAAACCTATCGAAATCAGGCTGAAAAAATAATCGATTTCTCAAAAGTAAAAGTCAGATATAACAGCGAATGGCTGAAAAAACTAACTTTTGAAGATATTATTAAACTCACCCAACATTTCTCAGTCGGAGATTTTGTCGGGCGGGAATTGATCCGCAAAAGGTTAAACGACAACAAACGCGTCGGCCTTCACGAATTTCTCTATCCAGTCATGCAAGGCTATGACAGTTATTTTATGGACACAGATCTGCAAATCGGCGGCACTGATCAGACTTTTAACATGCAAGCTGGAAGAACACTGCAAAAAGATTTACGGAATAAACAATCCTTTGTTCTCACTACCGTCATCATGGAAGGAACCGACGGTCGCAAAATGAGCAAAAGCTGGGGCAATGCAATCTGGCTTGATGATACTGCAGAAGATATTTATGCCAAAGTTATGGCTATTAATGACAATCTTATCCTCCCATATTACACCCTCGCAACCGATGTGCCAATGAAAGAAGTCAAAGAAGCCGAATTTGCCCTGAAAAAAGGCGAACATCCCATGCGGATCAAAAAAGAACTTGCACTTGAAATAACCAAAGAATTAACGAGCCTGAAGGAAGCTGAAAGTGCGAGAGTGAGTTTTGAAAAAAAGGTACAAAGAGGGGAGCGGCCAGAACAAATCCCAGCAGTTCCCGTAAACGTAGCGTTTGAGGACGGACGAGGCATAGTTGACGTCTTGTTGAAAACAAAAATGGCCAAAACCAAGTCAGAAGCAAAACGCCTGACCGAACAAGGCGGCGTAGAACTTCACCTATCAAGCGGCACTAAGAAAATCTCAGATATCCGCCACAACGTAGAATTCGAAGAAGGCATGATCCTCAAAGTCGGGAGAAGAAAATTCGTGCGGTTAGTGTTGGAAAAATAATAGTAACTTCTCGTGTAACAAATCTCTTCCTTATGCTTACTATAGGTTGAAATGTGGCTCATATTTTGATAAACTCTCCTTATGAAAACCCAGGGAAACAGAGGAAATCTGTTACAAGCTACATATTACCAAAATTTTGCAGATACAATCGGCATATTTTGGCACTTTCATAAAGAGAGATTAAACTCAGGAAATATTCCTTTTGCTTCTGTATCATTTGCTAGTGGAAGACCTCCAATTGGTTTTGACCCTGATCTACGGTATGAATCACAAAGAAAATCGAGTCACGTAAAATATGAAATTCTCTCAGATTTTGCACATGCTACAAGTAATACGTTAATTGGTTCATGGAAACAGTTTGTAGGAGGTTTGGGATTGCAAACTTCTCCGGACGTGCTTGATACGATACCGGTTCCTCAAAGGCAGATGAGGTATTTTACTGATGATGTGAGAGGTTTAGCTGAAAGAACTGAAAGATTGGCAATGTTAATGCATCCTACTGATGATGATATTTCAGTAAGCTCAATTGGTGCTGACGGAGGATTTACCGGTGCAGAATCGACAGTACAATTACAAGCTCTGTTAGGAAAGCAATTTACTCCACGCGCCTCACTCATGTTATCCAAAATTTCGCTTGCAAATTTGGGTCTCGGCACTTCTGAAATAGGATTAACTGATGTTGCACAAGATGGTAGTGTACGCCATGAAGCAAATTATCAGTTACTTGACGACTCATCCCTTGGTCTAAATACTAAAAGGCTGCGGGAATTAGGATTGGGCTCAATGCTTGGTTGTCCAGCAGGAATGCCAATAAGCGGTGAAGCAAAACGTTTTTTAGAAAGTATTGAAGCAACAGTTGGTGATGAAACAATGCTTGCGGAATTCACTGGAATGATGCCTACTCAATTTGAGAATTATGTCGTCAAATGGTATAACAGACTTTCACCTGAAGCAAAAATTATTTATATTAATCCAGAAGATCGTGCAATTCTTGAAGGTGAAGTGAAAAGAGAAAGAATAGCAGAAATACAAGAAATACGAGCTAATTCTGCTCATAAAGAAAGATAAAGTTAAAAAATTTTTGAAGAAGAACCTTGATTCGCGTTTCGTATTTCAATATAATAAACCCACATGGAATCCTTTGAAAAACATAAAACCGCTTGGAGAGTCATCATCATTATCGCAGGTGCAGCTCTCATTCTCGCATCATTTCTTCCATACCTTGCTTTATTAACCAATCAGCAATAGAATAAAACCGCACACATGGATCTTCACACACCCATTACCAGAGGCAATCGTGCCATGAAAATGTATGCAGGCAGACTTGAAAAGCTTGGCATTACGACGTTGTATGATTTTCTCCTGCATCTACCAAGCCGGTATGAGGATTATTCACTTGTGTCAAAGATCGCGGAAATCCAACCTGGCGAAACGGTGACTATCCAAGGACAAGTGCTTGAGATGAAAACCAATTATATGCGCGGGATGCGGATCAAGACTATGCAGAAAGCTTTGGTCAATGACGGTACGGGGACACTTGAGTTGACGTGGTTTAATCAGCCATATTTGAATCGAGTAATCCTGCCCAATACGACTATCTCAGCATCCGGCAAAGTGGATCGATTCGGACGAAATAAGAATTTTTCCATGCAGTCTCCCGAATATGAAATTATCTATGACAACGGAAACGCGATTCATACAGGAAGATTAATTCCTGTGTATCCTGAAACGCAGGGAGTCTCCTCAAAATGGCTCAGACGACAAGTTTTTAATCTGCTCAAAGAATATGGACAAGAACTCAAAGAATACATGCCAGAAGATATCATAAGAAAAAACAAACTTATGAGTTATCAGGAAGCAATGCAGGAAATTCATTTCCCCAAAAATCTTGAGACAGCAGATAAAGCCCGAGAACGCCTGGCTTTTGATGAATTATTCCTCATGCAACTTGCCGCAATTGAACGCCGCACGCAATGGCAGGAAAAGCAAAAAGGTGAAATGTTTGCAATAAAAAAATTTGAAAAACAAATTAATGCGTGTATTGATTCACTACCATTCAAACTTACCGACGCGCAACAATCCGCGATTGAAAAAATTGAAATGGATATGCAAAAAGAAACGCCAATGAATCGACTGTTGCAAGGTGATGTGGGAAGCGGAAAGACAGTAGTTGCAGCAATTGCAATGTACATTGCGTTTTTAAATGGCTATCAGTCAGTTCTAATGGCGCCGACTGAAATTCTGGCATCTCAACACTATAAAACTATTTCTACCTTTCTCGAGCCGCTCGGAGTGACCGTTGATCTGGTGACGGGGAGTAAGAAGCGGCTCACGACAGGCACAAATTTCTCAATTCTTATCGGTACACACGCAGTCTTGTCGGAAAAAATTGTCTTTGACAACCTCGGACTCGTCATAATAGATGAGCAACAGAGATTTGGCGTTGAACAAAGAAGTACTATCCGGCAAAAAGGAAAAAACCCACACCTTTTGACAATGACCGCAACTCCGATTCCACGAACTGTTGCGCTCACAATGTATGGCGATTTGGACCTGTCATATTTAAACGAAATGCCCCATGGTCGCAAAAAAATCATCACTTGGCTCGTACCGCGTGAGAAACGAAATGGAGCATACGATTGGATTCGCAAACAAATTGAGGAAACAAAGTCCCAGGCATTTATCATCTGTCCCTTCATCGAGCCATCAGAATCTATGCAAACTGTTAAAGCTGTCAAAGAAGAATATGAACATCTCAGACGGGATATTTATCCCGATCTTAAGTTGGGTCTGTTACACGGCAAACAAAAAGCAAAAGAGAAAGATGAAGTACTTGCACAATTTAAAAACGGTGATTTCGATATCTTGCTCGCAACACCGGTAGTCGAGGTGGGTATCGATATTCCTAATGCGACAATTATTATGATTGAGGCAGCTGATAGATTTGGGCTCGCACAATTGCATCAGTTACGCGGACGAGTAGGTAGAGGAGACAAACAATCCTACTGTATGTTATTTACGAGCAATCTTAACGCCGAGACGAGTACAAGACTTAAAGCTATGGAGACCTCGCACTCAGGAGCAGAACTGGCAGAGCTTGATTTACGCCTCAGAGGTCCGGGAAATCTGTATGGTACAGCCCAACACGGGGTTCCGAAATTAAAAGCTGCTAATTTTTCAGATGCGATGCTTATTCAAAAAGCCAAACTTAGTGCAGATGAAATTTTCTCATCGTTAAACCAATATCCACACCTAAAAGATCAACTTGATAAAACAATATCATCAAATATTTCACCGGATTAATCAAAAGTAGAGTGTCTGGATTGTCAGACAGATTATTTTTTGTCTCTTTCGCGTCAGACTAGATATGCTTGCCATGTCAAGCTAATTCAAGCACTCGGGAGTATAAAGGTATCTATATACTTTCATGGCGTGGGAGGTGAGCAAAAATGATTATCCAAAGAATACATTACAGGAATGTAAATACGTACCTAGCTTGTTATTACCATCATCTAAGACGGGTACCATTTACCAGCTCAAAGCTATTTCCTGTACAGAGACTAAAAAGGATAGCCCTAAATAAACCGAAAGGGAAATTACTAGGTGCTATGGCGTGAGAGCAAAAAGTGCGCTAAGAGTTCAGACAGTATACTGCTAAAAAAACATATACTTTCCGAAAACCTTGGCGCATTTTTGCTGTTTGAAATATTAAATCATTGAAAATTCATTGCAAATTGAAAATAATTGAGAATTTGACTTAATAATGAGGAGTAGGCGTGGGTGTCACTGTCGGGGAAATACTCGGTGCAACAGATGTTTGACTACTTGTTAAACCTGCTGTCTGGGTCAATGAATGTCCGATAAAATTATAAAGCATAAATCCTCCAAGCAAAATTACCCCCGCAATTAGCATGGCATTAACAAATGGTGATCTGAATCTTCTTTGCGAATTATCTTCAGGCGGAGGCGGCGGAATATACGGAACAGCAATTTTAGGTTGATCATTATGTTCAGAATGACTCATAACTCCCTTAGTCTAACGCAGACAATTCTCAACTGTCAAGCCTCGTTTGGAAAAAACGATTGTGACTTGCAACCTGAAGCCTAAAAATGATAAAATACACGTATGTCACAGGAGCCAAAGAAAAGACATTCACGCGCACGTCAGGGAAAAAGACGGGCAAGTATTTCTCTTAAAGTCACCCAATCAGGTGCATGCCCGAATTGTGGTGCTCCAAAAATTGCTCACCGGGTTTGTGAAGCATGCGGATTTTATAAAGGCCAACAGGTTATTAAAGTAAAACAACCAAGTACAAGCCAGGCCTAAAATCAAAGATTCGTAAGTATTCGCATGTGAGATAGAACTTCAGGTGTACCGCATACAAATGTCTACGAATTGTATTTAGCTCAAGATAGATTCGTAAACCATGAAAACATCCTATGACCCGCGTCATTTGCGAAGGCAGCATATCATACAAGATATCTTCAGTACGGAATTTCATCAACAGGAAGTAAGTGCGGACGCAAAAGAAGTATTAAAACACACAAAATTACTCGATGAACAAATCCAAAAAGCCGCACCGGATTTCCCGGTCGACAAAATTAACCGCGTAGATCTTGCGATACTGCGCCTTGCCACCTATGAACTTCTTATCGAGAAGAAAACGCCACCAAATGTCGTCATTGATGAAGCAGTAGAACTCGCAAAAGAATTCGCCAATGACACAAGCCCAGCATTTGTGAATGGAGTTCTCGGACACATTAGTGCTAAAGTAAAAGAATAAGTAAAATTATGAACAATTTACCTGACTTTACAAACGAAAAATTATTACAACTGGCTTTTATTCACCGTTCCTATCTGAATGAAGCAAAAGATGTGAGTGAGTCAAATGAAAGACTTGAATTTCTTGGTGACAGTATTCTTTCATTTGTCGTTTCGGAACATTTATATAATGCCTATCCGGATTTTGACGAGGGGATCTTGACCAATCTTCGCTCACTCGTCGTCAACACAAAAAGTCTTGCCAAACTTGCCAAAAAAAATGAATTCGGCAAACATCTCCAACTTTCACGAGGAGAAGAAGACTCAGGAGGTCGCGAGAATGATTCAATTCTGGCAAATACCTTCGAAGCAGTCATTGGCGCAATATTTCTCGATCAGGGAATTGACGCAGTGAAAACCTTTCTGCATGCAGTTCTCATCCCTGAAATCGAGGCGTATGTAGAGAAAAAAGTATTTAAAGATCCCAAAAGCCTGCTTCAAGAATATGTCCAGGCACGAAAACAAAATTCTCCGGTCTATAAAGTACTTCATGAGGAAGGCCCCGCGCACGCCAAACAATTCACCATCGGCGTTTTTGTCGGTGATGCAATAATGGGTGAGGGGAGAGGAAAATCCAAACAAGAGGCCGAAGAACAAGCCGCAGAACAAGCACTTGAGAAGATAGGCAAATAATGGTAAAATAGCAGGTATGAGTTTAGTCATTCGATTAACAAGAACAGGCAAAAAAGGTGAACGCAAATTCCGTGTCGTCGTGAAAGAAAAAAGAAGTAAAAGAGACGGCGGATTTATTGACATGCTTGGCTGGTATCAAAAAACAAAAGATAACAAAAGAAAACAGATTGATATGAAGAAATATGAGTATTGGGTCAGTAAAGGCGCACAGCCATCGTTGACCATGCAGGAAATCGTTAAATAATGAAAGACACACTCCACTTTATCGTCTCAGCAATCGTAGATAATCCAGACGCTGTTGCCATCGAAGAACGCGACGAAGACGGCATCACCAATCTCATCATCTCCGTTGATCCAGCAGATATGGGAAAAGTTATCGGTAAAGAAGGCAAAGTCATAAGAAGTATCCGCAACATCATGAAAGTAAAAGCCATGAAGTCAGACATCCGCATCAAAATCTCCCTCGCAGAACAGGAACAGAGTTCCTAATTACATCAATCCACAATTGACAGCATCTATATAGCTATGCAAAACTAAATTCAGTGGAAAATAATCAACCAATTCAATCACCGATACAACCAACACCTGTACCAATACCTCCCAAAAATAAACCAAATTGGTCACCAATTACGTTTGGAATTATTATATTTGCCGTAGGCTTTATAGTTGGCCATTCCATTCCTAATAATGCTTATAGCTATTCCACATCAAACCCTGTTGATAGTCTGGTGCAAATATTTGTAAAACCAACACCTACTTTGACCCCTATTCCCCCTACACCAACATTATCACCTTCAATTTGTAAACGTATAACCTATCCCACTGCAAGTAGGTCTGCTATAAAAGATAAATATTTTTTAACCTATGAAGTAAAAGCTGGAGATACACTTTTATCAATTACAAAGAACCAATTAGGAGACGTATCCAGGATAAATGAATTAATAAACCTCAATAAAGGTCAGTATCCTAATTTAACTCAGTCTTCGACATTACCAGCAGGTACAAAATTATATATAACACCTAAAGATTATCCAGAAAATACAGGAGATTTATGGATAGCAGAAGGAGCTGTTACCGAAAGTGATGCAGGTCATTTTGTTCTTATGATATCTCCATCTCCAAACGATTCAGGTGAAGATATTACTATTAATTCAACTACAAAATATATGGATGGAATAAAATCGTTAAAAAGGGGCGACTGCATCACAGTTGTAATAGATTACATGGGTAACTATACTCACAACGCACTAATCATCTGGCCGCAATAATATCTGTTTGCCAAACTCAACATAAACTCATACAATAAAATTATATGTATCTTCTTTTGCCCATAGTTGTTTTTATCACGCTGTATTTACCTTCATTAAACTTAATCCCCGGCAATGACGGGGGACTGGAGTATTCATTTGCCTGGCAGTGGTATATGGGAAAAAATTTACTTCATGTGTTATCCCTTCATCCACCACTCAAACTCATACTTTTCAGCCTGTTTTTCAAACTCTTTGGCTATCAATCAACCGGTTGGATCGGACTTTTTTTCGGCATCGCAGGAGTTGTCGCGCTTTATTTTATCGGAAAAAAGTTGTTTGATGAAAAAGTCGGATTTATCGGTGCCATGCTTCTTGCAACTTCGGGACTCTTTATTTCAAATGGCATATTCGGCATTCATGATTTTCTCATGACGACACTTATTCTCGTCGCTTTTTATTGCTATCTGGACGGGCGATATGTGTGGTATGCGGTATTTGCAACCCTTGCTGTTCTGACTAAAGAAACAGCGATATTTTTCGCGTTAAGTATGATAATAACCGATGTAGTAATTAAAAGAAACGCGAGGTTTCCGATTTTTATCCCAGTCATACTGCTCGCGTGGTATATCGAGTTCGTGCACTTTTCCGGATATCATTTATGGAATGACTGGAATTTCAGCCCAACTGCAAAAAAAGGCAGTTTTTTTACCATGCTCAACAACATTGTGACATTACAAATGTTTAATAAATACGCGTTTGAAAACTGGCTCCATCTTTTTATATTCAATTTCAACTGGGTTTATTGGATATTTGCGTTCGCATCACTCGCTTTTATCAAAACAACGGAGCTTAGAAAAAACCTTGCACCCGTTGGAATTTTCTTTATCATATTTCTCATAACTGTTCTGGCATTTCAAACATTCACCATAAATAGATACGTTTTGCCGCTTCTGCCATTTGTATATTTGCTTGCAGGGTATACTATTATGCAATTACCGTATAAACCTGTTTTTGTAACACTTCTTATTGCTGTCTCTTTTCTTAGTTTATCGTACTCTATTGATCCAATATCCAACGCCATCTGGCCAAAAACGCAAGTATTGGGAGAACGAGTCTATCTTAACCACCCACTTGACGGAGATGATGGAATTACTTATAACATGCAGTATGTAACCATGATGCAAGAACGGACAGAATTGATAGAATCAGGTCAATGCAAATTTCCCCATTTGGTTGACTATGACAAACGCACACTGAGACTTTATAAAATAGAAACGTGTAGATAACGTATTTTTAGTAAATCTGCTACAATATAGGCATGAAAATTAGTATTCTGACACTTTTTCCGGAAATGTTCCAAGGTCCGTTTGAACAATCCATTATCAAACGTGCACAGGAAAAAAAGATTGTTGAGATCGAATATATCAATATCCGCGATTTTGGAATCGGAGCACATAAGATGGTTGATGATACACCCTATGGCGGGGGAATAGGAATGGTACTTAAAGTAGATGTGCTGCACAAAGCAGTCCAATATGCGAAACAATCCGGGGGGAAAAATCAAAAAGTTATTCTGATGAGTGCTTCTGGAAAACCGTACAAACAGCAACTTGCCAAACACTATTCAGGCCTTGATCACCTCATTATAATTTGCGGTCATTATGAAGGTGTTGATGAGCGAATCATGAAATATATCGATGAAGAAATTTCAATCGGTGATTTTGTACTGACAGGTGGAGAGCTTCCGGCAATGGTTATTGCAGACAGCGTTGTTCGACTGCTGGATGGAGCAATTACCAAAGGCGCAGTTGAAGATGAATCTTTTTCAAAAGAAGACGGCCTTTTGGAATATCCACATTACACAAATCCAAGAGTTTACGATGGCCAAGAAGTCCCTGAGATACTTTTAAACGGAAACCATCAGAAGATAGCCGAATGGAGACAAGAAAAATCCTTAGAAAAAACAAAAAAGATCCGCCCGGATTTATTGAAATAAACCTTAAAACAGAGGAACCGCTGAGCCCGAACCACTTTGGGTAGATTGCCCTTTATCAACAGACGTATTATCCCACTTTGCCATAGTCTTGAGTAATTCTGCTTTTTTCGGAGAAATAGGATTAAGTGGCGTGTCTCCTGAAAAAGTAATATTGTTAAAAGGTTTCTGATAAAATTTCAATTTAACTGAGACATTGTCTCCCGTCCCATTAATATTGGTAACCTCAGAAATTGGGAGATTGTTTTGGATCGATTTAATAAAATCTTTAATTCCTTCCAGATTTCCGTTAACAACAACGGTAATCTCGATTGCCGAAATGCCATTTGGCTGTGCGCCAGGATCTTTTTGTCCCTTTTTGGGTGGAGTAATAGTTCCTAGTTGGAAAGCATAATCGCTGAGAGAAACTCCTGAGTTTGCAGCGGCATTTGAGAGGGCATTGAGCATATAACCAAAATTCTTCGTAGGTGGGAGAGCATGTGAAACGGTATTAAATTGCGTTTGTAAAGTGTTTTGATCAAGACCATTGATAAAATTAATATTTTGCTGAAGAGTCGCAATACGCTGCCTGGTTGCTACTATTTCATCACGAATAGAAAACCACCGGGTGAGTTCGGGAATGATGATATTAAATAACAAAATTATACAGACAAGAAGGGTGAAACCAATAATTGCAAGTCCATAATATTCCGAATCACGGAATTTATAATACCAATATCTATATCCTTTTTTGCCAATCCATGTATCTTTTTCCATATTATAAATAGTCTAATTGCAATGAGACCGCATATTCATTACTTGCCTCATCAGTCGTGAGATCCACCAAAATCACCTTCGAAAACATATTTTTCTTTTGTACATATGTAGTCATATTATTGATAAACGTATCCAAAGATTTAAGCGAGGGACTTTCAACTGTTATTACCAGACTATTGCTGTCAACTTGCATCTGAATAACTGTCATATCTTTGGTAACTTTATCCTGAATAAGCGCAAGTTGTTTATCAAATGCTTTACGTTTTGATATGAGCTGCGCAACCGACGTTGTCTGTGTATCTACAACAGATAATTTAACAATGCTGTCTTTTTGTGCATTCAAACTCTGACGTAGAAATTGTTCTTGACGCTGGAGTGTAGGAAGAGGAGAAAGCGCTACAAGGATAAATAGAATCACCGATGATACAGAAATGATAAAAAGCAAAGCAATTGTCATAAATCGCATTTTTTGAATTCTGCGAAGTAATTGTGAAGATCCGGTATTTTTATTGGGTGCTAAGAGGTTTATTCCTTCGTTCATAGTATGTAAACGGATTACTGTTCATAATCCTTTAGAGCCAGTCCTATCGCGACAGCAAATTCAGGACCCATTGCTTCAATTTGTTGTGGCACACGGGAAACATTTAGCATTTTCCAGGGATTTGCGAGAACCGATTCAACACCAAGGTTTTGCGCGAAGTATACCGGAAGTCCGGGCAAACTAGCGCTTCCTCCTGTTAAAAGAAGCTGTGAAATAGGGGAGTCATTCTTATATTTTTCAGAGTAAAAAGCCATGGCTTTTTTAACTTCTGTGAGAAGTGAAATCAGAATTGGCTCAATTGCTTTTCCTACTTTGCCTCCGAAATTTTTATCTGAAAGTCCATAAACACGTTTGTATTCTTCAGCCTGTTCCGGCTGCAATCCAAAATCCGAAGCAATTGCGCGGGTTAATGCAACGCCCCCCAGTGGCACTGAATAATTAAAAACAAGCAAGCCATTTTGGATAATTCCCAACGTACTATTCATCGCACCAATATGGATAATAAGAGATGTAGGAGTATTATCTGTAGCTACCAGACTTCTGATAATTGCCAAAATTTCAGTTTCTATTGAAACAATTGTCAGTCCCGCAAGATCCAGAATAGTTTGATAACGCTTGATCAAATCTTTTTGCGCTGCCACCAAAAGCACCTGCATTTTTTCTTCCGGCATGATATTTTTAATCGTTCGCAATTTACTCCATGCTAGTGTAACGGAATCTAAAGGAACAGGAATATATTGTTCAGCCTCCCAATAAATTGCGTTTGCAAGCTCTTTATCACTTAACATAGGCATTTCAATCACTTTGGTATAGGCATGATTTTCAGGGATCGCAATTGCCACATTATTTGTCGTAATTTTGGCATCAATCACAAGTTTGTTGATAACTTGCGCCATTTCCTGATGATCAAACGGAGATTCCGACTGCATACCCTGCACCGGTGTGGGTGCAAAAAGAGCAGTATTATAGGAAATTGACGTATTGTTATGGTCAACCGACACTACTTTAATAGCGGTTGTACCTATGTCTAGTCCAAAAACATTACTTCTCATATATTATTTGGGAACGAAAAAGCTATATTGAAGAATTTCGGCAGGAAGTTGTGGATAGTAGCGATACGTCTGAATTTTTCTTTTGGTGTCTGAAATGGTACCTTCTGCTTGAATGAGCGTTCCTTGCGTTGGAAACGGCGTACAATTGGCGTTAGCGGCATCACACCCGCGAGCAGCGATAATTGTGGGAGCATAGATCGGCACAATCCGGACAAACAATCCTGAATTTACGACAAAAGAATATTTATAGTTATAGGCAGTTCCCAAAATGGTATCACCACCTGGTCCAATGCTTTGAAATTTATTAATACTGCTTCTTGCAGGGCAAGGATCTACCGCGTATTTGGTCGTATGAGGATTTGCCAATGTTCCGCTAAATACAATTAATTCAAGCGCTGCCATTGTGTTTTGCGATTCAACAGGTTTACACACATCAGTTGAACTACCCCAGAAAATCGTTACATTTCCGCTCCGTTGTGCAGAATATCCAGGATAGGTTGACAGCCACAAATCTGCAGGTTCATCTTTCAAAATTGGTGAACTGTTATTTAAAGGAAATTCTACTCCGCCCACAGTAACAAGTGTCGTTTTGTATTGCGCGTGATTGGAAAATGATCCTGTAACGGCCGTATTGCTGGTGAGAGATTTTTCGATACCTGCTTCTGCTGCTGAGAACGCCTGCTCTGATTTCGCTGATTCATCTGATGATCGGGTGTTTGTTATAGATCGTGCGGCTACTGAAAGAGCAATTGTTAAAGCAGTCACCATAACCAAAACAACGATAAGCAATATCTGGCCTCTTTCAATATCTTGCATACTTTCCATCTTAAAATACTCTGCAGTGCAGACTACTCCATAATCATCGTAACAACTTGCTAAGATAGTGTCAACGGTGTGTGAGGATATTTTCTATTGGCTGAGGTTTCTCAGGGTTACACTGCTTTGGAAAGGGAGAGAAAAATTCGTTTCGGAAAATAAACCTGCTGAGGCGGGCTTTAATGTGTACTGTATAGTAATTGTTGGCGGATCTTTCAAAGTCGGTTGAGCACATACAAATGAGCAGCTGGTAACTTGCAATGCAGTGGTATTAAACAAAGATTTTCCATTTGCATTAATTGTTCCATTTGCACAGTCATAGGTTGTCTGAAGATGCGTTGTAACTGAGGTAAAAGTAATTGAATTAACTGTTTGAGATGGCACACAAGTGTTTGGACTATCAAGACTTTGCGCAAAACGAATATTTTTTACCATTTGAGTGAGTGCAGTATCACTATCTTGTCTTGCCAATTCCATAAGATCAGATTTCTTGGTAGTTCGAAGAGTAATTGTCAAAACACTAACGGTAATTGTCCCAATTACAGCCAAAATACTAACTGCAGTAAGAATCTCAATGAGGGTGAACCCCGATGTTTTTGAAAATTGAAAATTGAAAATTGGAAATTTTTTCATGGTACTTGCACTGGATTAACTGTTGAAAGACAGGTCAAAACTGTTTGCTTGTGACAATACACACCAGTTGTACATTTCCCATCTGTGAAAGTTACCGCTACAGTAACTTGCGCTATATTTGCACCGCATCCGTTTTGCTGTACTGTTACCGTGCGAATAAAATTGTCTACATTTGGTGTTGTACAATTACTCGGTGATCCGAGCGTTGTTTGTCCCTTGTTCAAACAATAAATGCCACTTAATCCCTGAAAGGTTGTGTAATTATCATCTCGAATTTGCTGGACAAGCTCAGATCCTTGTTGGGCATATTTAGTCGCAAGCGTTATATTTGAATCATATTTAGCATTGCTTAATGCTGTTGTTACGACAACACCAATTGCTGAAACAATCATACCTATTATTGCTAATGCGGCCAACGTCTCAATTAATGTCTGGCCTCTCTGGAGTTTCTTACGTATCACACTTCTATTATCACCGTTAAATTCAAATATTTCAACTCAATTACTAGACACGCTTCCTGTTTGACTGACAGTAATATTTTTTGTTCTGCCGAAACCAGTAATAGTTATTGTCGCATCTGTTGCAACTGTCCCGTCAGAGATGGTAAAAAAAACTGATGGCGTGGAGCTATTTGCAAACGTTATATTTGGCGGCAGATTGTTGGTTGTGAGTATCTGTTTGCCCGAACAAATGGCTGAAAGAGTATATTGCTGGCCATTGGGCGTTACATCTACCTGATAGCCGGTTACTGAATTGGTTCCGCAGCTGGGTGGAATTACCTGAGCGAGAGAATGAGATTTTGCTATATTCAACATGGTTACAACATCAGTCGCGCTTGATTGCACAAGCTGCGTACCGTTATATGAATTATATGCAGCAATTCCCAACGAGGTCATAATCCCGATAATCGCGAAAACCGCCAACAATTCAAAAATAGTGAAGCCTGCGGAAACTGGATAGTCAAAATAGCGAGATGAAAATTTTTTAAAAAGCCTGTTCATTACGGATTGTTCAATGTGATAGACCAGTTCGAGGTGCCATTACAATAAGTACTGTCATTGGCTGGTTTATCCTTTTGAGAATCATTAACATTCTCCAAACATGCCACCAAAGTATATCCTGAGCCACCTCCGGTCTGATTATAGGTATACACAAAATTTCCGGTGTTTAAAGGATCGCAGGGAACTTTCTTCATATATGTTGCTCCGCCATTGGTAAAAGGTTGGGCACAGGTGACAAGATTGTTCGTAGGATATGCATCTTGATCTGAACGATATAATTCAAGAGCTGACTGAATTTGTCGCAAATCTGATTTCCTTTGAGCGTCTCGCGCGCGGGATTTTGCGCCGATAAGATTCGCAAGCAAAAATGACGCCAATACACCAATAATTGCAAGCACAATCAGCAGTTCAATTAACGTAAAGCCTTTATTTTTACTTTGCATATAAAACATATTTTCGCAAACTACTAATTACGGTGAAACATTAGTACTTGATACCCCGTAATTACATGTTCCACCACACGCATTCGCTGCTGGAAATCCTGACGCGCTTCCAATACTTGCGCATGCATTTCCTTTATTACACGCTTGGGGATCTTTACTGCCCCTTTGTAGATTGGCATAAAGATAATACGTTTGTCCATTAGCAGTTGAAGGCGAGTAATAAACATACGAGCTGGAAAGGGATGGATCTTTGGGAAGTGTTGCCATATAAGGCTGCCATGAACTTCCCCAGGCAACAGTCGTAGCTCCATTCAAAATTTGAAAATCAGCGCTCGAATCCGGATATTTATCATTGTCTTGGTAATATAACTCAAGAGCATGTTGAATAGACTCCAGATCTGCCTTACGTCGTGTATCGTTTGATTTCTGCAGCTGTCCGAATGGATCAATTGTCGCAAGAATGGCTGTTGAAATAATTCCCAACAGAGCTATGACAACAATCATTTCAATCAGAGTAAAACCTGAATTTCTTTTCATACTTTTATTATTACTACTTATGGTACTTCCTGCAAATCAAATCTTAAATCCCCAGCAATCGTAGGGCAGAATCTATCATTTGTGCTCCATATAACAAACTTAAAATAGTGCCAAGAACTAAAAACGGACCAAACGGAATAGTACCCCCTCTGAATTTTTTCTTTTTGAAAAATACTAATAAAAGAGAAACAACAGCACCTGTCACAAAAGCGAAGTATAGTCCGACAATAACCGTCGGATACCCTAAAATAAAACCCATCAAGAAAGCATATACAACATCGCCAAAACCCATCCCACGACCTTTGGTAAAAAGAAATATTAAAAAGAAAAATCCGCCTGCACCAATTGCAGAAAGCACAATTGACAGAAGATTTGTCTGTAATCCCAAAAATTGCACTGCCAACAAACTAAAACCCAAATGAGGAAGCAAAATTTGCCAGATAAGCGTCAGTAAGAAAGAAAAAAGTACTATTTTGAAGGGAATAATGCCATATTTGAGATCAGCGAAAAATATTACCAGCAATGAAGCGATAAGTGAACAATAGTAGAGCGCCAATAATTGCAATGACAATTGCGAAAATGCCATAATCGAATCTTGAAATATAACCCAGCAACTGAGAAGAATAAAAAAACCTGAAAGCAGTTCAATAAAAGGATAAAACAAACTGAGTTCTTTATGACAATACCGACATTTACGATGTAAAAGAAAGAATGACAAAATTGGTATAAGATCCAACGGCTGCAATTTATGTCTGCAATGGTCACAATGCGACCTGCCCATCCAGAAAGATTCTTTGCTGGCAAGTCTGTCTACAACGACTCCCAAAAAACTCCCAATAGCTGCACCCAGAATAAAAATAAGAAAATAAATATAAAATACCATGTTCTTTAATTATATTACAGTCCAAGTAATTTTTTATCTTCCATTTGTTGCTTTTTAACAATTTCTAATTCTGCTTCATGAAAGACTTTGAGTGTAAAGGTGACAGTTGCGCCTTTACCGACTCCCGGTGAATCTGCCCGAATTGTTCCCTGATGCAAATCGATAATTGAGCGACAGATATATAATCCGAGTCCCGTTCCATTGGATGAATTTTGATTGGTAATATAAGAGCCTGGCATAAGGCCAAATTTTTGAAATAGTTTGCTCATATCGTCAGGAGCAATACCGGCGCCGGTATCTTTGATTTTTGTTTCGATAAATTCACCTTTTTGAGCAAATTTAACGGAAATATTTCCGCTTCGTGGTGTAAATTTAAGCGCATTACCAAATAAGTTAAACAAAACTTCTTTGATTTTATCCGGATCAGCAAGGACATTAAGCGCTGTATTTTGATCCTGAACAGTGATAGTAATACCCAATTCACTTGCTCGTGGTAACAGCTCTTCTACAACTTCATGAACTAAGATTGCAATATCAACATTCGCAAGTTCAAGCTTAAAATGTCCTGATTCAATTCGGGAAATATCCAACATATCATTAACTAAACGAACCAATCTATCGACTGAATTATAACTTCGTTCAATGTAATACTTTTGCCTTTCATTGAGTTCGCCTCCTTTACCCTTAAGAGCCATCCAGAGATACGATTTAATAGCTGTCATTGGCGTACGAAGCTCGTGTGATGCAACAGAAACGAATTCGGTTTTGAGCTTATCCATGATTTGTAATTTTTCATTGGTATATTTAATTTGTGAAGAAATCTGCTCCAATAAATGTTCGCGTTGCAATAATCGATCAACGAGAGATGAAAAGGAGCGTGATAACGATTCTATTTCATCACCAGTTTTGATAGGAGTAAAAGTAATCTTTTGTCCGCGTTCGATTTGCTCGGCAGAACGTTGTAAAATTCTAATTGACCGGGTAAGATTTTCACTCAAAAATAGTGAAATCAGTAAGAGAAAAAGGAATGAAACACCAACTGTTACGTAAAATAAATTCCGGATAAAATCAAGAAAACTAAATGCCTCCGAAGTCGGCTGTTCAAACACAACAACCCAATTATAATCTGAAATCCGCATAGCTTTCGCAACTACTTGCACATTTTTCTCATTAACATATTGTTCATCATGAAAAGTAGAAGATCTCCTATTGAGCGCATTTTTTATGATTTTTCGGTTTGTGAGAACTGGTCTGTCCAGCACGTAGGATTGTGAGGGATGAGAAATAAGCACACCATATTTATCAACAACATAAATATACCCATTGTTGCCAAGGCGGATATGCGACAGATCGCTCCGAAGTTGATTTAAATTAACTTGCATTTTAATTACCCCGATCACTGTGTGTCTTTTTGCAAGAATCGGATAAAAGGTATCAATATAGGGATCAGAATTCTTCCCGAGATAATAAACTTGTGAGATTGCCGGAGTTCCCGCAACAGCTAATTTAAAAGGATCAGAATAGACCTCATACGTAAGTTTCCCTGGTGGGACTGGACCTTTATGATCTACTTGCACATATTCATGCCCCACAAGTGACAAAATGGTTATTTCGTTAATAAATTGGTTATTTTTAAGTATATATTGGGCTATAGTTACAAAATTTTTTGGATCCTGATAGTAGGTTTGAGCGAGCCCGGAACTTCTTGCATTCATTTGGGTAAAAAAATTCAAAATTGTATTTGCACCGTCCTGTGCCTCAACCTCTTGAAGCGCGGTAATTTTTGCGGAAATATATTGTTGGACAATCACAAACGAAAAACCCTGGATAAGAAAAGCAAGTATTAACAGGAGGGTAAAACCAATAAGTAGTTTACGACGGATTGAGAGTTTCATTCATTTTTCAATGTTGCTTTAATCTAACCATTTATGCTTGAGTTCTGTCAGGTAGCCTCTAACACTGAGTGAATCAAGAGCTTTGTTGACTTGTTCAACCTCAGGATCTCCCTTTCTAAACACAATGCCATAATAATCATTGGTAAATGGATCACTTGCAATTTTAAGTGTAGGATTTGTACCAACAATTCCTTGTGCACTGGGTAAATCTGTTATGATCGCATCAACAGTTCCGCTAACCAAGGCCTTTGTTGCCTGAACAAAATCCGGATATTTGATCACAAGATTGGCGTCAGTATATTTAAGCGCTTCGGACTCATCAGTCGTTCCTTGCTGCACACCAATTTTTTTACCTTTGAGATCAGTCGGGGATTTAATGACAGTATTTGCTTGCTGGGTAATAATTACTTGTCCTGCATTGAGATATTCTTTGGAGAAAGCATACTTTTTCTGCCTTTCTGGTGTAATTGTTACGGCAGATATAATCATATCAATTTGATGCTGCTGCAGCGCGGTAAAGAGATTGTCAAACGTGATATTTTTAAAAGTAACTTTATCTCCAAGTTGCTTTGCAATCAAATTAGCCAGATCAATATCATATCCAACCACTTTCCCATCTTGTTTGTACTCCATTGGCTGAAAAGTAGGGTCAGTTCCTATAACAAGTGTTTTTGATTGTGTGTTTGCCGCAGATTGCGAGGGTGTTGGCGTTGGTCCTACTAGATTTTGTAATTGTGAATGAAAGTACCACGTCGCAAGACCGAGAAAACCGATAAATAAGATAATGAGCAAAATTATCCAAGGTAATTTGCTTCCTGAATGTTTTGGTGGTATAGCTGGGGGCACAGAAGAAGCAGGGGTAGGCGTTGGAGAGGATGAAGATGGATCAGTTGGCATTCCTGGAGTAGGAGATGGAGGAGGAGGAACAGGCGTAGCTGGTTGATTTGACGGCATACTGGAATCTTGAGGTGGATTTTGCGGTGGTGATGATTGATTTTGCTGATCCATAGTATAAAAAAATAACTCTATCTTAATAATCGATTATTCACATTTTTTTGTCAATACAAGAGTCATTATTACAAAAAACATTAAATATTTGCGTGTATCAATTCCATCGAGTCTTTATCCTCTTCATTATTTTGTTTCTTAAGCGTCTGGAAATCCGATTCATTAAATTCCTTGAGAGTGAAAGAAAACGTTGAACCTTTGCTGCGACCTTCTGATTCCGCCTTGATTTCTCCATGATGCAGATCAATAATCGCACGGCAGATATACAATCCCAGTCCTGTCCCCAGATGGGTACTCGTTTGATTGGTAATATATGATCCAGGAAGGAGTCCGAATTTCTGAAAAAGCTTATCTTTGTCCTCAGCCGTAATACCCGCACCTGTATCTTTAACCCGCGTCTGGACAAATGCACCTTTTTTGACAAAATCAATCGTAATTTTGCCTTCTTTGGGAGTAAATTTGAGTGAGTTTCCAATAAGATTGATAAGTACCTCTTTTATTTTATCCGGATCGGCGAGAACGTGTGGCAGCTGGGATGGTTTATGGACTTCAACTGCAATTTCTAATTCCTTTGCGCGAGGAAGCACTTCATCAATTACTTCCTGTACTAATTTGATGAGATCGGTTGAGGCAAAAACTATTGAGATACGACCTGATTCGATACGTGAGATATTGAGCATATCATTTACAAGCCTGATTAATCTATCAACTGAACTATATCCGCGTGAAATATAATATTGTTGTTTATCATTAAGCTTACCGCCTTTCCCTTCCAATGCAAGCCAGAGATAGGATTTGATAGCAGTCATTGGCGTACGAAGTTCATGAGAAGCGACAGACACGAATTCATTTTTGAGCTTGTCTAGAGCTTTTAATTTTTCGTTTGCATCTCGCAATTGCGTGGAAATTTTCTCCAAAAGATGCTCTCTTTCAAGTAGTTGGTCAATGAGTGAAGCGAAAGAATGCGATAATGATTCAATTTCATCACCACTTCTAATGATAAGTATTTTTTGCATGAGGCCGCTTTCTACCTGCTCTGCTGAGTGCTGTAATTTTCTAATTGGGCGACTCAAATTTTCACTCAAATAAAGCGCAATCAATATCAGGAAAAATGTAGAAATTCCAAAAGTAATCAAAAAGAAATTCCTAATGAGAGTTAAGAAACTAAATGCTTCAGAGGTAGGTTGTTCAAAAACCGCAACCCAATTATAATCTGAAATTTTGATGGCTTTTGCAATAACTGATGTATTCTGTTCATTGGTGTATTCTTCTGCCCTAAAGGTGGGAGATGAATTAGATAACGCATCAGCAATGACATTGCGGTTTGAGAGAATCGGTCTTTGCAGTACATACGCTTGAGATGGGTGCGAAATAAGAAGCCCATTACTATCAACAACATAAATATACCCGTTATGACCCAAACGAATATGGGCGAGTTCACTTCGCAATTGGTCCAAATTTACCCGCATTTTAACGACACCGATAACCATGTGCCGAGCATCAAAAATCGGATAAAACGTATCAATAAGCGGGCCCGGATCATTTGGCAAATAATACACTTGCGAAATTGTTGGGGTCCCGGAAACCGCCGTTTTGAATGGTGAGGTAAATACTTCATATGAAAGTTTGTCTTGTAAAATCTTGCCGTTTGCATCAAAACCAACTAATTCATGACCGAGAGGGGAGAGGATAGTAATTTTTGTAATATAATTATTTTTTTTAAGGGTAATTTTTGCAACTGTTTCAAACTGTTCAAGACCCTGACTATATCCTATTGCAAGCCCGAGACTTTCATTGTTAAGTTTTGTAAAAAAATTTAATATATCAGTTGCCCCGTTATTGGCTTCAACTTCCTGCAATGTGGTAATTTGAGAAGAAACATATTGATTAATAATTGCAAAAGTAAATACTTGAAAGATTATAGATAAGACGAGAAGGGTTGCGAACCCAATGAGCAGTTTAGTTCGGATTGAAAATTTCATTCATTTTTACAAGCGACTTTAATCAAGCCATTTATTCTTTAATTCTGTGAGATAGCCTCGTACACGGAGTGCATCAAGTGCTTTATTTACTTCTTTGACTTCCGGATCGCCTTTTCTAAAAACAATACCATAATATTCATCGGTAAATGGATCACTCGCGATCTTAAGTGTTGGATTGTCTTGCGTGATTCCTTTGGAGCTTGGTAAATCATCAAATATGGCATCGACCTGACCATTCACAAGCGCTTTTGTTGCCTGGACAAAATCTGGATATCGAATAACTAATGTTGAGGAAGTATACTTAAGTGCTTGGGTTTCATTGGTAGTTCCTTTTTGGACACCAATTTTCTTTCCCTGAAGATCTTTAACGCTGGTAATTGTTGTATTGTCTTTTCTTGTAATAATTACTTGTCCTGCATTAAGATATTGCTCCGAAAAATCATATTTTGCCTGTCTGTCTGGCGTTATGGTAACAGCTGAGACGATAAGGTCGATCTGATGATCCTGAAGAGCGCTGAAGATATTGTCGAAAACTACATTTTTGAATTCGACTTTTACGCCCATTTGTTTGGCCAGCAAGTTCGCCAAATCGATATCATATCCGACAAATTTACCATTCTGAAGAAATTCCATAGGAGGTAATGTTGGATCGGTACCGATTATCAATTCTTTTGGAGACATCGCTGCAGGAGCTTCAGTTGTCGGCTTATTTTCCAACGCGGTTTTCTGAAGTTGATTCTGGAAATACCAGGCTGCAACTGCAAGAAAGCCTAAGAAAAATACAATAAGGACAAAGATCCAAATAAAACGATTTTTAGAATGTTTGGGAGCTGATTGAGATGGGGGAGTAGGCGAATGAGATTGAGCAGGTTCCTGAGCACTAGTATCAGGTGGTGGAGTTACGGAAGGGGATGATGTTGCTTGTTCTTCCATGGAATTATGAAAATACTATAGTATATTCATGATTACCAATTCAGAACTGTTTGTCAAGTGTTTACTTACCATCTTGGGGTTTCAAGATAGTATTATTAAATCCTTTATCTACTGTTTGTGGAATAGCGTCTGTATACATATCAGCTGGATTAACAAGTCGTGGACCGTGAACATCTTCCATTCCTAGGTATTCTTCTACACTATGAACTGTATGACCGTTAAAGAAGACACCATATCCTGCTTCAGGTCGCAATGAAGCTATTGTCTTATATCTTTCTTTACCTGTTATACGGGATTTAACAGTTTTAAAGAAATTGGTTTTACCACCTAAACCTTCCTTGACAGTAAGTATCGCGGTCAGCATAGTCCATGGATTACGATCCTTATGTTTTTCATACCTACGTCCCGTTTTTTCACCTGGTCTTCGACCACGCGTATAGTTGAAATTTAAGGAATGTTCCAAATCATCTCCTAGATGTAATGACGGGTCTCCACTTAACATTTTTCCTACTTCAGTGAATTCGTTCTGAACCAGCTCGAGGTACCAGGGTAATCTTTCGGCAATTACATCACCAGTGGTTGGTTGATATTGCGTTACAAAATCAGCTGCTTCAGCAGAAGTTCCGACATCCCCGCCACGAAAAGACACGTCTGGGGCTTCTTGTGCAACTCGTGTTACTTCAGCCTGCCAATCCGGGTTTTTATCAGCGAGAAGTTGTCGTAGATCTACTCTCCAGATTCTGCCTTCAATAACAGCTTCTGCTTCTACACTTCTTCCATCCTTTAATCGAAGCTGTTGTACTTTGTCTTTCGATGGATCACTTTCTCTTCTTGAGCCACGAAGGGGACGGAAACTACTTCTATGAAATATTGGCACTTGTAAACCTTCTGCTAAAGTTGCAAAGGGACGTCTTCGATGACCAGCAGCATTGCCGTCGCTTGAAGTTTCTGCAGCAAGCGGAAAATTGTTAGGACCACTAGAAGCATCTGGCCCTCGTGAGCCAGAAATTCTAAAAGCTCTGAATCGACTACTTGGTTTACGAATTTCAGGTGCCATAAATAATTATTATACTATAAGTCTAAAAGAAAGTCAATCTGGTCGTTCTATAAATGAATTTGAATAAGCTCACTAAAAGTACTTTATGCCACCATATGAGGAATTATATAGTATCTAATAATAATTTCCTAAAGTTCTTTGGTATCTTATATTTAATCTTATCAAGAAACTTGACAAAAACCCGACCTTAAACCGGTTCCAATAATCTTACTTCTTCACCCGGTTGCATAACTATTGAATTGGGTAAAGGGGGATCGCTTTGATCTGGTATCTCAGTCATAGTAGGATCTGAATCGTTTCTTTGAATTGCAGGCAAATTAAATGACACTATATGGTCTCCAACTTTTTCCTTCTTTTTTCGATCTTTCACTTTTTTGATACCCGTCACTTCTAGTATTTGTCTGGGTAAGCCCCAAGGTGACAAATTAGTAGAAGCTTCGATAGCAAGAGCCCCAGCCATACCCAGCCCGGGAAGTCCTAAAGCTGCATCTCCAAGGAAAAGCAATTCAATAACGCCATTAAATGCCACAAATCCCGGCCAAGCCTTACCCAGATGTTCCTTTGACCACTTTGAACCCGGATCCGTTGCAACACCAGTTTTAGTAACCAGACCTTCATTTTGTATTCCTTTTAAAGCAAGAATACCCAAAGAAGCAAGTCTTGTACTTCCTGCAATGATACCAAGAGCTAATAAATCACGTACTCCTGTGATATGCACAACACTTCCTCCTACCCAACCACTAGCAACCTGAGGAAGTTCAACTGCTCCTGCATAACCCCAACTTATTGCATTTTCTCTCTTTCTAGCACTATTTGAATCCCTTTTTACGGCTTCTGTTATACCGGATTCTTTTTCAATGGTTGCTGTTTTTGTAAATCTGTCAAAATTATTTACTGCTGTAATAATCTCCCGGATCTGTTGAGCACGCGTATAATCAGGTAATTCTTCTTCAAGATGTACATTACTAGCTTCAATTTTTGTTTGCAATTGAGTAAATCGTTCTCGATAGTATGGCAAAACTTCTATATCATCTTCGGCTACTTTACCGGTTGAAACAACATATGCACTCAATAATCCATCAATATGCCGATTAATAATTTCTTTCTTTTCTTTTCTTCGAATTCTTTTTTTAGAATTTGTAGTAGAATCTGTATCCTGCTGTAGTTCTGCTAATTCTCGATGATCTGTAACATGTTCAAAACCATCTGCTCTAAATATTTGAATCATAGCATTCATTTGAGCGAGATCTTTTACGAGAGGGGATGGCGGTGCCTGTTTTTCTACTTCAAGTCTAATATTAAGTTGTCCTAATTGGTCTTCAACAGCTCTTTTTGATTGACTTATAAGAGGCTGCATTTCCTGTGCACCAAAATCTTCAGTTTCAGCAAAGATTCTTCTTTTATCTTCCTCAATTGAAGGCATTGCATCTTCAATAAGCCAAAGCTGCTCACCATTTGCTCTGTTAGATTGAGCAACAGCATCTAACCTTCCATCAAGATCTGGAATTGCTTCAACTATAGAATATGCTTCAGTCAAACCCGCAAAATATTTCCATTTATCTCCAGAAGTATGTCCAGCTTGATTTTCCTCAGTCATATCAAGTAATCTTGGGACAACAGCAGAAAGGAAAAAATGAAGTCTTTGCGGATGTTCAGCAAAAGCACGATATCTATCTTGCGGTGAAGATGCTAACAATGTTTCTAAAGAATCATGTTGCGGTTTTTGAGAATCAGGACTCTGTGATATTTCTGCAGATGCAATAGTCGGAACAGCTCCGCCCGCAACATTAGCATCAAACAAGCTTGTTACGTTAAGTATATTATACTTTGGAGGTTTGGGAGTATCTGTTTGACCGGTAATTTTATGCTCAGATCTTTGAAATAACCTTAAATTAGGAACGAAACTACCCGAGCGTCTATGACGTCCGCGATTGCGACGACCACCGGTACCACTTTCTGGAGAAAGTGACATACCAGAAGGAACTTGACTGTGTTCTTTTAATGCCATGTTTTTGGTATTTATTAACTAATCGCAGCCAGAGAAACTAGTAAATAAATTATGAAACTCAAGTATATTACATCCTGTAGTAATTGTCAAGCAGGATAGATTCCGCGCATTTTATAGTTATTATATTATATATGCAATAAAAAAATAGTGTAATAGAAAAGTGTCACAAAAAGGTGAGATGTAAATAATATTTAAAAGCATATACCAAAGTAACAAGGTTCATTCATCTTTTGTAATTTTTTTGGTATAATCGTTCTAAGAAAGGAGAGACATTTCTATGAAAGGAACTATTAAAACTAAAATGGATAAAGGGTTTGGATTCATCAGCCGAGAAGGCGAATCAAAAGACCTCTTTTTTCATGCTAATGATTTAAAAGGTGTAACCTTTGATGAACTACAAACCGGTGACACCGTCACTTTTGAAGTAGTCAACGGAGATCGTGGCCCAAGTGCCAAAAACATTACACGGGAATAAGACATTTCCGTGTCTACAAAGAGCTCCCGAACGGGAGCTTTTTTGTGGTTAACAGGTACTTAGTTGGAACTGTAAACCACTCCACAGATTGTTAAATGCCTCCAAACCTATTACACTAAAAAGTATGGTGGAAGGTGCCGGGATGTCAGAAGGGGAAGTTGTTGTTAAAACGGAGGCAGAGGTGCCGAGGTTGAAGGTACAAAGCGGGATTCGTAAAGAAATTCAACTAGCACTTAATCGAAGAACACTCAGGCGAGAGCTTGATTCACTTGGTGTTAATAAAGATGATCCGGAAGGTCTCTATTCTGTCTTATCTACCCTTGATTTAGACCGACTGAGAAAAATGCACAAACTTGCAACCTTTGGAACAGTCGGCGCAGTGAACCTGAGCATGTATGTCACCGGCAAAAATGATCGTGTTAGCGATATCAAAGACCCGAGCTATGCAGTAGATCTTAAAAAGGGTGATAAATTTATCGATTTACATTTCGAGCCATTCGCAGTAAGTACAAAACAGGATGAACATGCCCAAGAAGCAATGTTTTTAGGCAGTGTCGATCTGATACGAACAATAAAAGGATATAGAAAAAGGAGCCGCGTGAAAGAAATGCCGGAGCTTATTGAAGGAACAACAAACCCGACGCTCGCAAAATTTGCCGTAAATAGACTTGGCTTTCATCCGTACGGGGGGGAGACATTACTGAACACAGGTGAGAAAGAGCTCGTATCCGATCCTCAAGCAATCCAACAAATGCTTGATGAAACATATAAAGTTCCTGGTGTTACCGATTATGACGTCTCTGTCTTTATGCGAAAAGAGGATTTTTTAAGCGATGCGATGGTAGACAGAGTTACTCGAATAAGAGACGTGATGTATGCACGGTTGTCAAGAAATAAGTCCCGTGTGGTCACACAAGAGGGCTTAAACCAGGTTGAAAAGCATGCACGAGCAATCGCGATCAGAGAAAGTATAGCCAAAGGTGCCCTCAACCCAGATCGTCCGCCGGGCTTTCCACACGTGGGACCGATTAATTTTTAAACTTCTGTCCAATTTTTGCGTTTTCAGTATATAATACGCTTACTTTACCCCTATGATTGAAGAACGAGTGATACATCCGCCGTATATTGTTAATACGCGGGCTGATGGGGATTATGGTATTACTTTTGATATGCTGATCGATACTACTCCACCGCGGCGCATTATTACTGAAAAGATTCAAATCTATCCTTTGAAGGACTCAGGAGAAACTGGCGTACTAACCACATTACGAACCGGACGTGCTATTTTACGGTTGTTTGCTAAAGGAGTGGATAGCACTAATAAAAACAATGCAGCACAAGAATATCATATAAACGATGAAATCCTCACACATGCACTTATGGATACGGTACCAAACCGTCCGGATCAAATGGCAATTACGCACATATTTACCTATACAAAAGGCCGAACTCCTGTACCTACAAATCCGCCACCAAAACCTAATCCCAGACCACAGTATCCCGGCGGCAGATCAGCATAAACTCACTGAAGAAGTGCGGTTATAACCAACTCGTATAGGTGTGGAGTTTTTCTTGATCTCCTAAGACATTGCATACTTCAATCATTTGTTTAAAATTTTCAGACTTCGAACCCATCTTACACGTTCTAAAGATCTGGTTTTGGGATCAAGATCAAAAAGATTGATTTTTCCCTCTGGTAGTGAACCTCGCTCAGGCATAGGATACGCATCGTAGTATAACCTATAATATTTTTTCAACCATGTATCATGGTCTAGGTTACCAATTACAAAATACTTTTATAACTTGGCAAGCATTTTCGTACCTTCTCATTTAAATTTTGTAATAATGTGTAATCGACGTGTTCTAAAGCCCAATTTGAGAATTTGTTTTATAGTAGTCTCTTCTCTTTTTTTGGCACAATCTGGAGAGCACGTTATTTGCATAGGTCGAACTAACTTTATGCCGCAACTTGCACAGCGCACCAGTTCCGGTTGCATATGTTGCTCATATTCTATTCCCATAATACCAGGCATTGTAAACTTATCCATGAACTTTTGCAATTGATTTCCTTATGATATTCATTAGTGAGGTGAAATCACGAAACTTAAATAAGTAGTATTGACAATTCAATCTAATTCTTCAATAATCAGCTTATTATGGCAAAAAGAGTAATAGTAGTCGATGATGACATGTATATCAGAGAACTCTATGAAGAAGTTCTTAAAGATGAAGGGTATACCGTTGATACAGCTTCCAATGGTGAAGAGGCACTGAACAAACTGCAACAAGGAGGTTATGATATCATACTGCTTGATATCATGATGCCCAAACTTGATGGATTAGGAATTATTTCTACTCTTAATAAAACACCACCGCAAGTAAAAAACGGCCCCATTATTCTTCTTACCAATCTTGATCATGATCCATTGATAAAAGAAGCCATGAGTAGCGGTGCAGCAGCTTTTATCATCAAAGCAGATATTACACCGGCAGATCTTGTTTCCCAAGTCAAAAAATTCCTCGGAGAAACCGCACAGAACGCACAGTAGTATACGAAGGTTGCAGTACACCTTTTCTTATATCGACAATCCTGCATGATGAATTAAGAAGATGGTTGCACACTAACTAATATTTGAAATAAGGTTATAAATCGGTGTAATGATGGCAATAATTAAAAATCCCACACCTAAAGCCAGAAGAACCATAATTATTGGCTCCATCAGTGTCGTCATGGTCTTTACCTTTTCTTCAACCTCACGTTCATAATATTCAGAAGCTTTAAGAAGTGAACTATCCAATTTTCCGGTTTGTTCACCGATTTTCACCATTTCAACAACCATCGGGGGAAATAGAGGAGAAGCAGCCATTGCATCTCCAATCGAAATGCCTTTCTCAACCCGTTTGGCGACCAGACCAATCGCGTCTTTATAAATTACATTTCCCACCACATCACTGCTTTTTACCAAAGATTCGACAACGAGTGAGCCTGAACTAATCAAAAGAGATAACGTCCTGGCGAATTCAGCCATCATACTGTCCCGAATCAATTGTCCAAAAATCGGCAACTTGAGAACATACGCATCGGTTGTTTTTTTACCTGATGGTTTATTATGCCAGCTTTTAAGATAAACCGAAATGATTACAAATAACGTTATTGCGATATACCAGTAATGAGTCAAAAAGTTTGACATTGCAATGACAATAACAGTCGGTAAGGGGAGACTCATGTTCAAATTACCATACAGAACAGTTAATTGCGGCACGACATAAATCATCATAACCACCATGACAAGTACCATCATGACTACAACAATGATCGGATATAATAACGCCCCTCGAATTGTACGAATTAGCTGTTCCTTTTTTTCCAGATTCTCAGCAAGCCTTGTGAGTACTTTATCCAAAAGACCTGATGCTTCTGCCGTTTTGACTAGGGCAACATAGATCGGGGAAAATGCAGATGGATATTTTTCAAGAGCCTTTGAAAGCATTGCTCCATCTTCAATATCAGTAATAATACCTTGAATCATTTCAGACAAAGCTGCATTTTGGACCTGATTTTTTAAGACATTTAGCGCTTGCAGAAGCGTCAGTCCTGAGGTAATCATTGATGCCAGCTGGCGAGTAAAAAAGACAATATCTGAGGCTTTGGTCCGATGGAGGAGCGATAAATATCTTGTCAAACCGGCTTTGTTTTCGGCAATTATTTGAACAGGAATAAATTGATGTTGTCGAAGATAGAGTGCAGCTTCGCTCACATCTTTCGCTTCAATTAAGCCACGAACCGTTTTTCCATCTTGCGTTACCGCTCGGTAATAAAGTCTCATAAGTGTAATTTTCCATTGGCCATTTGCCGTTTACCATGTATTTTCAATCGTTCAATGTGCAATTGTTAATCAAAAATCAATGGAAAAAGGAATATGAAAAATGGAAAATTATATTTATCCAACCAGTCTCTCAAGTTCATTTATGCGTAGAGCATAGGATCTGGCATCATCGATCGTTATAATACCTTCTTTAACAAGATTTGCCAAAGATTCATCTATTGTTATCATGCCCATGTCTTTTGAGGTTTGAATAACCGAGTCTATCAGATGTGATTTTCCATCCCGGATATTACTTGCAACAGCAGGTGTTCCGAGTAATACTTCAACTGCCGGAATTCGACCACCGCCAATTTTGGTAACTAAACGTTGCGAGATAATACCCTTAAGCGTTGCGGCAAGCTGTATGCGGATCTGTGACCGTTGATCGGCCGAAAACGCATCGACAATACGATCAATACTTTGGGATGCAGAATTAGTATGCAATGTTGAAAGTACTAGATGGCCGGTCTCTGCAAGGGTAATTGCTGCCTGCATTGTCTCAGGATCACGCATTTCACCGATAAGAACAACATCCGGATCTTCACGAAGGGAAGAACGAAGTGCCATAGACCATGAATGCGTATCAATACTCATTTCACGCTGGGAGATAATGCTGTTGCCTTTGGGATACACATACTCAATCGGATCCTCAATAGTTAGGATATGACATGATTTATTTAAATTGATTTCATTAATCAGAGCAGCAAGCGTACTCGATTTGCCATGACCGGTTGGACCGGTGACAAGAACGAATCCTTGTTTGAGTTTGGCAAAATCATGAACGACATTAGGAAGGCTTAATTCCTCAACAGTTCTAACCCCCGGTGCAAGAAAACGCAAAGCCGCTGCAACAGTTCCTTTTTCAAAATAGGCATTAATACGAAACCGGCCATTCTCGGTCGCACCTTTTCCACGGAATCCGAATGAAAAATCAAGCTCTTTATTGGTAAGCAGTAACTCTTTCTGTTCGGGAGTAAGAATCGAAAATATCATTGCCTCAAGATCTGCGGTCTTAAGAGCAGGATACGTTGTCAGATACCGAAGAGCGCCGTCAATACGAAAGGTCGGAGGCAAGCCAACCATCAAATGCAAATCCGATGCTTTATTTTTAATTGTCAGTGATAACAGTTCTTGAATGTCCATAACTATTCTTGCGCTACTCGGAGCACCTCTTCCATAGTAGTATCTCCTTTCAAAACTTTCAAGTAGCCATCTTGTTTCATCGTGATCATTCCCTCAGCAATTGCCTGATCTTCAATTTTTTGCTCGTCCTTTCCCTCGACCATAAGTCTCGCAATTTTTTCTGACGATACCAACACTTCATAAATCCCCATTCTTCCTAAATAACCAAGACCACCGCACTCCTGACACCCTTTCCCGCGATAAAATTTGCCATCACCTGATGTTGGGAAGAGTGTAATAAGAACTCGTTTAACTTCATCCATTAATTGAGGAGGTGGTATATATGATTCTTTGCAATGCGGACAGATTTTACGCACTATTCTTTGACCAACTATCGCGTTGACTGTTGATGCAAGAAGAAAACTTTCAGAACCCAAATCAATCAAACGTGGAAGTGCTCCGGCTGCGCGGGACGTATGAAGCGTTGAAAACACCAAATGGCCGGTAAGAGCGGCCTGAATTGCCAGATCGGTTGTCTCTTTATCACGAATTTCACCAACAAGGATGATATTTGGATCCTGACGCAAAAATGCCCGCAATCCGGATGCAAACGTTAATCCTACTCCTGCATTAATTTGAACCTGATTAATTCCGGGCATTTCATATTCGACCGGATCTTCCAATGAAGAAATATTTACCCGCGTGGTATTCAAACGGGAAAGTACCGAATAAAGCGTTGTAGTTTTTCCCGATCCGGTCGGTCCGCAAACAAGAATGATCCCATGCGGTCTAAGAACTGCCGTCTCGAGTGACTTGAGTGCTGTTCCGCCCATTCCCAAATCAGTAAGCGATGGTATCCCACCGGATTTGTACAGAAGACGCAAAGCAATTTTTTCGCCCCGAACTGTCGGGATAATTGAGACACGAATATCAACTTCCTGCTTATCAATTTTGAAATTAAACCGTCCATCCTGAGGAATCCTATGTTCATCAATTTTAAGTTCAGCCAAAATCTTGATACGGGACGTTAGTGAATCGCGGACATTTTTGGGAAGACTCAATTTATCATACAAAATACCATCAATTCTGTATCGGACACGCAACTTATCATTGAGCGGTTCAATATGCACATCTGATGATCTACTATTAACAGCATATTCAAGAATTGTCGATACGATTTTGGCAATTGGCGCATCATGAATAATTTGCGCGATTTTTTCTTTATCAACTGTCTTATTATCAGAAAATTCTTCAGTCTCTTTAATAGCTTCACCAACTTCACCAACAATTGACTGCTGATATTGCTGATCAATTGCTCCGAGTACCTCTGCAGGATCAGCTGCGAATGATTTGATTATGAGGCCGGTTTTCTGACGGACAAAAGCAAGTGCATCAAGATCAACTGGATTGGCCATGGCTATTGAAAGTGTCTTGGTGCCATCATCATAGGCGAAGGGAATCAGCGAAAACCGTTCGACGACTGATCGGGAGAGAAAACTCAACGCCTGAGGAGAAAATGAAACTGTCCCCAGAGAAATATAGGGAACACCAATGATTTTTGCCTGTGCTTCCGCGATTTTGGAATCGGGAATGATATGCATGGATTTGAGGACATCGACTGTCGATTGACCACCTTCATCGCTTTTTAATTTTACTTGCTGATATTGTTGATCGGTGAGTAGATGATCTGCAAGAAGCATATCCAGAAGAGAAAGACTGGACTGATCTTGCATAACAGATGGAGCGGAATTTAAACCGGGCATTATTCTAATAGTAAAAAATAACTACTCAGGAGTCAAGGAAAAGCTAATTCCTTTATTTTTATCTTCTGTGTGGAGCCTGTAAGCGGTTCTCTCTCTTATTTTTTCGTCGAAGATGGTCCATAAATATTGTTCCCACTAGTCCAGCTGCAGTTCCAATAGCGCAAATAGTAGTTGCAGTAGTATTCCCTGAAGCTGCAGAATATCCTAACCATATTGCTGCATCTGTAGTAGCTACTGCACCTACTGTCTCTATTGCTCCAGGCATAGACGTTTTATCTCTCAATCGCCCTCCAGTATGTGATTCATGTCTCATAATAGTTGCATTATAGCATATGACGTTAGTAAGTAAAAAAAACTTGTCATGGTTTCATTATGGGTATATACTGCGATTAGATTTTGTTTTGAAAGGAGGTGAGACTATGATTAACGGAGAATCAGATACTTCCGGAGATAGACGAGACACGTGGACCGTACCAGCCAAAGTTATTACTGGCAATGGTGAACGTACAGGTAGTACTGCAAGAGCTGATTTGAGGGTTGTTAGTGCAACGGGTGCTACTACAGAACAAACATCTCAAGCACCAGGAGCTCTACGACCAGATGTACAAGTAGCTGGAATACAAGGACAACAGGAAAAACACCCTGGCAAACCTGGTATTGCTACCGAAGCAACTGTTTATAGGCTTCCTAGAATGGGAGGCACACCGGGCGCTGTTGAGAGCCCACGTATCGGTGGAGCACAAAGACCTGATCAGCCAAGAGCAGTCGGTCAAGCACGTCCTGACGCACAAGCAGGTAGTGCACCAAGACCACAAAGAGCTCGACGAGCTGCTTAGTTTTTTAATACAGAGTATTTATAAAACTCCTAAGTAATTGGGACTTTTGTATTATGAAAACCATCTTTCATATATGGTAAGTTTTATTGTTGTTGCAAAAGAGAAAAAGAAGAGAGAGGCTTTTGAAAAAGAGCACGCTACGAAGCACCAAATAGATGCGTTTGATATTACTATTCTTGAAAAAGATGAAACAAAAGCACAAAGCATCGGCATTGAGACAGTCAAACAAATCCACAAAAAAGTATTCCTCAAACCTATAAAAAGTGAATACAAACTGGTTATCATTGAGGATGCACAATTACTCACACCAGAGGCACAAAACGCGCTTCTTAAAATACTAGAAGAACCTCCGGCTCATACACATATTATGCTCGGTACAGAAAGTCAGGATGATTTGCTCCCGACAATTCTCTCACGCTGCCAGATTATTATTTTGGAAGAAGAGAAAAAAGAACTGAAACAGGAAACAATCACGGAGCTCAATTTTTTCGTACAATCACTGCCAGATCTCTCCATTGGCGCCAGACTCAAACAAGCAGAACAACTGGCCAAAGACAAAGAAAAAGCCCTCAAATGGATCGAAAACATGATTGTTATTTTACGAAAAAATCTGATTGAATCTATAAATGAAGCTTATGACACTCGTGATACCCGTGATGCTCTTATACATCTCCAATCCCTCCACACGCTTCTCAAAACTACCAATGTGAACCCTCGTTTTGCCATAGAAAATACACTACTCAGCCTTTAATCTGATAAAATAAACAAGTGATTAAAGAATTCATTGGGAAAGAAAAATCATATTTTCACCAACTCCACTCAGATGCACAAAAACTCATAAAGACAATTTTTCTTTATAACTTTATCGGACCACTATTTAGCGTTTTTATTGACGCCTTTCTCTGGAGACAAACGCACGATATCGTTACCATATCAATCTACAATCTTATTTTGTATGCCGTTATCCCCCTAGGGTTTTATGTAAATGGCTACTTGTTGCGTAAATATGCACCTGCGATACCGTACACAGTTTCGTTACTTGTTGACGGAATTGCTATTCTATTTCTGATGTTTCTTCCCACAATAACGCTTCCTGCGGTTATCATATTTAGTCTTGTTGATGGATTGTTTGCGGGAGTTTATTGGGCTAATCGTAATCTGTTAACCCTGAAAACTACCTCAACACATGACAGAATTTATTTCTCAAGTATTGAAAGCGCCTCAGGTACAATTACTTCAGTTATCATCCCCGCACTCATAGGGTTATTTATTACCTTTGGCACCATTATTCATCTTTACACACCATTGCAAGGATACAAGTTGTTGGTCGCATATATGATCGGGGTGATTTTGTGGATTGGTACCATAAGTAAATCAATCACTGCGGGACAATCTAGCAAACCTCCTTTATTGGTAAAAAATAGTAATAAGAACTGGACTATATTCCGATGGATACAATTTATTTTTGGCCTCCTCAACTCGGTAACCTATTTTATTCCGATTCTGGTTGTGCTTATATTAATCGGGAATGAAGCAACTCTAGGAATCGTCCAATCAATTTCTGCCGTCATAGCAAGCTTACTTATTTATTGGGTGGGAAAATCATTAAATACAAGCCATAGATTGCAACTTATTTTTATTGGTATTCTTTTTGCTATTCTTGGTACATTCATATTTGGCCTCCTTTATTCAGCCCTTGGAGTACTCATTTTCTTCGCAGCTCAAGCCTTATCACAGCAATTTATTTGGGTAGGTGGAAGTTCAGTAAATTACGATTTAATAGACAATGACAACAAAGACCAAAATCAGCATTATGCTTATGTATGTGATCAGGAAATTTATCTCAATGGAGGCAGAGTAGTAGGTATTTTACTTTTTTTATTAATTTTGCATCTTACCACTAATACATTTGCATTGAGATTTGCGCCTGTTATCATCGCATGTACACAATTCTTTTTATTATTCGCCTATGCGGCAATTGAAAAAAATTTGAAAAATAAACATCCTGCTTCATTGACATAAGCTCAATCAATTTGTTACGCTCGAGATATTCTTGTCGTTATGCCGAGAAAAATTCTATCCCGTCCAATATCTAAAAAAAGAACTAAAAAGCACTCAAAATATGTGACGCTTTTGATCTCACTCTTTCTTTTAGTTACCTTGTCGTTCACCGTTTTGCAGACGCAGCAAAGACAAAGCATTATGCAACACGCACAATCCGCAACTTGTGGCGTTCCGGGTGATCAAGGAAATGCCATGGGAGTCGGGAAATATTGCACGCAGGGTGGGGGACAGTGTCTCGGTACAAGTTCGCCGATTTGTTCTGCTGATATTCAACTAAACGGACATGGTATTTGTTCCAAATCGTGTAATACAGACGCGGATTGTGGAACAGGCGCAACTTGTTATCAAGATGCACTCGGAAAAGGATGTAAACCTGATGTTTGTACAACAGAGCAGCCAACTGCGACTCCAAAACCCACAGCACAACCACAACCGACTATCAAACTTCAACCCACAACAACTCCAAAACCCACAGCCAAACCAACCAGCAAACCCACCCCCACACCAACGTACAAGCCTATTCCTACTGTATATCCAACGCAAACTCCTGTGCCGACAGCAAAACCGAATTCATCGGTTCTCATTTTCAAAATTTTCCTGCATGGAATTGGAAATAGTGGAGATAATCGCACCCAGCTAAGTACCTTAAGTAATAAATCTCCACTGCATACCAAGCGAACCTTTACCATTTCAGTTGTAGGAACGCAAAATCTTCCACTTATCACACAAAATAAGGAATTTAGTTATGATCCTGCCAAGGGTGCCTTTACAGGAACCGCGGATTTAGGGAATATTTTGGTAACCGGAAACTATACGGTAACTATTAAAACCTCAAGCTTTATCACCGCGACACTAGACAGTGTACCCGTGATCATTGGACAACAGACAATTGTCGATCCAGCATCACTCATTGCAGGTGATGTAAATAATGATGACGCAGTAAACACATTGGATTACAACAAAATTATTCAGTGTATTAGTCTATTAAGACAAAATAAATCATGCAACGCGGAACAAATACAAGCCTCCGATCTTAACGATGATGGTAAAGTAGATCAAACTGATTATAATTTATTCCTCCGAGAAATTAATAATCCAAACCTATAAAAGTCATTGACAACGGACAAAAAACTCTGCTACTGTTGAGATAGACTATGCCCAAGAAGCTCAAAAAAGCCGCATCCAAACCGGCTGCCAAATCAAAAGGACAATCGAAATTCACCAAAAAATATTTCATCGTTTTTGGTATTTTGCTTGCTGCTTTATATTTGGCACTTTTTCAAATTCAAACTAAACAAACCTACCAGCAACATGCTCAGTCACAAACCTGTGGTTCACCTGGTGATATGGGCAATGAACAGGGAATTGGCAAATACTGCACACAAGGCGGCGGTCAATGTCAGGGATTACAAGCATCCATTTGTTCTGCAGATATTCAACTTAATGGCTCAGGCATTTGTTCCAAGTCATGTAATACCAATGCAGATTGCGGAACCGGTGCTGTTTGCTATCAGGATACACTTGGAAAAGGTTGTGAACCTGTTGCCTGTGAGGCTACTCCAACTCCTGCCACTCCAGCACCTACAAATGTCTGTCTGGGTGCAGGATGTCCAACGCCAACAATTTCTCAGACTCCCGGCACATCAACACAGCCAACGCAACAACCCGTTCCTACCACAATTCCCACAACTGGCGGCGGCGGCAATTTACTCCAATTGTTCCTCCAATTTATTATGCTTATAATCTCATTCTTTACCAGTCTGTTTGGAGGGAAATAGAGTCAAACCAATTTCTGCAGTAAATTACCTTACGTCCTCAAAATATTTCGCTCTTGCTACTTACTTCTTACTACTATTTCATTCACCTCTTGTATCTAACTGTTAAGATAGCCTCAATGAAGGGCAGACATTGGATTATTATAATAATTGTAATCTTAGTTATCCTCCTAACAATTGTATTTGTTAACCAGAATAATAAAAATAAAAGTATCGTTATTACTGCTCCTCATCCTACAATTACCGAAACACTAATCCCCACAACAGCCGGTCAAAGTGCAACCGTACCCCCAGAGATAACTCATGTGCCAACAGCAGGACCGACTGTGTACCATGTGGTAATAACGGCAACTCCAGAAACAACAAATACTGTTACAGTAGAACCCACAACAACACCTTAATAAGGGTATGTTACAATGTCCCCATGAATCGAACCTCAAACCTCGCATATAGAATGCGACCGCAAACGCTTGACGAATACGTCGGTCAGGAACAATTAATAGGAGAAAATGGCATCATCCGAAAAATGATTGCAAATCAAACAGTTACATCGATGATTTTCTGGGGTCCTCCGGGATCAGGGAAAACAACGCTTGCTCATCTTATCGCTAAAAATATACACGCAGATTTCCATGCACTTTCAGGGGTAACGAGCGGGAAAAAAGATCTGATAGAGATCGTTGAACGGGCACAAAAAAGCAAACAAAAAACAATCCTATTTATCGATGAAATTCATAGATGGAATAAGGCCCAACAGGACACGCTCTTACCGAGTGTCGAAAATGGCAATATTATCTTAATTGGTGCAACCACAGAAAATCCTTCTTTTGAAATAATTAGCGCGCTTTTATCACGATCAAGAATCTTCGTTTTACAAGGATTACAAACACAGGATTTGCAAACCATCATTCAAAGAGCCCTAACTGATAAAAAAACTGGAGTAGGGGAGTACAAGAAAAAAATTAATGAGGAAGCTGAGGAATTATTACTAAGACTATCCGGAGGAGACGCGAGGATTATGTTAAATGCGCTTGAGATGGCAGTAACAACATACAACGAAAAAGAAATTACACCAGTTACGATAAAAGATATTTTCCAAACCCGCACAGTAGGCCTTTACGATAAAAAGGCAGATGAACATTACAACATCATCTCAGCATTTATCAAATCCATGCGCGGATCAAATGTCGATGCATCTCTTTATTATCTTGCCAGAATGATTGAAGGTGGAGAAGATCCAAAATTTATCGCGCGTAGAATGGTAATTTTCGCATCAGAAGACATTGGGATGGCTCAGCCGACGGCGCTTGTTGTAGCAAATGATGTTTTTCGCGCAGTCGAAACAATCGGCTATCCTGAATGTGCAATCAATCTCGCCCATGGAGTTACCTATCTCGCCAGTGCAAAAAAAGATAGGAGTGCCATTGATGCGTTTGCCAAAGCACGAGAGGATGTAATCAATTTTCCCAATGAACCTGTCCCGCTTCATCTGAGAAACGCACCTACCAAACTCATGAAAGAATTAGGATATGCAAAAGGTTACAACTGGAAAAATGGACACATTGGACCGGAAAAAAACTTGTCATATTTACCGGAAAAATTAAAAGGGAGAAAATATTATGCAAAAAAAGGGGATAAATAAAATAAATCACAACGCCCGATCACCACTTATCATTCTTAATCCTGTAAGTGGTCCCGGTAATGAGAAAGACAGAAAAAAAACCATCCAGTCAATTGCAAAGGAAAATGGATGGGATGGTGAATTGCAAACTACCACAATACAGAACACAGCAACAGATATAGCAAGTCAAGCAATAAAAAAGGGGGTTACTCATTTGATTGTTTGTGGAGGTGATGGAACAATTATGGAAGTCGTTGGCGCATGTGTAAATAAAAATATAACTGTCGGAATCGTGCCTCTTGGAACAGGAAATTTATTTGCTCAAAATGTACGTATTCCTCTGGATACTACAAAAAGCATGAAAATTGCACTTCACGGAAAACCTCTCAAAATAGATATAGGGCGCGCAAATGCAATTTATTTTGCCATTTTAGCAGGAATCGGGTTTGATGCAGAAATGATAAAGGGTGCTAATAGACAATTAAAAAATAGAATTGGTGTACTTGCATATTTGTATTCAGCACTGAGAAGTTTACTCCGTTCATCAACAATATATAAATTACAAGTAGATGAAAACAAACCAATTATAGTTAGAGCGAAAACAATTCTTGCCGCGAATTTAGGCAAAATTCAAGGTGGATATTATCTTGTGCCTCAAACTTCAGCAACCAACGGCAGACTTTCAATCGGCATTATTCAGGCAAAAAACTGGTACTACTGGATTAGTTTGTTACGACACACTGTATCCGGAAATATTAATAAAAGTCCTCATTATACGTTTTTAAAAGGGAAAAAGATTGTCATTTCAGTAATTGGTAGGAAAAAAGCATTTGAGTGTGATGGAAATATTTTCCCTCCAACCAAACAATTAACGATTGAAATCCTGCCTCGCGCTCTAACGATACTTACTCCTTAAGGATCTAACGTCGTTCGTGATGAAATAGAAACCGGGTCAGAAGATGCGGGAAAACCACAAATGACATTTAAGGCGTTTGGAATAATTTTGTAATTTACAGGAGGTGAACCAAACAAACTCGCATCCACATGTACGTACATATCTTCAGTTGTGGTTTGAATTTTAACATTTTTTGCTTTTATTGTATGTAATCTTCGTCCATCAGATTTTTGCGTCAATTTCATTTTCAAAAAATATTTTACCAATTCCCATTGTGTCATTGAATATATTGAAACAGTCAAACGGTGATCATTTAGCTTTGCAGAAGGTGACATTCTAAAATTTGCTCCCGCGTAAGGACCATTTGCGACATTAATAATACTTGCTTTACAAGTAATTTTTTTTGCATCAGTTACAATTTCAGTTAAGCCAGATCTGAATTTAAAAAACTTATGAATGAGAGGAAATATATTTTGCAAGTCGCCCCTTTCTATTTTTTTAAAATAATCCTGTACATGTGCATCAAGACCAATTCCTGAAGATTCGATAAAATAATAAGGATCAGTTAATTTTTCACCTTCCAATTTGGTCACTTGCCCTACATCAATTTTGCGAATTCGTTTAATTTTAATAATTGCAATTGCTTTTTCAATATCCAGTGGAATTGAGAGCATATGAGCAATATTCATAAATGTCCCCATAGGGATTATTCCAAGATTTATATCGCTTCCTACCAAACCATTTGCAGCCTCATTTACTGTCCCATCGCCACCAGCGACGATTACTGTTTCATACCCTTCAGAGATACCTTCCTTTGCCAACTGTGTTGCATGCTTTGGACCTTTTGTAGGTGCATAATCTACGGGCAGCTGATATTGTTGTAACAGAGATTTTATTTCATCAAGAGAGACACCGTTACCCCCACCGATACTTTTACGTTTTTCTCCCGCATGAGGATTAAAAATAAATTTTATAGCATTAGCTGGTTTTTTTGCTGAAGCCATGATTTATGTATGTTCTTTCCTTTCAGCAACTATTTTGCGAATAACCATTACTATTTTAAAAGTTATAATACCTACCAAATACCCAAAGAGAATTCCTGCCAGAACATCAGTTGGATAATGTGCGCCCTGATACACTCTTGTAAAAGCAATAAAGATAACAAATAAAACCATCAGCCATTTAGCACCAGGTATAAACGATACGATAATGGTGCTTACAAATGTTGTATCCCGCACATGTCCTGAGGGATATGATGGGAACTTCATCAAGGCTATTCTTGATACACGATCAACGGTGCTTGGCAAAAATTCAAATGGACGATGACGAAAGATAAAATGCCAATCAAGTGTTAACAATAATGCGGCAAGCATATATCCCAAAATCAATGATACAAGAGCCCATTTAAATAACGAACGCTTGAAAATACCCATATACAGAAGAAATCCAGCAAAAATAAAATAAAAATATGCTGGGAAAAAGAAAATCTGTGGATAGGGAAAAAACCACAAATCAAACGGCCAGATTATTGAATTCGTAAGATGTGTATGCGGCAAACCATTGATCTTTACATACAAATAATTATCAAATACTTTGATAAATGGCACAGAGATTACCAGATATCCCAAAATAACTGAAAAGAGTGCGAGTAACAAATAATAGCCAAGATAGATCCCGATTTGTTTATATAATTGTTTTTTCATGTTATTTTTCCGGTGCCACAGGTTGTTTGACAAAGAAACGGGATTTGCCCCAATTATGAAATTCAATAACGACTAACAACCAGATACTACTGAATAGATAGGCACCCAATACATCACTTGCCCAATGCGCTCCCAGATAAATTCGTGATGGAGCTATAAGAATAATACTCGCAGATAAAATAAATAAAAGAATAAATCTAAGAAGTGATTTTTTTAACATAGTAAAACAGAGAAACCAAAAATAGCCAAACACAGCAAGATAAAACATAACATGTCCGCTTGGAAAACTGGTTTGTCCCACTTGAGAAAATACTTGTACCAGATCAGCGCTTGGTCGAGGTCTGCCGATAAGATCCTTTAAAAATATATTAATAAGAGTAATGAGAATCGCATTTAAAAAAGTAACGATAGCTTCAAAGCGAAGTCCGAAAATAAACATACCTATAACGACAACTAAAACAAATATATCTGCTTGCGGAGGAAATCCAATATAACTGGTAAATTTCATAAGGAGATCAAACCATGCAGGATGAAATGACTGTATGGATCTCGTTATGATCAGATCAATGGGGAAATAATGTACTGTGTGAGCTACAAACGCAAGCAAAGTAAACGCACTCACTGCAATACCAAGAAAAATTCGAAGGGTGATTGTCCTTCTCTTACGAACCGGTTTTGTAACAATTTCTTCCTGTATTTTTGTGCTGACTTTTTCAACAGTAATTTGTTTGTTATTAGATGTCTTCTTCATTATTAGGTAATTTTCCCCATACACTAAGACTCATTGAATACAGTCCAAAAAGAATAAAACCACAAGCAAGAATCATCACAATAAACGATCCAAACGGTAAGAATTTCAATGTATTAAATACTTCATTCGTATCCTGAATTCGGGATGGATCAGCGTAGACGCCAGCTATAATAGCAAAAATTCCAACCATTGTCCAAATTAACCCACGACTTGCAATGCCGATTCGTGAGATTACTAAAAAAATATGGTCATTTTTGATCTTTTTAGAATAGTTTACATCCGAAGTTTTTTTAGCCAACATTGCTCTTCTAATTTGCATACATCCTGAAAAAAAGCTGGTAATTCCAATTGCAAAAAGAAACACTTGCCCAAAAGGTATATGCAATAACATTGCGGAAATGTTTTTTAAGGAATCAGTATGCGCAGAATTTTCGGGTTTATTAAAAAGTATTGCAAGAATCGGAAAAAGCAGTGATGCATAAAAAATACCGCTGAAAATATAGCCAATTCGCTTAACGAATGGTATATGCGTATGGTGGGGGAAAAGATAATCCATTGTCGCCCGAATAAAACCCCATAATGAATAACCAGCCATTCCGATTAGGAATATAAAAAGAACCCAGAAACCGTAGGGAATATGACTAATGGATAAAAAAATATCTTGTTGACTTATAGCACCTTTTCCAATACCAAGTGCAAGGCTAAACGCAAATATTCCGATCAGACTATAAAAAACACCACGGCTAAAATAGCCCAAACGGATCGCTTGCGCAACTAGTGCATTTCTACTAAATTGCTTCGCTTTGCTCTTAATTGTTGCAGTAATTTTTTTTGCATGCATAAGAACCGACTACAAGTATACTCTGAAATAAGACATTTGTCGCGAAAAACAAAAAAGACTATAGAGGCTACATTTTGCATCTATCCTGTATAATTCGTTGCATGAATGAAAAACCTGGACGACTTCCATTTACAGAATTTACATTAACACCAGATCGTGATCCACTCATTAAAGATACGTGGGTGAAAGGATTTATTGATGGCAATAAGCGCTGGCCTGAGGAGACGCGAGGAATCGCTATCTATACTGCAGCTGCACTGCTTCAGAAACCTCCTATAAGCTGGCCGGCACTGCTTAGATCACCTCTGTCTGATCGACAACTGATACGAGTCGGAGCCGCTGCAAACAGAGAACATAGATTGTATAAGGTGAAACGTGCTGTTGATACACCAGAAAAACCTATCCATGATGACGAACATCTAATGAAAGAAGGACGATTAGGTGTCCTCTGGCATGACGTAGTACATACAACAGTCATCGATTCGATAAGTAGATATAGAGATTCTGTACGTACCGACCCGAAAGATCCCAGAAGGCCTCAAATGAAAAAAGCTGAAGAAATTCAGGATTTCTTTTTGAGTCCCCACGCTAAGCCTCATATCGATTTGCTAACCACTGCATTTACTACAGCACAAGAAGCATTGGAAACTGATGATTCAATAGCTATTTCAGATGACTATAAGCTCGTACTTTCTCAAAAAACCGGGGATGAGGATGCAATTGAACGTCTGAGAAATCGCTATACGTCTGCTTTTCCGAATCGAGAAATGGGGGAAGACGATCCTGGCAGATGGGCGTGGGAATTGGCTGCTACTAATGTGAGAGGCTTTTTAGAGATGAGACATCCTAGTCATGATTTCAGATGGCTAACACTCAGCCTACAGGAACAGCACTAGTATTTTCAACAAGATTGGGGGCAGTCTCTCCAATATGTAATTTTTTATCACCCTTTGTCGCAAATTCAAGTTGACCCCTGTCTATTTTTGCCGATAACGAGATTTCCTTACCGTTTACGGTAAATGGAAATACTGTCAAGCTTTTATCAGGCAGAACCATAAGTTTTTGTTTACCAATTGGTTCACCTGTCTTAGGGTCTAACTGCACAATTTCAACTGAGCTATCACTGCTATGTCTGCCTCCAGTTCTTCCAAATGCCAATTGGAGTCCGTCATCACCTTCATCACCAGGCACATTTAAATACCCCATGAATCCATTAGCAAATTCTTTTCCCAGAGCTCCGTCAGGTGTTTCAGCATTGGCGCTGACCGGAAGTGCAACTTTAGAAACTTTTTGCACGGCATCATATACAGATTCATATCCATCTGTTTTACGCATAGCCGCCACATCATTCAAACTTTCGGCAACATACCCATCTGGTAATTGTTCTATTTTATCTCTAACCAAATATTTAGCTACTCTTCGTGCAGCGTTTCTAAATCGCTCTGACTTAGATCTTCTATGCGCATTTTCAACATTTTGTTCTGCAGCATCAACACTGGTAGTGGATGATTGTTCAGGTTCTGCATTTTGAACTTGAGTAGTAGACCCTTGTTCAGCTTGTCCTGCAAGGTCAGATCGGGCTCCCCAAATTCTTGCAGGAATATTCACAGCATGCAAAATCCTTTGCCAACGCGTCGCTCTATTTTCTTTTTTTGATTTTTTAAAAGCTTCATGAATACCTTTACTCTCTTCAACAGTATTTGCTATAAATTTTCGCATTGATGTTTCACCTGCAGGGATTCTTTCATCTCTACGATGCTTTGCATCAGGTTTTCCTAGTGGATTTGCTGCCTCTTGGGGAACTTCTGCTAGCTCTGTCATACAACTACCTTAACATGGCAAATCGCTCCTGGTCAAGCTTTGTGGATCATTTTGCATCAATTTTGGAGGCGAGGATAAAATCATTTTCTGAAAGTCCTTTTATCGCGTGGGTCGAGAGCGTTAAACGGACCTTATTATAATTATGCAAATAAATATCAGGATGATGTCCTTCCGCCTCGGCAATCTGGCCAACCTTTGCGATGAAATCCAACCCTTCCTGAAAATTTTTGAACTTATATTCTTTAACGATCTTTTTTTCATCCACATCCTCCCACCCTGAGAGCTCACTGCGAAGATACGCTCCATATTCATCAGGCGTAAGCGGCTGAACCCCGCCTTCACAAGGTTTGCAATGCTTTTGTGTCAGATTTCCAACAATAGTCATACTTTTCTATTATATAATGTCCGTTCCTATTAGAAAAGTCTTATAAATTTTACAACTATATTAATAGATAAGTTGAATTTTAGCAGAAAAATGATATACTATAGGAAGATTTTATTATGAGAACTGAAGTTACAGGTAGATCTAGGAATCCCGAAAGTGCTGGGAAATTTAGTCGCAGCGTTAAATTATATGCTGCTGAAGGTAGATCAATAGGTGAGTTTCGGGAGATGATAGGAACTAGATTATTTGGAGATTCTTTTACTGCTCAAGTTATAGGATCAGAATTTGCAACAAATGCTGTACGCTACGGTTCCGCAGGAGAAGATCAACCAAGTTTTGTAGGTGGAATTGATCAACTACCCGGCGGAGGAGCACTTATCTATGTAGCAGATACTAATGCTGAGATACCAATCACACCTGTAAATCCAAAATGGAATGCAGAAAGTGGTCGAGGGCTTGTTTTGGTAAATGCACTAGCAAACAGATGGGGATATACGAAAAATGTACCTCCAAGAATTCGCAAAATTTTACCAGGCGCTAAAAAAGTTGCATTTGCTGTTATTCATCCCTAAACCGCAAAGTGAGATAAACAAATCGTGTAAAATATACTAATGAATAGAAAAGTGCTTCTAAAAGAATTCCAGATGTTACCCGGCGTAGGTAAATCAATAGCTGAAGATCTCTGGGATATGGGATTTCGCTCTACAAAGGAGTTGAAACACAAAGATCCCGACCAACTGTATGATCAATTGAACAAACTTCGAGGAACAACCCTCGACCGCTGCATGCTTTATACGTTCCGATGCATGGTATATTTTGTAACTGAAACCAAACACGATCCCAAATTACTTAGCTGGTGGAACTGGTCAGATAAAAATCTCACAAAAATGAAATCAACAAATGGATTAAAAAAATCTTAAAACTATCCTCAGAAAAGCACTCATGACCCCAGAGAAGTGTCTCAATTTCTAAAGGGTTGAAATTATTTTTTGGTTTCCTTATAATAGGTAAATCAATGGCTAACAGTAAAACCTCAGATTATTCCGCGCAGCAAATCCAGGTACTTGAAGGACTCGAACCAGTAAGAAAAAGACCAGGCATGTACATCGGCTCAACCGATGTGTATGGTCTGCATGAAACACTTCGGGAAATTATCGACAATAGTGTTGATGAGGCACTTGCGAGTTTTGCAAGCAACGTTTGGATAACGCTTAATAAAGATGGCTCAGCAACTGTATCTGACGATGGCCGTGGTATTCCGACAGATATGCATCCGGTTCACAAAAAATCAGCACTAGAGCTTGTTATGACACAGCTTCATGCTGGTGGCAAATTCGGAGGATCAGCATATAAGATTTCAGGAGGGCTGCACGGCGTTGGTGCTTCCGTTGTGAATGCGCTTTCAGACTGGGTGTGGGTTGAAGTTCGTAGAGGTAAATCACTGGTAAGGCAGCGTTATGAAAGAGGCATTGCCAAAAGCCCGGTTGAGGAAGTAAAAGAAAGTTTGCAGGATGTTCCGGCTGTCGCAAAACTACAAAGAGGTACTACAACCTCTTTTTATCCTGATGTCACTATCTTTAAAGAGTTTATCAAAGAAAACGAGGATGGGAGTACGGTATATGCTTGGGATTTTGATTTTATTAAAAAAATCATCCGTGAGCGAGCTTATTTGGTACCAAAACTCTATTTTCACTTGCTCGATAAGCGTAAAGACGAAATTAAAGAAGTAAATTACTATTTTGAGGGAGGTATTGTCTCCCTTGTAGAAAAGCTCAATGACAATAAAAATGCTCTTCACAAAGCAATTTATATTAATAAAACAGATGGAGATGTTCAAGTCGAGGTCTCTCTCCAATACAATGACACCTATACGGAAAATGTCGAATCATTTGTTAACGTTATCAACACAGTTAATGGCGGCTCCCATCTGACAGGTTTTCGCATGGCATTGACGCGTGCGATTAATGATTATGGTAAGAAAACCGGAATTATCAAAGCGGATACTGATGCATTTGTCGGTGATGATATGAAGGAAGGGCTCACTGCAGTAGTCTTTATAAAAATGCCCCAGGATGCAATCCAATTTGAAGGTCAGACCAAAGGAAAATTAGGAAACTCTGAAATCCAATCCGTGGTCAACACGATCGTTAAAGAAGCCCTCACCACTTATTTTGAGGAAAACCCATCTGATGGAAAAAGAATCGTTGAGAAAGTCGGTCTTGCAGCAAAAGCCAGACTTGCAGCAAAAGCTGCAAAAGAAGCAGTCATCAGAAAAGGTGCTCTTGAAGGATCAACGCTTCCGGGCAAACTGGCAGATTGCCAAGAAAAAAACCCGGCAATCTCAGAACTCTATCTCGTTGAGGGAGATTCAGCAGGCGGATCAGCAAAACAAGGAAGAGACCGCAAATACCAGGCTATTTTGCCTCTCAAAGGTAAAATTTTGAATACCGAACGAGCACGACTTGATAAAATGATCGAGCATGAGGAAATTAAAAATCTTATTATTGCTCTTGGCTCTGGAATCGGGGATACAACCAATATGGAAAAACTTCGGTATCACCGGGTTATCATCATGACTGATGCTGATGTTGACGGAGCACATATTGAGACACTTATTCTGACCTTTTTCTATCGTCATCTGCCAGATATTATCCGCAACGGCTATCTCTATGTCGCGATCCCACCGTTGTATAAAATTACCAAAGGAAAAGATGTACGCTATGCATACGATGACAACGAAAAAGAAATAGCGTTAAAAGAGATGAAAACAGGTAATGCCAATATTATGGTGCAACGATATAAAGGTCTTGGAGAGATGAACCCTGACCAATTATGGGAGACCACAATGAATCCGGCAAACAGAATGCTTAAACAAGTCTCGATCCATGATTCCGAAGAAGCTGATGCAGTCTTTACCATGCTTATGGGAGACGAAGTACCACCACGAAAACACTTCATCCAAACGAACGCAATTTCAGCAACTTTGGATATTTAATGTTGTGTTATAATCAGAAAATATTAAGGAGCTATGCCAGATTTTAATAAATTACTTACACCGGGAAATATAGATGAAGGTTGGGTCAACGGAATTGTTGACATCCCCGAAGGATCCTCACTCAAAATAGAATATGATAGAGAACACGGTATATTTATCCTTGACCGAGTTGAACCAAATGTGTTTCCAAAACCAGTCAATTACGGCTTTATTCCGGGAACAAAAGATACCGATGGCGATGAATTGGATATACTTCTTGTGTGTCATGAACCCATTCCGACCGGCGTTCTGGTAAAGTCAAAAATTCTTGGCATTTTTAACTTCGAAGATGACGGTGAAATGGATTACAAAATCGTTTGCGTTCCAGAAGATGACAGAAATACGGGAGATTCAATCCAAACGCTTGACGATCTGGGAAAGCGCTGGAAGCAAAAAATCGAGTTTCATTTCGCGCATTATAAAGACCTGAAAAAACCTGGAACCACCAAAGTTCTTGGCTGGGGAGATATAAAAGAAGCGAAAGAGATCATTACTGAATGTATCGAACGCTACAAAAACGAAGGCTTCAAATAGAATGTCAAATCGAGACGCTAATCGCTAGAAGCTAAAAGCTCAAAAAAATGAATATCGGCAAATTACAACCCACAAATATTTCTGAAGAAATGAAGAAATCGTATTTGAACTATGCGATGTCTGTCATTGTCTCCCGCGCGCTTCCTGATATAAAGGACGGTCTCAAACCAGTCCACCGCCGTATCCTTTTTGCTATGCATGAAATAGGCCTTGTCCACAGCGCAAAATATAAAAAAAGCGCAACGGTAGTTGGTGAAGTTTTGGGTAAATACCATCCTCATGGAGATGTGCCTGTTTATGATGCAATGGTACGTCTTGCACAGGACTTTTCGATGCGGTATCCACTGATTGATGGTCAGGGAAATTTTGGTTCAGTCGATGGTGATCCTCCTGCTGCTATGCGTTATACCGAAGCAAGAATGGCAGCAATTACCGCGGAACTTCTCGTTGATATAGAAAAAGAAACAGTTGACTTCATGCCCAATTTTGATGCTTCCAAAGAAGAGCCCGTGTATTTGCCGGCCAAACTTCCAAATTTGCTTCTCATGGGATCAGAAGGTATTGCTGTTGGTATGGCAACTAAAATTCCACCACACAATCTCGGTGAACTGATTGACGCGATCAATTATATGATTGATAAAACAACCGTCATTAATCCATCCGAGGCAGCCAAAACCACAAAAAGCGATGAAGCACCAACAGTTGTTACGAATGCAGAAGCAGTTGTTTCTCTTGCCGAACCCAAAGTTCCCCTGGCAAGTGATGTGACGATTGATGAGCTGCTTGAATTTATCAAGGGACCTGATTTCCCCACAGCAGGCTCAATTTATGACATTACTGAGATTAAAAGTGCCTATGTCTCAGGACGCGGCAAGATTGTCATTCGTGGGAAAGCAGAAATTGAAGAAATCGGCAACGGAAAATCAGCGATTACAATCACCGAACTCCCATATCAGGTGAACAAAGCGCTTCTTATTGCAAAAATCGCAGATCTTGCAAAAGAGAAAAAGCTTGAAGGTATTTCAGATCTTCGTGATGAATCAGACAGACGCGGACTTCGCATCTATGTTGAATTGAAGCGTGATGCAGCTCCAAAGAAAGTATTAAATAATTTGTTCAAACAAACATCCCTACAAACAACATTTCCGGTAAATATGGTTGCACTCGTTGATGGAACACCCCAAACGTTGAATCTGAAACTTATTCTGGAAGAATACATCAAACACCGATACACCGTTATCAAACGTCGGTCAGAATTTGAGCTTCGCCAGGCAAAAGCAAGACTGCACATCCTGGAAGGGCTCAAAATCGCAGTTGATAATATCGATGCCGTCATCCAGACAATTCGTGCCTCAAAAACCCAGGAAGAAGCAAAAACCAATTTGATGAGCAAATTCAAACTTTCAGAAATCCAGTCAACGGCAATTTTAGATATGCAACTTCGCCGTCTCGCAGCACTTGAAAGACAGAAAATCGAAGATGAATTGCAGATGGTGAGAGAAACGATCGCGTATCTTGAAGATCTGCTTGCACACGGAGAGAAAATTTTGAGTGTAATTAAAAGTGAATTGGGCAAACTCCGGGAAAAATATGCAGATCCCAGACGTACCAAAGTCTTTAAAGGCAAGGTAGGGGAGTTCTCAGAAGAAGATTTGATCCCCAATGAACCGACTGTTATTACGCTTACTACGACTGGATATATCAAACGCCAATCGCTCAACACCTTCCATACACAGCACAGAGGCGGCAAAGGAATAACTGGTATGAATGTCAAAGATGAAGATGGTATTTCCCACATCCGCTCAGCACAGACCCATGACAATATCCTTTTCTTCACCAACAAAGGAAAAGCTTATGCTCTTAGAGCGTATGAAATTGCAGAAAGTTCAAGAACAAGTAAAGGTAATGCTATCGTCAATCTTCTCAACATCGAAGCCGGCGAAAAAGTTATGTCTTTTGTTGTGTATGGAAAAACTGTCAAAGCAGGCTATGTCTTTCTGACTACAAGAAACGGTACTGTTAAAAAAACTAGTCTTGCAGACTTTGAAAACATCAGACGAAACGGCATGATCGCGATCAAACTCGATCCAGGCGATGAACTTGCCTGGAGCAATCTTACCGATGGCAAGAGCAATGTTCTTATTATCACAAAAGATGGAAAAGCAATCAAATTTGATGAAGATCATGTCAGACCATTGGGACGCGCGACTATGGGTGTGCGGGGAATCAAGATTGACAGTAAAGATCAGGTGATCGGTATGGATGTCATTGCCAAAGGTGACAGCGCTGAGCTCTTTGTCATTATGGAAAATGGTCTGGGCAAGAAAACCCCGGTTAGTCAGTTCCCATTGCAAAATAGAGGCGGACAAGGTGTTAAAGTTGCAAAAGTAACCGACAGAACCGGTCAGGTCGTTACAGCACAAATAATTCCACCGGACAGTGAAGAAATAATTATCACATCCAAAAAAGGCCAGATTGTCAAACTCGCCATCTCATCTATACCTAAATTATCCCGCGACACCCAAGGAGTCATCCTCATGCGCTTCTCCCATTCTTCAGATGGGATTGCCTCCGCCACTTGCCTTATGAAGGATTAAGATGAGTGCTGACAGGCGAATACGCTGGCCATCCTGTGATTTCAAATTCTGAATCCAATAATGTATAATACAAGCATGAAGCTAAGCGGACGCGAAATTGCTGAGAAACTGTATAAAGACCTGGAAAAACGCGTTGCTCATCTTAAAAAGAAAAAAATTATTCCACATCTTGTCGTTATCCTCGTGGGTGAACACCCGGCATCTGTTGCTTACGTTACCTTGAAACAGAAAAAAGGGGAGGAGATCGGGGCAAAAGTTACTATTCTTAATTATAAAACTGATGTTACAACAGATGAACTTCTCGAAAAAGTGAAATTGTTAAATGAAGATCCATATGTGCACGCAATCTTAATTCAACGCCCGCTGCCTGATCAAATAGATGTAGAAAAGCTTGAGCTGACAACAAATCCTCAAAAAGACGTCGATGGCTTCCATCCGAAATCACCCTATACATTACCGCTCCCGCTTTCCGTTGTAAAAATATTGGAGGAAATCTATACAGGCGAAACGAAGAAAAAAACAGGTTTTGAGAAATGGTTACAGCAACAAAATATCGCGCTTTTGGGTAAAGGCCCAACCGGCGGGGGACCGATCATCGAGTATTTGAAGAAACTAAACGTAACACCACATCTGATTGACAGTAAAACAAAAAATCCTGATGAAATTCTGAAAACAGCCGATATCGTCATTTCAGCCGTGGGTCGGGAAAATACAATAAAACCAGAATCATTGAAAAAAGGAGTAATTCTCATCAGTGTCGGCATCAACCGTAATAAAGAAAATAAACTCCACGGCGACTATGATGAAGAATCAATTAAAGAAATAGCCTCATATTATACCCCAACCCCAGGCGGAGTCGGCCCCGTCAACGTAGCAATGCTGATGGAAAACCTCCTCACAGCCACAGAAAAGCAAACAAAGTAAACCTATAGTTTGATTCTCTCTTCAAAAAGTGCTATATTCCCCAGTATTATGGCAAAACCGGACAGAAATGAAGGATCAACTGGACCAAAAATGCGAAGAATACCTATAACCCAACAAGAAGTTGAAATTGATCTGCTAGCACAAATCAAAGGAGGCGTACTACAACCTGGTTCACCATTTCCTACAACACTCTCACTCGTTGAAAACTATCATTCCAGTGTCGGAGTAGTTCATCGAGCAATATCTGTATTTAGAAGAAGAGGTGTCATTGTACCTGACCCATCAGACAGAAGGAATAGGATTGTGAGCAGTAGTGCACAACAACGGGAAGTATTAAACGATCTCGAAGAAGAAATACTTATGCAACCTCCCTGGCTTCATAGGCAAGGTGTTACCATACCAGATGTCGAGGAGCCGGCAATACCTGAAGGAATCGTGCCCCAATTAGATCATGCAAGAAGAGTACGTAGAGGAAATACGATAATACAAGGAATCCTTAAAGAAATCACCCATGCAGATCATCAGGTTGCTGCAAATATACGTGCACGTGCGGATGCGCCACCAACTACAACGGATGAGACGACTGTTGTTGTACCTCAACGTACAAAACATGATCAAACAGCTCTATCAGGGCAAGAAGCAATAACATATCACCATACTCCAGGTGAAATTCCACAAAACGTATCAGGCGGTATTTCCTATGTGAGAGAAATGTGGGAAAGAAAAGAGCCATTGCCTGAATTGCGGGAACGGCATAAAGAAAGAATCCTGTCTTTACTGAAAGATACTCATGATACTGGATTTCCTGAAGAAGATGTGAGATGGGTTATGGCAATTGCCGCTTCATACCTAGCAGCTGCTCCTGTGTTACGGTTATCTCAAATAGAACATGTCACTAATGCAATCATGACTGATGCAGCTCTGTTACAAGAGCAACGGATAGAAGGAGATGTGGTAGGTATGGCTATGCTGCATTCTCTCCCATATTATAGCGACTCCGTGCGTGTACCCGATTTACCAGACTTTGATTCTTTTATGGCAATAACATCAAACGGAGGACAAGTAGGAACTGATCCAAGCGGACTTAGTGAAGAACCTATCGTAAGTGCAAAACGGACACCTGAGGCTCCCATGTATCACAATACACTAGCACTCATCGAAGCTGTTAGAAGAGGTAAAAGGGTAGAATGGCCACATGTCTCACCTGAAGTATTAGGAGAGTTTTTTTGGTGGTTCTCTGAGCAGATACAAGAGGGACTCGCGCCTTCAATGTTGGGTTCAGATGATCTTAGGTTGCCTAAGGCATTTTTAGAAGGACATACGTTGGGAGGTTTGTACAACTATGCCGCTCGAGAGGCAAAAAAACGAGATGACATGGATCCAATAACATTTCTTAACGAGCGAGTTGGAATTGCAATGACTGCAGAAGATGTGCATACTGCTATCAATTTAGATAGACCAATACAATGGGCTCGGGTTACACCACAGGTAATAAAAGCGTTTCTTATCAGATTAAGAAATTTAGAAGAGGTTGCATTACCGCCGCTTTCACTGTGGAGAAGGGAAGATTTTGATAGAGAATTTAGTAGTCTGGATGAAAAAAAGCTTAAAGGGTTAATAAAACATTTTTATAAAAAAGGACTCCAAAACGGAGTAGATGCAATCACTGAAATGAGACAGGATTTGGATCTGCATCTATCGGTTGATGATATAATTTTGTCATTTTCACTTGATAGACCAGTTCCTTGGGGCCACATTGCAGGTGATGTGCTTCGAAACTTTTTGGAAAGGGTAAGAGATGCAGAAGGAGACAGACTGCCACCTATCACCCGTTGGGGGAAAACTCATTTGGACGAACATTTTTCTCTTCTTGGGGGCAGAACGCTATCAGGACTGTATAAACACTTTTTAAGCGTTAGTCATAGCAGCACAAAAGATCCCATTAAACTCCTGCGAGAAAAAATTGCAGGTAATCCTCCAACTGATGACGTGATAACATCGCTACGAACAAATCAAAGGATTTATTGGGGGAGAATTGAAGGAAAAGTAATATACGAAATACTCCAAAAAGCAGCTCAAGAACTAGCAATTCCTGTATCTGAGTTAACTTTTTCTGCTCTTAAAAGTAAATTTGCATTCCTTGATGGTCATTCTCTCAATGGACTCGTCAATTATAGTTTTGAACATAGAATCACTCCTGAGGAAACGACACAAGAAGCTATTATGCGACTCGGGAGAGTTGCTGGATTTATGACTTTTGAATCACAATCTGAGCCTCACACAGTGGACATTAAGTCACCTGCAACTTCAGAAGCATCTCCACCTGAAACATTGTCAAAGGAATTGCCAAGGACAGAAGATACACAGCTACCCGAAGTTATCCTGCCAGCTGATCAGCAACGTGAAGTTATTGCGGATATGAATGAAATCCCGTATATCAATGATACAAGAGTTTGGGCTGCTGAGGTGAGAAAACGGGGACACACACCAGCACAACGAACTCGATCATATTTACTTATCCCCTCTAAAATTAAAGCAGAAGTTTTAGACATTCCTCCAACGCAACTTGTCAATGAAACTCGTCATGTTCGGGGTATTAAGCTAGCAGGTGCAAAAACTGCACATATATATGATATAACGCAAACAGATATACCAATGTTCTGGCTTACGGAGCTTCGTACCAGTTTAGACAATTTGCCAATTCAGCCTCATGCATTTGCAGATCCTGATGAAACGAAAGAACGAACAAGCAGCAAAATGCCCACGCCAACTGAGGCCAGTCAATATGGCATACCGGATGATGTGCCATTAATTACTCGTACAACCCGTTATTTTGAAGCTCGAAATAAGCCATTTGCAATCAAAACTCATATCATTCCGGCAAACCGGGCACCTCAAGAATATCTTGATGCACTCGCTGCATAATAATCCAACTCATCAAAACAACCTATAGTTTACATTTAATCTAAAATATCCTATAATATACCCATGCCAACAACAGAAATTATTCATCAGGGACACCAAGTCGAAACAGGACCTGTGCCTAATCGTACCCGGAAAGAAACCATGCTTGCATTCATTGATAGCTTTGTCGCGGGGGAATACCAACCTGGACAACCGCTCCCTGCAATTGACGCACTCAAAACCCGGTATAGTACCAGCCGACATATTATTAGTGAAACAAAACGGGAACTCAAAAAACGGGGGCTTATTGTCTCACAAGGCAGTAAAAGCTCTATTGCACCCACAATTGACCAGGAAGCATTAAGTGAATTCAAAAAAGAGATTTTGGCATCCAATGATCAGTCACTGCAAGAATGGGTCGCTGCACATATGCTTACTGAAATAGGGGATGGAAGAAGATTCCCCCCAGGAAGCCAAACTGCTTCTCTGGCACAACTGAGGGAACAATTTGATGTAAGTACCGTTACGATTCGTAAAGCTCGGGAACTACTCGGTGATGTACTTGTTCCAAAAGCGGATCAGGGATATTTTGTCAGAGAAAGAGGTATAGAACCTGATGAACGACTCGAGCTTGAAGAGGCCTTAGGACCTGCAGATCAAAGACCGACTTCACGAACCGGAGAAAGGTTCAATCCGCACCGCAAACGAACGAAAAAAAGACATGGAACAACGCATGTTTCCTCTCCTTGGCAAGGAGTGCCAACTCACTATTTTACCTTTTTTGATACAGCCGGAGTAGGCAACGCACCCACGCCAATTATCTTACATGTATCTGGTAACAGCCCAACTATACATCCTTCCACACCTATGTTCCACATTTCTGGTTTAACATCACCTGACCAGACAAAACCAGCACAAACTGATATACCAGCCCCTGAAGGAGTACGGACCCCCGTTTTAGCTCAAACAGCTGACGTTTTTGTTGCTCCTGTTATGAGTGAGCATGAGACAATTAGTGATGTTGCTCAAAAAATTAGTGAAACACTTGAAAAAAGCCCTCTTAACCCCCAAGTCCAAGAACAGGAACCACTAGCATTACAACTTGCCTCACGACTGCAGAATGTTATTACTGAGCTGCATCCTGGAACCAGTATTACCGATTCACGAGAACTTGCAGCAATTGCAAATGTCCCTCCAATAACAGCACGCGCAGCACTTACACAACTTCGAAATGCCCGATTGATTCTTGATATGCCAGATTTTGATCCGTTTGTCGTTCGTACGCAGCCACAACCGGATCTCTCATTGTCAACACATTTACAAGATGCAATCGCTGTAGGAATTGAAACAGGTTTACTAGAGCCTGGTATGCCACTTCCACCACAACAAACACTCGCCAAATATTATGGCGAAAGTAAATGGCAAATCCAAACAGCATATCAAAAACTGGGAAAACGGGGGCTTCTTAATACAAATGAACCACGAGTTACCCGCGTGAGCGGCGATTATATATCCGATGCAAAGAGGGTTGATATCTATCTGAGAGAACTTCTGACACAGCTTAGCAAGGGTGAAAAACTTCCAGGAAGGCCTGCTATAGCAGAAAAACTTGGGGTATTTCCGGGAGTCGTTGAAAGACAATTGAAACACTTGAAACGTGAACGATTAGTCACAACTGACAAACAAGCAACAGTAGCAACAGGACGTGGCTTTATCTCACCTGATCAGAGGCAAGTGGAAAATGGCAAGCCAGAAGAACAAGAAGAAGTACATGCTACCCAAGAAACCAAACCTGAAAGGGTAGTTACCCCGAGAAGAAGAATACTACGAGAACCAAGAACACCCGTAACAGCAGCATGGTTACGAAGTGAGCCACTTATGTCAACTCACGACGTTCGTTTTGCAGTAACAGATATGGTACAGCAAAGTGCCCGTGCCGTACTTGGTGACGAACTTGAAAAAGAAGCTATAGAGCACTTAAAATTGCGCGGCAACTTCCGATATGGCTCAGCCCGCATCACGCGTCCTGATATGAAACGCCTCGGAGGAGATGCTTTTATGCGAGTATTTGCTCCAACCGTTGCATCGATCGCTCGAGCTATGGAATGGGACGCGGGGAATCCCCAGTTAACCCATTTTAGTCTGTTGTTATATCAGCGAATTGTTAGTGAAAACCTGAGACGTGATAGTCATCAGACACTTACCTCCTTACAAAGATTAACTGAAAAATATATGATCGATCAGGGGTTACAGGGTATTGAAGAGCAGAATTATTTATTACTCGGACTGTTGGATATCGCTGATACTAAAGGCGCAAGACAAGTAATTTATACTATGTTAGAAAAGCCGAGTACTCGTGAAAACGGATTCAGAAGAATTAAACAAGAACTTGAACGTACCAAAGAAGAATAACTCCTGCGTTTATTGACAACCCAATCGATTTCTTCTAAAATGGACAAAATTCATACATTTTGAGCTAAAATTGACATAAATAGTCTAGCTCACATATGATTTTACCGTAAAAATGCAAAAAAAATCAGAATATGTAAAAGTTGCCTCCTACGAAGGCAAGAAAGGTGAAGTTAAAAAAGTGGTCCTTTTGTACTCCGGAGGTCTTGATACCTCAGTCATGCTCAAATGGATCCAGGATGAATATAAAGCAGAAGTCATCGCACTCACAATTGATATCGGCCAGATCGCAGATAATATCGATCAAATCAAAGAAAAAGCTCTCAAACTCGGCGCAGTAAAGGCATTCGTCATTGATGCCAAAGATGAATTTGCCAATGAGTACATCGCTAAAGGCATTAAAGCAAATGCTAATTATCAGCACCGCTACCGTCTCGCAACACCTATTGGTCGTCCGCTGCTTGCAAAATGGGCAGTAAAAATAGCCGCTCAAGAAGGAGCGGATGCAATAGCTCATGGCTGCACAGGTCGAGGCAATGATCAAGTAAGAATCGAAGGAACTGCACTAGCTCTCAACCCCGACATCAAAATTATTGCACCTGTCAGAGAATGGAGTATGGGACGAACCGAAGAAATTGAATACGCCAAAGAGCATGGCATACCGATCTCACATTCCCATGAAAAACCATATTCATACGATGACAATATGTGGGGAACATCGGCCGAAGGTGGAGAAATAGAAAATCCGGCAACTATTCCGCCGCTTGAGAAAATTCTCGTTGTAAACAAACTTCCGCAAGATGCTCCTGACCAACCAGCCCTGGTGGTTTTGGAATTTGTCAAAGGCATTCCGGTCTCTCTTAATGGCAAACAAATGAAGCTCGCTGATCTAATTATGAATCTTAACAAAATCGGAGCGGCACACGCAGTTGGAACCAACATCCATATTGAAGACCGCGTCATTGGCATGAAAATACGAGATGTTTTTGAAGCTCCCGCGGCTGAAATAATCATTACAGCCCATGAAAAACTCGAACATTACGTCTGCACCCGAACTGAAAATGAATTTAAAGCAACCGTTGATCAAAAATGGGCCTATCTTTGTTATGGTGCTCTCTGGTATGACCCGTTGATGAATGATTTGAATGCATTTATTGATAACGTCAATCAAAAAGTCACCGGCAAAGTAACCGTCCAGTTATTCAAAGGTGTCGCCCAAGTCGTAGCACTTGAAACTCCGAATACGATATTTGAAGAAAAACTGGCGACATTTATGGTCTCAGAAGGCATGAATCAGAACGCATCGGCAGGCTTTATTGAACTGTATACTTTGCCAATGAAACTTGCTCAGCGATATGAAAAGACAGCGCTTCTTTCAATTGGCAAAAGAAATAATAAGATCAAGCTCCTTCCGACCTTTAAAAAACTGTATGAAATGAAATATAAGCTTTATGCAACTTACAAAACCCATAAATTCCTCGCAAGCAACAACATTGAATCTATCCTGGTCAATAAAATTTCCCAGCCCCAGCTCAAACCAAATCTCGGCGAACTCTTGGATGCCAACCGTTTTGATTTGATAATCAACATCCCTATGGAACGTGAGGTTGCTCAAACCGATGGCAAAATCATACGAGCCAAAGCAGTAGAGCATAATGTCAAACTCATCACCTCCGTCCCCGTTGCACAGGACTTCGTCAACCAACTCCAGGCAGCAAGAGTGTAATCCCACAAATCCCTCGCCCTTTAAGGGAGAGGGTAAAGGTGAGGGTAAAACTATGAATCAAAAACTCATCAAACGTGTTCTCATGTGCAAACCGCTTTACTTCGAAAAGCTTGATTATGTGATTAATCCATGGATGAAACCTGGGACTATTGATAAAGCGAAAGCCATGGATGAATGGACGCAGCTCGTAGATGCGTACAAAAGTTTAGGGATAACGGTTGAGACAATCAATCAAAAAAAGGGAAGTCCTGATATGGTTTTTGCAACCGATCAGGGAATTGTGCAAGGGAAAAAAGTACTTTTGAGCAGATTCTGGTGTGATGAAAGAAAAGATGAATCTACATATTATCAATCCTGGTTTGAAGAGAACGGGTATAAAATAAATTATTTACCCACAGATATTTATTTTGAGGGAAATGGGGATTCCTATTTTTGGGGGGATAAACTATTAATCGGTGTTGGCTTCCGAGCTGATAAAAAGACCTGTGATGCGATAAGTAAAATTCTGGATGTTGAAGTGGTTCCACTTGAAATAATTGATCCGAAATTTTACCACCTGGATGTCGGATTTTTTCCCCTTAACAATGAAACTGCATTTTATTATCCACCTGCATTTTCACAAAAGAGTAGGGGAGTGCTAAAAAAATTGGTACCCAATCTTATAGAATTATCCACAGACGAAGCAAATGGATTCTGCGCCAATAGCGTAGTCACAGATCATCACGTCGTACACCAAAAAGGCAATCCCACTTTTCAAACCAAACTCAAAGAACTAGGATACACATCAGTTCCAGTAGCTTCCGATGAATTCATGAAATCCGGCGGCGGGATACATTGCCTCACAAATATACTTTCATCACACTAAATAAACATCTTATAGTTTGACATCGTGAGAATTAATTGGTATTATTCCCGGATGAAAAGAATAGAGAAGGGGTTTAATGTTATCGACGAAGCATTTTCAAAAAAACATAAATTATTTCCAGCTGGATCTATCATATACGATGCGGGACAGCATGCTAGCAATCTCTATGTAGTAAAATATGGTACAGTGAGGGTTACCAATCAGGTGAGTCAACGAAGTGTTAGTAAGGATGGTTTATTTGGTGAAGAAACAGCTTACGCTGCGGTTTACCATTCTACAGCTAGAACTTATCGAGACACGAAAGTAGGGATGATACTTCGATCTGATTTGCAATTACTTACCAGAGATCATCCAGAAGCCGCGTTGGCTCTTGTCGGTATTGCCATGGGAGAGCGAAAAAATAAAATAAAAACAGCACCCTATATAGATAGTCTCACAGCAGCTGATTTGCTCATTCTTCAACACGCAGCGAACGGACAAGAACGCAGGTCTAGTAAAGTAACGCTTCCCAAGGACTCAGGACAAAATTATGCAGCAAAAACAGTTTATAATCAAGCTTCAAGCCTTATTGATAAACTAGGCGCAACAAATATGACGCAAGCAGTTTTTACTGCGTATGAATGTGGTTTTATCGATGGAGATCAAGCAGTGCAGGATGCCGATCTAACCGGATTAAATAAACTTACTCCAAATCAACTTCAGTTACTTGAAATGTTTACGGTAAATGGTGGGGAATTTTCGAGTAGCGCATCATTAGCACAAATATTTTCTACCAATGAAAGGACCATTAGAGGACGCCTCAGTACTCTTTTTGCGACATTAGGTGCAAAAAATCGTACCCATGTTGGAATGATGTATTTAGTCGCCAAAGATAGAGGGTTACTTACTCCCCAAAGTAATTAAGATATAAATGAAAACTTCTTAATAAATTCCTTTATACTAAAAGAAATGAAAAAAAATAGCGATTTTACCAAGGGTGTCATTGCTTCTTTAATTAACTCAATAAGTCTTGGTATCCTAGGCGTGGTAGATAAAATTGGCGCTGGGCATTTTACAAGTACTATTATTTTTTCACTGCAAAGCGTTTTCTTCTCATATCTCATTGTCACATGCTTTGCTCTTTTTATCTTTAAAAATTCTCTTTTATTGCATGCCAAAACAATTCCTGCCGGCCTGTGGAAATACATGGTATTAGTGGGTATATTTGCATCAGGCCTCTTTATCATTTTCCGGTTTTTCGGACTTACCCTATCTAGCGGGACATTCGCAACGTTGAGTCAGGTCATCATCACGTCAGAAACCGCAATTCTGGCACTGATTTTTCTTCGGGAAAAACTTTCCCGAACCTTTTGGCTTCTTTTTATTATTATTCTTGTTGCAATGTATCTCGTATCCGTTGGGTCTTTTACACTTACTACGCTGCACCCAGGAGACATGCTGATCTTACTAGGCGCATCATTCGTTGCAATTGCCAATATCTTATCCAAACTCGTTGTGAACAAAGTTCCTCCTATTTTTCTCTCAGAAGCCAGATTTCTTTTCGGCTTACTCTTTTTACTTCTCACAAGCATACTTTTTTTCCATTCAGCCACTATATTTACGTTCTCTATCTGGTCAGTAATAAGCGGATTTTTCTGGGCGATAAACGTAACGGCATTTAATTTTGCCATCAAAAAAATAGGAGTAACGCTTGCAACCGCGCTTCTTATGATCGCACCAATTTATACAATTATCCTGGAATCATTCTTTTTAAAACAATCATTTAACCTGCTTCAAATTAGTGCAGCTTTGATTGTCGTTATTTGTGGTATTTTGATGGTTATTATAAAAAATAAATGAATTTTGTCACTTCTTCTTAGCTGGTAACTCGGACATTAAAATTGCAAGTAAAATAAATACTCCACCTACTGCTTTTGCCGGAATAAATAATTCATTACCCAACGTCCAGGCAAAGAGTGCAGCAAAAACAGGTTCGGTACTTAAGAGTAGCGAGGAAGTAAGCGCTTGCAAATGTTTTTGACAAAATAATTGCAAACCTTGAGCAATGGCACTGCCAAATACTGCCAAATATATTATTGGGAAAATGGAATTGGAATTGGTAATTACCAGAGGTAAATGAAAAATAATAGCAGTAATAAAACTTAAAACAGCAGTAGTTAAAAACTGTTGAAAACCTAAAACCGCAACACTTTTTTTCTCTTTTACAAATTTATCGATAAATAAGATATTTAAACTGATAACAATTGCTGAAACAAGAGTCAGTAAATCACCGGGATTAATTGTTTTCAACCCACCGGTCAAGAACCAAAGACCGACAAGCGCAATACTTAATGCCACAAGCTGAATTGCTTTTGCTTTTCTGCCAAAGAAAAGTAAATTAAATAGTGGAACGAAAACGATAAAAAGCCCTGTGATGAATCCGGAGTTTGAAGCAGTTGTGTATTGCAAACCAAGAGTTTGGGATAAATAGATAATCCAAACAAAAACTCCTAGAACAAATCCATGTTTCGCATGTGCCCACAGATTTTCTTTTTTTATCAAAACAATACATGCATAAATTAGAGCAGCCAAGGCAAAACGATAGGCAACGAGAGTAACAGGATTTATTGAGGATACTGTATCTTTGATTATAAAAAATGTTGATCCCCAGATTGAGGTAGAAATAAGAAGACCTACAAAAGAAAAGGAGGAAGAAAATTTTTTCATTTTTTAGTGTAATCCTAATGCTTTTCTTCCATTCACCGTTGCAACCTTTACCAGATCATCGACTTTGTAATAATGACTCGCTTCCAAAAGCGCATGGAGCTCTTCCCACATATTTCCAGTGATAAATGGCTTATAAATGTCTGCTATATTGTCTGTACCAATGGCAATCGTTATACCTGCCGGAATCATCTCATCAACTGGAGTAATGGCATTATGAAACGGCATGAGCGTTTCATTTCTTCTCGTATCAATCCATCCTAAGGGAGAAGAAACCATCATAACTCCAGCATATTTCATCTCACTATATAAATTTTGCCGGTAATTTTTCGACTGAGCACCAATTGAAATGCCATGAATGCCGACAACTTTGCCCTGCAGACCATGCTCAACGGTTTTCTTAACCAATAATTCCGTATCTCTTTGCTCAGGATCGTTAAATTGATCAATATGAATGTGAGCCATCTTATTCATTTTTTTGGCTGTATCAAACAAGATATCTAAATGCTGTGCTTCATGTCCTTTATCCCTTTCTGGTAATCCACCGATGATATCGACAAATTGGGATGCCTCATCAAACCAATATTTTGCCTCCTTTTCTAAAACTCCATAATGCACCTGATTGATAAAAACGATTTCTAAATCGTTTTTGTAGGTCATTCTAAGTCTTTGTGCTGCTTTTATCGCTTTATCTTTTATATACGCGTCGACATCAATAAACGTGCCAACCGCACTTACTCCCTGATCAAGCATGTCTTCAGTCGCATATGCCATTCGTGAATAAATATCATCAATCGTTGAGGATTGCTTGAGTTCGTTATTGAGTTCCCATTTTTCCTGAAGAGTAGCGCTGACAAAACGGAAATTATCCTCAGTAATAGTATATGCTCTATCAAAATGAGCGTGAGCATTGACCCATCCGCCATTTTCTTTGATTTTATGAAGTAATTCTTCTTTGAGGTCTAAATACGGAATTTTTTTAATCATCCACAGCAATTATAATTTGTGTTATGTGAGAAAGCAACAGACGTATGGAATTATACTTTTTCCATAAAATTGATATATTTTGGAAAAAATTGACATTTAATCTGAGCAGATAAGTCAATTTTTTTATTATATTGACCAAAAAGACAAATTTTGCTAAAATCTCATAGAAAGATGTCGGACTGGGATACAACAAAAATAAACGGTAATTTTCTTCACAAAGATATTCTTTCTCTTGATCAATTCTCAACCTCAGATCTCTCACTTCTTTTTAAACATATTCCTCAAATGAAATCCATTGGTGCCAACGCAAAGCCTTCAGAAATTCTTAAAGGCAACATTGTCACCCTTCTTTTTTATGAACCATCCAGCCGAACGTTTGGCTCTTTCGGAGCTGCGGTCAAGCAATTGGGTGGTCAAACAGTCGATATTATCAACCCACAGCAATTCTCAAGTGTTGCAAAAGGAGAAAATTTGGAAGACACGATTCGTACCTTTGAAGCATATTGTGACGCAATCGTCATTCGTCATCCCATCTTAGGGACCGCACAAAAAGCAGCAACTATTGCAACTCACGTACCCATTATTAACGCAGGTGACGGAAATGGAGCACATCCGACTCAAGCGTTACTTGATCTATACACAATCTATGAAAAATTTGGAAAATTGGAGAAACTCACCGGTGTCCTTGCAGGTGATCCTCTCAATAGCAGAACCATTCATTCACTCATTGAGGGCTTGTCATTATATAAGGGAAATACCATTTATCTACTTTCTCCAAAAGAATTACAATTAACTAAATCTGACATAACAAACTATACCAATAGGGGAGTAAAAATTGTTGAGATAAATAATGAAAATGATCTGCCTGCAAATGCCGATTTCTGGTATTGGACACGGGTACAGAAAGAACGTTTTACTGATGTGAAGGCGTATGAAAAAGTGAAAGACAGCTTTTATTTAACGGAGGAACTTGTGACCAAACATGCAGGCAAAAATACCATCCTCATGGACCCATTACCCAGAGTTGGCAAAATTGATATGCGGGTCGATTTGGACCCACGCGCAATCTATCTCCGATCGCAAATCCGTAACGGCATGTACATCAGAATGGCGCTGATGGCACTTGTGCTGGGTAAAATTAAGTAGTTAGCTGTAAGCTAAAATCCAAAAAAAGTCAGATCCCTGCGTTTGCAGGGATTTGACTAAATGAGACAGGTATAAACTGAGATGATAAAAAATAAACAGGGCAAACTTATATTGGAAGATGGAATGACTTTTGAAGGCACAAGTTTTGGAGCTCCTATTTCTCATTCAGGAGAAATTGTTTTTGCAACAGGCATGACCGGCTATCCACAGGCTTTTACCGATCCTTCTTTTTCAGGACAAATTCTGGTGATGACATATCCGATTATAGGCAACTATGGAGTCCCTGATAACGAACTCTTGGAATCTGATCATCTGCAAATAAATGGACTGATTGTTTCAAATTACATTGACACCCCTTCACATTTCCAAAGCAAAATGTCACTTTCTCAGTGGCTTATCAATGAAAAAATACCAGGCCTGGTGATAAAAGATACCCGCGGTCTGACGCAACATCTGCGTGAGAAAGGAGTAATGTTGGGAAAAATTATCTTACATAAAGATATCCCACAATATGATCCCAATAAGACTAATCTAGTTGCAACAGTTTCAACTGACTCAATTACAAGAGAAGGCACGGGAAATAAAACAATCGTTATTATCGATTGTGGTTCCAAGAGAAATATAACTAAATGCTTCCTCAAAAGGGGAGTCAAAACAATAACTGTACCATGGGACTATGATCCTTTTGAAAGCGGTCTCAACTTCGACGCTCTCTTTATTTCAAACGGGCCGGGAGACCCAAAAATGGCTGATAAAACAATTCAAACAATAAAAAAGGCAATGGGAAAAAAAGTGCCAACGCTTGGTATTTGTCTGGGCAATCAATTATTAGCTCTTGCAGCAGGAGCAAACACATATAAATTAAAATACGGTCACCGAAGCCAAAACCAACCCTGTGTTTTGTATGGAACAGAAAAATGTTATATAACAACACAAAATCACGGATTTGCAATTAAAAACGTCCCATCCGGCTTTGAGCCGTGGTTTGTCAACGCCAACGATCAGACAATTGAAGGAATCAAACATAAAAAATATCCCTTCATGTCAGTCCAATTTCATCCGGAAGCAACTCCGGGACCAATGGATACTGAGTGGATTTTTGATTATTTCCTAGGAAGAATATGAAACAACCAAAAAAAGTCATCATACTTGGCTCAGGAGCTCTGAAAATAGGGGAGGCAGGGGAATTTGATTATTCAGGCTCACAAGCGATTAAGGCACTTAAAGAAGAAGGAATAAAAACTGTTTTGGTAAATCCCAATATCGCAACAATTCAGACATCAAAAGAATTGGCTGATGAAGTGTATTTTCTGCCTGTCACTCCATATTTTGTTGAAAAGATAATCGCGAAAGAAAAACCAGACAGTATTCTTCTGTCTTTTGGCGGACAAACTGCACTTAATTGTGGACTAGAACTTAACAAATCCGGTGTTCTTAAAAAACACAACGTTACGATTCTCGGCACACCAATTAAGGCTATTCAATTAACCGAAGATCGGGATGAGTTCGCCGAACATTTACATAAAATCGGCATTCCAACTCCTATATCAAAGGCTGCTACAACAGTCAAAGCATCTCTTAAAATTGCAGACGAAATTGGCTATCCAGTGATGATACGAGCAGGCTATGCACTCGGTGGTCATGGGAGTGGTGTTGCAACAGATGCAACTGAGCTTGAAAAAATTACAACCCGCGCTCTAGCCTTTGCTCCACAAGTATTAATTGAACAATATCTTCATCATTTTAAAGAAATTGAATATGAAGTCGTCCGTGATCAATTCGATAACTGCATAACTGTGTGCAACATGGAAAATATGGACCCTTTGGGAATTCACACGGGTGAATCAATCGTCGTTGCGCCAAGCCAAACGCTCACGAATGATGAATATCATGGCCTCCGTAAAGCCTCTATTGATATCGTCAGGAGTCTTGGCATAGTAGGGGAGTGTAATGTGCAATTTGCCCTAAACCCGAATCCAAAAACGAAAACCCTGGACTATTTTGTAATCGAGGTGAATGCTAGACTTTCACGAAGTTCAGCACTCGCAAGTAAAGCAACAGGTTATCCGCTTGCGTATATCGCTGCCAAACTTGCACTCGGTTACAACGTATCCAACCTGCAGAATAAAGTAACAGGTGTCACACAGGCATGTTTTGAACCGGCTCTTGATTATATCGTTGTTAAAATTCCACGGTGGGATTTGGATAAATTCAAAGGCGCAGATCAGAAATTGGGAAGCAGTATGAAATCCGTTGGCGAGGTCATGGGAATCGGGCGGACTTTTGAAGAGGCGTTTCAAAAGGCTCTGCGCATGTTGGATCTTGAATACGAAGGCGTCACGTCTGAGCGGTTATTTATTGAGAAACAAAATATAAACCAAGCAGTCGCGATACCAACTCCCAAAAGAACATTTGCGCTTGCTAAAGCGATAAAACAAGGAATTTCAATGGATAAAATTCATAAAGTTAGTGGAATTGATTTATGGTTTTTGTATCGAATAAAAAATATCGTTGATCATGAAGTAGAGCTTGAAACATCAAAAAAACTGACGCCTGAAAAACTAGTAGAATTAAAACAACTAGGATTTTCAGACAAAAGGGTAGGGGAGTTACTAGGAAAAAATGGTCTTGAAATCCGAGCACAACGCAAAAAATGGAATATACTGCCTTCAATCTTACAAATTGATACGTTAGCTGCTGAATTTCCGGCAAAGACAAATTATCTTTACACGACCTACAACGCCAATCACAATGATGTAACTCCATCAAACGAACAAGCAATAATCGTTCTGGGTTCGGGCCCGTATCATATCGGCTCAAGTGTGGAATTTGACTGGTGTTCGGTGAACACGGTTTCCAATCTGAAAAAATATAAGAAAAAATCAATTGTTATCAATTGTAATCCTGAGACCGTTTCAACCGATTATGATATCTCAGATAGGCTATACTTTGAAGAACTTTCATTTGAGCGCATTGCCGATATTTATGAATTTGAAAATCCTATGGGAATTATCGTATCAGTCGGAGGACAAACTCCGAATAATAGAGCAAAAGCGCTTCATACTTACGGCGCACACATTCTCGGCACAAATCCGGTAGATATCGATAGGGCAGAGGACAGAAATAAATTTTCATCACTTTTGGATACATTAAAAATCAAACAGCCAGCATGGCAGGCGTTTACAACGCTTGAATCCCTGGAATCCTTTGTAGATACAATCGGATTTCCTGTTGTGATCAGGCCTTCTTATGTCCTTTCGGGAAGCGCTATGAATGTGTGTTATACAAAAGCTGATCTTGAAAAATATCTTGAGGAAGCAACGAAGATATCTCGGGAATATCCTGTTACTATTTCAAAATTTTTCCAACAGGCTAAAGAGGTTGAGCTTGATGCAGTTGCCCAGAACGGTATGCTCAAAGCTGGAATTATTTCTGAACATGTCGAATATGCCGGAGTTCATTCAGGTGACGCAACGATTATGCTTCCAGCGTTAAACGTGGACGAAAGAACACAACAGCAAATGCTGCAAATCGGTAAAGATATTGCCCGGGAACTCCATATTACTGGACCGTTTAATATTCAATTTTTGGTAAAAGATAATGAAATCAATATAATTGAAACCAACCTCAGAGCTTCCCGAACATTTCCATTCATAGCAAAAGTGACAGGAATAAATCTCATTGAGCAATTCGTCAACGCACTTTTTAAACCCAACATCAAAGCTATCCCATACACACCCAACGCTTTCGTTGCAGTCAAAGTCGCACAGTTCTCATTTGCAAGACTCATTGGCGCACATCCTCAGCTCGGTGTTGAAATGGCATCAACAGGTGAAGTGGCGTGTTTTGGAAAAGATCTTGAAGAAGCATATCTGAAAGGCATGATAGCAACAGGAAGCAAAATCCCAACGCAGGGAATTTTTATTAGTCTTGGAGGAGACAATAAAAAAGAAGACTTTTTGCAAAGCTGTAAATTATTGGCCAAACTTAATTTGCCTCTTTATACAACTGATAAAACGCACTCATTTCTGGCTAAAAACGGTATCAAAACAAAAAAACTCTATAAAATCTATGAGAAAAAATCTCCGAATATATTAGATTATTTTCATGCGAACAAGATTGATCTGGCGATTAATGTTGTCGATAAGAAACTACAAAAAGAAATCGGTGATTCCTATGAAATCCGTAGAGCAGCAACGGATAGCAATATAACGCTTCTCACCAAAATTAAAAATGCTGATCTTTTTATCAAGGCACTTGTAAATAAAGGTCACGAAAAACTTGAGATTCAACCATGGAGTTTCTATAATCAATCCAATGACACTTGACGAAAAAAAGGAAATACTCAAAGCACATCCGTTATTCCGGAATTTGGATGATTCGGCATTAGAGTTCGTCGCCTCGCTTGTACATGAAAAAATTTTCTCTCCTCGAGCACAACTGATAAACCAGGATGCACAGGTAGATACCGTTTATTTTATCTATAAAGGTCTTGTCAAAGTATATGTGATCAACCGCGATGGCAAATATATTCCTGTCAAAGTAACTGGTGAGAAAGATTTTGTGGGAGATTTAGGTGCAATTGATAACGGTCCTGTTCCGGCAACGGTTGAAGCAATCCAACAAACGCACACGCTAGCCATTGCAAAAGACGATTTTAATCTTATAATCCGAACATATTCGCAATTTGCGATTAATGTCTTGGACCTGTGGGCAAAAAAAGTCAGAATTATCAATGAACAGAGAGAAAACAGTTTTTCCTTGCAATTAAAAGAACGTGTGCTTTTCGCTTTGGAAACGCTTGCTCCTCATTTTTCTCAAAGGGAAATTTCACTTACGCAAGAAGACCTAGCACTCATTGTTGGCGCGACCAGAGCACGAGTTACCGAAGTACTTAATGAATTAGAATCTGAAAAGGTGATTGAGCTGGCAAACCGCAAAATTAAGGTCTTATAAATTGTTCTCTAAAGAACAGAAATCCTCACATGATATGCTAGAATCATACTAATCATGATCAAATTACCCGGCCTTATCGACCCGCACGTACACCTAAGAGATCCCGGTCAAACACAGAAAGAGGATTTTTTAACAGGCACCTCTTCTGCTTTGGCAGGAGGCTTCACAACTATTTTGGATATGCCAAACAATTCCCAAGCTATTACCTCAGCAACATTACTCAAAGATAAAAAACAAATCGCAAAAGAAAAAATTGTCTGTGACACCGGATTTTATTTTGGTTCACTCGGCGACAATTTGGATGAGTTTGAGAAAGTGAAAGATCTGGTGTTTGGCTTGAAGCTTTATTTAAATATAACGACCGGCGGCTTTATCATTGATGAGCTGAGTTTGAAAAAAATCTTTCACAAATGGCACGAAGTGACCCAAGGCAAAAAACCAATTCTTCTTCACGCAGAAGAGGATGTTTTTGATGCAGTTGCGAAAATTGTTACAGAAACCAAACAACCCACACACATCGTCCATGTTTCAACCGAAGAAGAATTAACAAAAATTATGAAGCTCAAAGAGCAGGGGCTTCCAATAACAACCGGCGTCACCCCACATCATTTATTTTTAACGAGGGATGATGAGGCCAAACTTGGTCCTTTTGGACGCATGAAACCATCGCTTAAAACCAAATCAGATCAGGATTTTTTATGGAAACACTTTAAGGATATAGATATCGTTGAATCAGACCATGCTCCACACACATTAGAAGAAAAAAACAGTCATAATCCGCCATTTGGTGTCCCAGGACTTGAAACAACACTACCATTACTGCTAAATGCAATACATGAAAAAAGAATTACTATAGATGACATAATCAACAAATGTTATACAAAACCAAAAGGGATATTCCATTTAGCTGAACAAGCTGAAACGTTTGTTGAAGTTGATGAAAATGAATCATGGACAGTTACAAGCAAAAACTTACAAACGAAATGTAAATGGACACCGTTTGACGGATGGCAAGTAACAGGGAGAGTAAAAAACGTAACAATTCGCGGAACAAAAGTTTATGAAGATGGTAGAATACTGGTAGAGTCAGGTTTTGGAAAGATACTATGAACAAGCCATTTTACGATCCGGGAAAATCATATGAAGAAAATTATACAGACGGCCCCTTTGGAGGATTTGCAGACGGGAAAATTTTTGAGCAAACAGGTGAGCCACACTTTGAATTTCATGGACACAAAGTATATCTGCCATTTGGCATTCCTGCAGGGCCATTACTAAACAGTAATTACGTCAAAGCGGCATTTGAAAAAGGCTTTGATATTTGCGTGTATAAAACAGTCAGAAGTGATTATTATGAAACGCATCCATTCCCTAATATCCTCTCCGTTCACACCAATGGCGAACTCACGCTCAAAAAACTGAAAGAACCGCTTTTGGGGGACACACATTTTCAAGAGCCGATCGCGATTACAAACTCATTCAATATTCCTTCACGGAAACCTGAAATTTGGCAGGAAGATATGAAAAAAGCCATCACAACAGCTGGAAATGGACAAGTAATGGTAGGCAGCTTTGTCGGAACGGTCAGACCAAACCAAACGCATCAGGAATTCATTGAAGACTGGGCAATTGTTGCAAAACAAGTCGTCGAAACAGGCGCAAAAATTGTAGAGGCAGATATTTCCTGTCCCAACAACGGAGCAGAAGGACTACTTTGTTATGATTTAGAAACGACAGAGAAAATTTGTAAAACAGTAAGAGGGGTCATTGGCGATACCCCTTTTATTCTCAAAATTGGCTATTATGAGGATGAAAGCAAACTTCAAAAACTTGCAGAAATAGCAAACGAATACGCGAATGGAATTGCCGGAATAAACACACTACCGGGAAAGATAGTCGATAAAGAGGGGAATCAGGCTCTTCCGGGTAAGATGCGAGCAGTTGCAGGAGTTTGCGGCGCACCGATCAAATGGGCCGGTGTCGATACCGTAAAACGACTAAAACAAATCAAAGAAGAAAATAACTATTCCTTCACAATCGATGGGGTAGGAGGAGTGACAAAACCCGAAGACTATAAAGAATATAAACATGCCGGAGCTGACGCAGTATTTTCAGCAACCGGCGCGATGTGGAATCCCTATCTGGCACAAGAAATCAAAAAGGCTTTATAATACAATAATGAACTGGTTAATTTACGCATTAGGAGCAATCACAGCAGGAGCATTCTCAGATCTCTTCAGAAAACTCGGATCCAATCTTAAGGATCCCTTTTTAAGTAATCTTATATTCCAAGCTGGATCTTTCACTACAGCAATCCTGTTATATATGATTTTCAGTAGACACATGGAAAACAATCAAAAAGGGATGCTGTATGCAGTCATCGGCGGCATTCTCATCTCAATTTTTACAACCTTTACCTTCAAAGCACTTTCAAGCGGGCCAAGTGTCTCAACAGTAATTCCTGTGATACGTGTGGGAGCTGTTCTTTTAGTTGCAATCCTGGGAGTACTACTATTTAAAGACAAACTTACATGGAATTTGGTTACCGGAATTATTCTTGCTAGCATTGGTGTTTATTTGATATTTATATAAACCAAACTATGTCATTTAACGATAAATTAAACCAAATAGTTTCAAAAAATAACTCACTCGTCTGTGTAGGACTCGATAGTGACGTGACAAAACTTCCCGAAAGATTCCAACATCATGAAAATGCTCAGTCAGAATTTAACAAAGCGATTATTGATGCAACACATGATCTCGTCTGCTGCTACAAACCAAACTCAGCTTTTTATGAATCACGCGGAGCAAAAGGAATCAAAGAATTAAAACTGACCTGCGATTACATTAGAGGCATTTATCCTGAAATACCAATAATTCTTGATGCCAAAAGAGCAGATATCGGAAATACCAACAAAGGATATGTGCAATTTGCTTATGAATATTTAGGAGTGGATGCAATAACGCTTAATCCTTATCTTGGTCAGGAAGCAATTATGCCATTTATTGAAATGACGGATAAAGGCGCCATTATTCTTTGTAAGACGTCTAATCCCGGTTCAAAAGAATTTCAGGATCTAAATATAGGGGATAAAAAACTCTATGAAATTGTCGCGGAAAAGGTCGCGACTGTATGGAACGCCTCAGGTAATTGTAGTCTCGTTGTAGGCGCAACGTATCCTGAAGAATTAAAAGTAGTTCGCGAACTAGTAGGGGATATGACAATTCTAGTTCCCGGTGTCGGGTCACAAGGCGGAGATGTTGAAAAGACGATCAAAGCAGGTCTCAATTCAAAAAATGCAGGACTCATTATCAACTCCAGTCGAAGTATCCTTTTTGCATCAAGCACAGATAACTTTGCAGAAAAAGCAAGACAAGAGACCGTAAAGTTGCGGGATACAATAAACAAGTATAGACAATAATAACAAGCTAAATTATAATACTAACAATGAATACACCAGCTCAAAAAGTTGCAAAATTATTACTCTCTATAGGAGCGATGACCTTTCGTTTTGATCCTCCCTATGTATATACAACAGGCTTAAAAAGTCCTATTTATCTTGATAACAGATTGGTTATGTCTTATCCGTTAGTGAGGAAACAAATTATAAATGCATATATTGAGGCGATCAAAAATGAAATTGGTTTGGAAAATATCGACTACATTTCAGCAACTGCAACAGCCGCAATTCCTCAAGGCGCGTGGGTTGCAAACAAACTTAATTTACCCATGGTCTATGTTCGTCCGCAAACGAAAAGCTATGGAAAAGGCGGTAAAGTCGAGGGAGTATTCAAAAAAGGAGCAAAGGTACTCATTATAGAAGATCACATTACAACTGCACAAAGTGTAATAGGCAACGCCGAGGCAATTCGTGAACTGGGTGGTAAAGTTACGTATTGTGTTGCAACGACGACCTATGAAACCCAAAAATCGATCGATCTTCTGAAAGAGAACAAAGTGAAACTTATCCCGCTAACTACAGGAAAAACGATAGTTGAAACAGCACTTGTTGAAAAACGAATTTCACAAAAAGAAAAAGAATCAATTGACGCGTGGTTTCAAGATCCACCTATATGGGCTAAAAAGATGGGATTAGAATAATCTCTCTTACCAACTTCATACAACCGAAGAGCAAAATGTGTGTTATATATAATGTATGTTGAAATTTAATTCATTACTGCTTTTTTCAGAAGATCCAGAAAAGCTTGCAGATTTCTATCAGAAAGTTTTTGAGAAAGATCCAGGTTGGTCCAGTGGTGGTTATACTGGCTGGCAGCTAGGGCATGGAATGTTTATGGTAGGTCCACACGACAAAGTACATGGAGAAAATAAAAATCCAGAACGAATGATGTTTAATTTTGAAACTGATGATGTTGAAGAAGAATTTGAAAGAATTAAAAAACTTGGCGCAAAAGTAATCGCTGAACCATATAGTCCGGGTGAAGCCGAAGACATGCTGCTTGCAACTTTAGCTGATCCTGATGGAAATTATTTCCAACTCGCAACTCCAATGGAGGAATCTCCATCTTCCAAAGCCAATTAAGGCGTGTTACAATACTCTTCTATGCCTGATATCATCACGGTCAAAAACCTTGTCAAAAACTACGACAAATTTACCGCAGTCAATGGTATTTCTTTTGAAGTAAAAGAAGGTGAAATTTTTGGAATTCTCGGACCCAATGGGGCAGGGAAGACCACTACACTTGAGATTATGGAAACCCTCAAGCCACTTACCAAAGGCACAGTCACTATAGATGGTTACGATGTCACAAAAAATCCCTGGGAAGTCAAGCGCCGCATTGGGGTTCAACTCCAATCATCGGCATTTTATCCGGAACTTAAGCTCACCGAGCTTCTTGATATGTTTGCTGCAATGTATGATGTAAAAATCAAACCCATGGATATGCTCAAAGAAGTCGAGCTTGAAGACAAAGCAAGTAATTATGTCAAACAACTCTCAGGCGGACAAAAACAACGTTTTTCTATAGCATCAACGTTGATAAATAAACCTAGAGTCATCTTTCTGGACGAACCAACCACAGGTCTTGATCCGCAGGCAAGAATCCATCTGTGGGAAATGGTACGCAAGGTCAAAAAGTCCGGTGTGACAATTGTTCTCACAACGCATTACATGGATGAAGCAGAACAGCTCTGCGACAGACTCGCAATAATGGATCATGGCAAAATTCTTAAGATCGGCACTCCAAAAACGTTTGTAAAAGATCTTATCCAATCTGGTTTTAAAAAAGAAGTCAAACCCGAACCTGCCAATTTGGAAGATGTGTTTCTCAACTTAACAGGCAGACAGTTGCGAGAAGGATAAAAGATGAAAACAAGATATAAAAAATTACATCAAGCTCGAGCTTTTTTTGTCATGATGAAGTATTTCTTCCTGGCTCAAACTCGCAACCCTGCGACTTTTGCTTTCGGATTTCTTTTTCCTGTTGTTTTTATCAGCATTTTTGGATTAATTGGCAATTCACAACCTACTATCACAATCGGTTTACCGGCAAATAGTGATCTGTCGAATCCAATTATTAAATCCATAGAACAGCAAAAATATGTCAAAACCGAAGTCGCACCGCAGCCGCAGCTTGAAAAAGAAATAAAACAGGGAAAACTTTCTGGAATTATTTCAGTAACACAAAATTCCAAGAATCCGCCAAAGTACCATGTCAACGTGATAACATCAGTTGCCAATCCACAAGAAGCTGCCGGACTTTTGGCACTGACCAAAGGAATAGTAGATCAAACCAATCTGCAAGCAGCCGGTGTAACAGATCCGCCAATCGTTATTGCCAGAAAAGAAATATCAGGCATACAACAACGATACATTGATTTTGCATTGCCTGGACAAATTGGATTTGCCCTACTTTCAACTGCTATTTTCGGAACAGTTTTTGGACTTATTTATTTGAAGAAAGCTCTAATTCTCAAACGTATGTTTGCAACTCCGACCAGAGCAATTACAATCCTACTTGCACAAGGAGGATCTCGCCTCATTATGGCTATTTTGCAAACAATTCTCATACTTGTACTCGGAGTTTTAGTTTTTAAATTTTACTTACCCGAAGGATGGCTGACATTTATTGAATTATTAATAATATCAATGATCGCACTTGCCTCGTTCTTGGGATTTGGTTATTTCTTTGCAGGTTTAGCCAATGATGAGAATTCAGCCGGTCCTATGGTCAATTTAGTTACTCTCCCGCAATTTTTGCTATCAGGAACCTTTTTCCCGATATCAAGTCTGCCAACCTGGCTGCAACCGATTGCCAGCATCCTGCCACTTTCATTTTTTAACGCAGCAGTCCGGAAAATCACAACGGAAGGCGGAGATTTCTACCAAACTATTCCGTACTTAATAGGCCTCGTCATCTGGGGAGTAGTCATGTACATCCTCGCCGCACGGACTTTTAGATGGGAGTAATTAAAAGAGGCTAAAACTATAACACCCCAAAAAGAAAAACTACAAAATATAACTTCGATTGAGTTTCAAAATTGACAAAGGCAGAGCTTTAGTTTATACTTTTCTCTTAAATTGTTGTCAAAAAATGACAACTATATAATTAATAATTTTTATGAGAGAAAATCTGAGACGTCAAGATATCCAGCCATCACAACTATTTAAGCTCCCTGAAAGACCACAAATTAATGAACGAGTAGCTGTAGTAGGTTCAGGAATTGGAGGAAGTGTATCCTCATGGCTTCTTAGTGAAGCGGGTTATTCAGTTACCCTATTTGAGCGATCACCAAAAGCTTTTGACGGAACGAGTAAAGGGCCTGTAGTTGCCCATTTAGGTGGCAGATATACGAGCTCTCCAGAAACTGCATCAGAATGTCTCCGATCAGGTGTACAACTAAAAAGGGTTATGCCTTTTGCCGTAAAAGAAGATGGAGGTAGATTAAACTATCTTGTCCCTAATCCTGATGCTATTGATCATGACTACCATGCCAGATATGTCACATTAAATGACTATGTTGCTTCCTATGAAAGCTTGCGAAGACAATATAGAGCGCTACGCCAAGAAGATCGCGTATACGGCGATCCTGATGCATTTTTCAGAAGACTGGAACCCTCCGAATTAGATCATTACGGTGCTATTTTGGGTGGAATTGCAACGCAAGAACAGACTTATGACATGCCAAGAACCAGAAAAGTACTATTAGATACTCTCGCTGCAAGAGGAGTAGAAATAAGAACCTCAACTCAAGTAACTTCCCTTCAGAGGCAAGGTATGGGATATAGAGTTACTCACAAAAATACAAATGATGGATCTACGGAAACTGAACACTTTGATACCGTAGTTAATGCAGCTGGTTATGGAGCAAGAGGCCTAAGTCAAGAATTTGGCGATCTTTCAGGTATTAATCTTCAGCTTAAGCTATTTAGTAATGTTTCAGTCGACGGAGAAACGCAAGCTAGATATCCAAGTCCGTTTTTTGTTATGCCTGGATTTATGCACTGGGTACCTCAAGAGGGACATGGATCTTCTGTTTCAGGTTTTTATTCTGAAATACTAGACAATGTATTTGTTTCTCAAGGTGAAAGGCTTGTCATACCAGCATATTGGGAAGAAACTTTAAACCATGGCGTGCCACTCGATTATGAAGGTCGCGCGAGTGCAATAGTAGACCAAGCACGCAGGTATTTTATGCCTGAGCTGAATAATAATACTCAACCAATTGAGATGTATCCAGGAGTCGCAGTATCCTTTTCTCCAGATCGAACGAATAAAACCCAAGAAAAACCACGCTTATTAACTCGGTATCCAGGATTTTATACAGAAATTCCTTCTAAAGCGGCAAATGCAGTTTCGTTAGGATTGGACATTGTAAATATGGTGTTAGATGAATCTCAAAGAAAAGGAACGATACCCGATCGTAGTGAATATGTTGAAGGAGTTCGTTTAGGAAGGAATGTTGCATATATTGATGCATAAATCATGCATTTAATTCAATTAAAAATTATATGACTTATGAATCAGATCAAATTCTAAGAAGAATTCAAGAAGCTCATTGGAGTAGGTACGCAAAAGTAGATCGAGAATGGCCTACACCACACATGATGGAAGCTGTTCACGATGCACTTCAATCCGAAGATGTGCCCAGAAAAATACTCGTAGTTGGCATCGGCGGACTTGCAAAAGATGCCCTTCACTATGCTCAAATACCTGATACACAGGTTGTTGGGATTGATATCAATGAACAAGCTGTACATATGGCTTCAGATCTTCCCAAGCCAGATTCCGTTACTTTTTCCCAAGAAAATATTTTAGATCCGGAAATTATTGGCAAACTAGGGAGAGAAAGTTTTGGTGCTGTTACTATGATTGGTCTTCTGACAAACCTTATTACAGACAATGATGCTCAAATCGCATTGAATCATTCTTATCAGCTTTTAGCGCCAGGAGGAAGTGTTGTTATTTCTGATTATGCATTAGGTGAAGGATCAGAT
>CAZILC010000002.1:0-106041 GCA_964540055.1 uncultured Gammaproteobacteria bacterium | reverse complement strand
ACTTCCATTTCTCCAAGACGTTGCCCTCCCATTTGTGCTTTTCCTCCAAGTGGTTGTTGCGTAACGAGTGAGTATGGTCCGGTTGATCGAGCATGTGTCTTATCCTCAACCATGTGGATAAGCTTCATTATGTATTCTATACCAACGACCACTGGATTTTCAAATGGAATTCCTGTTTTCCCATCAATCAGTTTGACTTTACCATTTACTGGAAGTCCAGCTTCTTCAAGAAGTGTTACCATTCGTGATTCATCGATCTTCTCAAAGGCTGGTACTCCTACTTTGATACCAAGCTTTTGTGCTGCAAAACCAAGATGTGCTTCCAAAATCTGCCCTAAGTTCATACGAGCAAGAATTGAGACGGGTGAGATGATAATATCAATCGGAGTGCCATCTTCAAGATGAGGCATGTCAGCAACAGGAAGAATTCGTGAAATAATGCCTTTGTTTCCATGTCGTCCTGCGAGCTTATCTCCGACATTTACATGGCGAAGCTGTGCAACTTCAACGATGATTTTTCGCATGGTCCCTGGTTCGAGTTCATCACCTTGTTTGCGATCAAGGACTTGAATTGAAATAACAGTTCCTCTTTCACCATGTGGCATGCGAAGTGACGTATCTCGGACTTCACGAGCTTGTTCACCAAAGATTGCTCTCAAAAGTCTTTCTTCAGCTGTGAGTTCTGTCTCACCTTTGGGTGCAATTTTTCCAACCAAGATATCTCCAGGACTGACTTCTGAACCGAGAACGACGATGCCTGTTTCATCAAGGTTTGCAAGATCTTCTTCTGAGACATTTGGGATATCCCGGGTTGTTTCTTCAGGGCCGAGTTTGGTTTCAACAACTGCTGCTTCGTATTTTTCAATATGGATTGATGACAAAACGTTTTCTTTTACCAATTTGTCTGAAATAACTATAGCGTCTTCATAACCCAGACCGTCAAGGGACGCATATGCAATTAAAAGATTTCTTCCTAGTGCAAGTTCTCCGTTCTCACTTGACGGACCATCGATCAGCACATCGCCTTTTTTAATTTCCTGACCTTCTGTTACCATTGCGCGTTGTGTGTATGCTGTTGCGGCTGATGTTCTGTCAAATGAATCAATAGGGAAGGTGACTTTATCATTTGCATTTCTTCCTTCAAGAATCACTTTGGTTGCATCAACATAACCGATTTTACCTTCAAATGGAGCACGAGTTACCCGTCCCATAACGCCTGCAATTGCATCTTCCATACCTGTTCCGACCGTTGGACTCTGTGGATTGACCAATGGTACTGCCTGACATTGCATGTGTGTTCCCATCAGCGCACGGTTTGCCTCGTCATGAGCGATGAAAGGAATAAGTGATGCACTCGTTCCGACAACCTGTCGTGGGACAACGTCGATATATTGAATCATTTCTCGATCAACTTCGGTAAAGTCTCCACGATACCGTGCAGGGACGCGATCATCAAGAATGAAATTGTCTTCTGAGATATTGACACCTGCATGAGTGATATATGCATCAGCTTCGTCATCTGCAGTCATATAGACAACTTCGTCAGAAACGCGCATTTTATTACCATCTTTGACAACTCTTTTATAAGGAGCTTCCAAAAATCCATATTCGTTTACTCGTGAATATAATGCCATATAGGTAACAAGTCCGATATTTGGACCTTCAGGACTTCGGATCGGATCAATACGACCATACTGTGAACTGTTGATATCACGGATTGAGAAAGCTGCGCGTTCTCGGGAAATACCACCTGTTCCCATAACAGTCAAACGGTTCAAATTATCAATTTCTGAGAGAGGATTTGTCTGATCCAGGATTGTTGAGAGCTGTGAAGTTCGGAAGAATTCATTAATTGCTGCCATAATAGGTCGAGCGTTAATAAGATTTCCGACAGTGACTGGGACATCAGCCTGCAAAAGACTCATACGTTCTTTAATACTTCGCTCAACACGAAGGACACCGACACGAAACGCGTTGAGTGCTACGAGTTCACCAACACTTCGTACGCGACGGTTTGAAAGACTGTCTATATCATCGGTTGTTCCTTTGCCTTCTTCAAGCATCATAAGATAGGCAATAGTTGCGATAATATCATCTACTGTCAGGACATGTTCTTCTGATGATGCATAACCGGGAACTGGTTTGAGTCTCTTGTTTATTTTGTATCTTCCTACAACTCCGAGATCATAACGTCGGTTATTGAAGAAAAGATTGGTGAAATATTCACGGACTTTATCAAGAACAACCGGTTCTCCAGGATGCATTTTTCTGAAGATTTCAATGAGAGCTTCTGTTTCGTTAGTGGTTTCATCTTTTTGAAGCGTGTTAGTGATAAGAGCTTCACCATTTTCTCCTGCAACTTCTTTGAATTTTTCTTTGATTGCTTCATTATCTGAAATTCCCAAAGCTCGAAGGAAGGTGGTTGCGAGGAATTTTCGTCGACGGTCGATTTTGACAGTAAGCGTTCCATACCGTGTTGTTGCGAATTCAAGCCATGATCCATGAACCGGTCTGATTTCACTTGAGAACAATGTTTTACTGGTGATCATGTCCTGAGTTCTTGTGAAGAAAACACCACTTGACCGGACGAGCTGATTAACAACTGCTCTTTCAATTCCATTAACGACAAACGTTCCCCGGTCTGTCATTTGAGGAATGTCACCAAGAAAAACTTCAGCATCATGTTTCTCTTCAGTTTTTTTGTTTTTAAGCGTAACGCCAACAGTTAATGGTGCGTTATAGGTAAGACCTTTAATAAGTGCGGTTTCAGGATCAATAGTTGGTTTACCGATTTTGTGTTCATGGAATTCAAGCGTCCAGTTCTTGCCGGTAAAATCATCAACGGGTGAGATCTCCTGAAGAATTTCGCCAATGCCTTTTTCTTGAAAAAGTTTGTAGGATGCTTTTTGAATCGCCAGCAAATCTAATTTAGGTAGATCTTTGTAAGTCTTTCCCCAGTTCTGGCGTTTAATTATAGTATTCTTATTGTCTTTTGAGTCTGATTGCTTTGGCATCGTGAGTTAAATTGGTAGGCAGAGTTCCCCAACATGCAAGAAAAGATACGCCGGGCTATGCCCTTGTATCTTCATGTCAAATGAGAGCTATCTGTTTATATCATACATTTCATAATCTTGTCAAGCAGTTCCTTATGGAGCAAGCTCCTGAGAAATTGTTTGCTGTTGCATAAGGAATTGTGGAGCATTAAGAATCAGATCAAGACGTTGGGTAAATGAAACTGTCGGATCGGTGACATCGTCTGCACATAAATCCCGATTATTTTGAAATGAACCACCTGTGCCCATGGCATTTGCAACAACTGTTCCGCCAACATTAAGTCTCAGATCGGTACAGGTGCCTTGCGAATTGACAATAAAATTTTGTCCTGCGATGAACCAGCCATTGAGATTTGTGTTTGTATTATTTGCCGCTGATCCGACTGTTCCTCCAACAATGATGTTTTTTGTAGTAGAAAACAAAACAGTAGACGCGTTCGGGGTGTTTGGTATAGCAATATCGCCTCTGATATTCAAATTACCATTGATAAGAAACACATAATTATTATTGTTCCCAAAATTAGCTGCATTTAAGTTGACATCACCATTTGCAATATAAATACCATGCGTTAAGTTATTGGGAAGTGAACAATTTAATAGCGCACACACAGATGATAAATCGGTAGGCGTTATACCTGCATTTTGTGATTTCGCGAGCAATGAGGTGTAAGCAGTATTGAGTGGTGATGTTGACGTGAATATTTCCGGATAGGAAGCACCACCGGTTTGTTGATGAGAAGTAGAATTTTGTCCTTTTCCATAATTTGGATCTGAGTCACCTACAAAAGGAATACCCGGATTGTTACACGTGGGATCGGTAATTGCTACCATAGCACTTAACGGGAGCAGATCCGTAATGCCATTATCGATACGGACATCGCCGCAGGTTGTTTGAAACCATGGATAGTTGTCAGTAATTCCAAAGCTTATATCTGAGATATTACCCGCTGCACAAGTTGCTCCGGGGGCGCCATTAACGCTGCAGGTATTGGGTCCAACCGTTACCTGAAACATCGGTGGTGGGCCATTAAGCGGTGAAGTCATGTAGTACCCGACCGGTAACGAGCCATAGGATACATTATATTTTCCCGGAAGAAGATCTGTAATTATAAACGACCCATCAGGATTACTCGTAACAGTACCAGAACTTGCAGTAATTGTAGGTGTTGCAGAATAATTTGATTCTCCAAGATCTTTGATACCATTTTTATTCAAATCAACAATCACATTGCCTGAAATTGTATTGTAGGGAGCTATTCCAAAATTAAGCCCAGCGGTATCAACGTTGCTGGGAACGGTTTGAGAGGTGGGAGATGTATTATACCAACCAGTGGGAATTCCTGAAATTGCGACCGTTGAATTTCCTGAAGTCGGTTCTACATAAAATGAATAATCTCCATTTGCATCACTCGGTGTTGTTTGTGTACCCAGACTATTAGTAACAGTTACAGTTATACCAGGGTAACCTGCTTCACTACCGTCTTTTACTTTGTTTACATTCGTATCATTATAGACATTTCCTGAGATAGTATTTAAAGGTAGTAGTATAAAATTGACTGTAGTATCAGCATCTTCTGCATAACTTTGTGTGGTCGCTGAAACTGCTTTAAATCCTGCAGGAACAGTTATACTGACGGTATTTGTGGAAGTCGAACAGGAATGAAAAAGTGAGTAAATACCTCCATTCGTTGAACCGCCTCCTGCTCCATTAACAATTACCGGTACTCCATCTATCCCGGCACCTGTTGTTGAACTGGTAACATTCACCGTAAGAGTAAATGATTTCGGTAACATTGTAAAATTAACAGTTCCATTACCCGGGCCGATTTTGACACTAGCAAATCCCCCTCCGGATAAACATGGAGTAGGGTTTGCCATAACATTATATGTACCTGCATTTAAGCCACCTATGGTATAACTACCCCCCACTCCACCTGTCAATGCCTGACCACCACCAGCAACTGAAGTACCAGTCGCCGTTATTAGAATATTATTGAATCCACCAACACATGCTGGCGTGCCAATGCATCCTGGGATTGTTACTCTTCCCCCAATTGATAGAGCATACGCAATTGGTGGATACAATAGGTCCTTAAATAGTTCATCAAACTGTAAAGTTTGATGAGTAAAGAGTAGACCAGCAATCGTAATTACCAGCAAAAAAAGTGTAAGAAAAATACGCATAAACTCAGCATATTAAATTGTATTGACTACCGTCAAATAACAATATTCTTTAGTTATCATGGTGCTAATTCCTGAGAAATTGTTTGCTGCTGCATGAGAAATTGCGGAGCATTAAGAATCAGATCAAGACGTTGGGTAAATGATACTGTCGGATCGGTGACATCGTCTGCGCACAAATCCCGATTATTTTGAAATGAGCCACCTGTGCCCATGGCATTTGCAACAACTGTCCCTCCCACATTAAGTCTCAGATCGGTACAGGTGCCTTGCGAGTTGACAATAAAATTTTGTCCTGCGATGAACCAGCCATTGAGATCGGTATTCGTATTATTTGCAGGAGAACCGACTGCTCCTGCAACTATGATATTTTTTGTTGTTGAGAATAAAGCGGTTGATGCATTCGGCGTATTGGGAATCGCAATATCTCCTCTAATAGTTAAATTGCCATTGATCAGGAAGACATAATTATTGTTATTTTGAAAGTTTGCTGGGTTTAGATTGACATCTCCGTTTGCGATATAAATTCCATGCTGTAGATTATTAGGAAGTGAGCAGTTTAAAAGCACACAAACGGTGGACAAATCAGTTGGATTAATGCCTGCATTCTGGGATTTAGCGAGCAGTGAGGTGTATGAAGTATTTAAAGGAGAACTTGAAGTGAATACCTCAGGATATGCAGCACCTCCTACCTGCTGATGTGAAGGAGAATTTTGTCCTTTACCATATGTAGGATCAGAATCTCCCGGGAAGGGAATACCCGGACTACTACACGTTGGGTCAGTAACAATAATATATGCGGCTAGGGGCATGAGATTGGTAATACCATTATCTAAGCGGATATCACCACAAGTTGATTGGAACCACGGATAGTTGTCAGTAATTCCGAAACTCATATCTGAGATATTTCCAGCTGCACAGGTTGCACCTGGTGCGCCATTAACACTACAAGTATTTGGACCAACAGTTACTTGAAATATAGGCGGTGGGCCATTGATTGGCCAGGTCATATAATACCCGACTGGTAAGGAATTATAGGAAACATTATATGTTCCCGGGAGCAAATCCTTAATAAGAAAGGAGCCATCAGGATTATTCGTAATAACACCCGACGTAGCTGAGATAGCAGGTGTAGCAATATAATTTGTTTCTCCGGGATCCTTGATACCATTTTTATTCAAATCAAGTATCACATTTCCTGAAATTGTATTGTAGGGAGCAATTCCGAAATTAAGCCCAGGTGTGTCAACATTGCTGGGAACTGTTTGCGTAGCGGGCGAGGTATTAAACCAATCTGCAGGAATATTTGATATTGCGACCGTTGAATTTCCCGATGTTGGTTCTACATAAAATGAATAGTCGCCATTGGCATCACTTATGGTAGTCTGGGTACCCAAATTATTGGTGACAGTAACTGTAATGCCAGGATATCCCTTTTCACTGCCATCTTTTATTTTGTTTTCATTGGTATCATCATACACATTTCCTGATATCAATTTTAGCTGTAGGAGAGTAAAGTTGACCACTGCATTTGAGTCACTCCCGGTAAAGGTTTGGGAGGTTGCAGATACTGCTTTATAACCAATTGGGACAGTAATATTTGCTGTTTCAGTACCTAGGGAGCATGAATGGGGAGATGTGAGTGTGCCTCCACCTCCGGTTGACCCAATGCTTAGTCCATTGATATCTGCCGGTACACCACTTATTCCAGCACCTGTTATTGATTCATTAACATTTACCGTGATGCTGGTAAGTCTCGGTGACATAGTGAAACTGGCTGATCCATTATTAGGACCAATTTTGACACCTGCAGATCCGCCACCTGTTAAACAGGCTGTAGGAGTTGCCCGAACAATATAGCTTCCTGCTTTTAGTCCACCCATTGAATAACCACCACCATTTAATGCATTGGTTGTAGTTTGGGAGGATGAAGGACCAGATGCAGTTATAAGAATATTGCCAAATCCTCCAATACAAGCAGGATTACCGATACATCCTGGGACAGTTACTCTTCCTCCAATAGAAAACGTCGCTGCATTTGCTTGAGGAGGACGCAGAAAAAAGGAGATAAGAAGGACTACGAAGGTAAATATAAGCAATAGGGAGTGATTTATACGCATAAGTTCAGCATATTAAATAACGTTATCTACCGTCAATTAACAATATTTTAGTATCACGGTGCTAAATCTTTGGAGATTTTTTGCGGTTGTATAAGAAATTGCGGAACTTGCAAATTTCGTTTTTACCTCAGAAATGGTATAATAAGCAGCATGAAAGCCTCGGATATTATTGATAAATATATAGCGTTTTTTGAAAAAAACGGGCACAAACGTATTGCTAACTCTCCGCTTGTCCCGCAGAATGATCCGACAACCTTATTTACTTCCTCCGGGATGCAGCCACTGGTTCCTTATTTACTTGGAGAAAAACATCCGCTCGGGACTCGGTTGGTCAATGTCCAGAATTCATTCAGGGCAAATGATATAGATGAGATAGGTGACAATCGGCATACAACATTTTTTAGAATGCTCGGCAATTGGAGTTTGGGAGATTATTTCAAAAAAGAGCAACTGCCGTGGCTCTTTACTTTTTTGACAGATAAAAAGGTGGGATTGGGGTTGGATCCTAACAAATTATTTGTGACTGTTTTTGCTGGTAACGAAAGTGTTGAAAAAGATAACGAAAGTGTAGAGATTTGGAAAAAATTGTTTGCATCTGTTGGTATTGAAGCAAAAGAAAATGAACGCATTTTCAGCTATGGAGCTGAAAAAAACTGGTGGTCTCGGGCGGGAGTTCCCGAAAAAATGCCTCCGGGTGAGCCAGGTGGTCCTGATAGTGAAGTTTTCTATGATTTTGGTGCAGATCTCAAAATTCATGAGAATAGTCCGTTTAAAAAAGAAACATGCCATGTTAACTGTGATTGCGGCCGGTATATTGAAATAGCAAACAGTGTTTTTATGCAGTATCGCAAAGAAGAAGACGGCTCAGTTACTCCACTTCCTAAACCCAATGTCGACTTCGGTGGTGGGCTGGAACGGTTAGTAATAGCCAGTGAAGATCAGCCTGATGTTTTTCAAACGAGTCTTCTTTCTCCAATTATCTCTGCAATTGAAAAAGAAACCGGCAAGTCATATGAAGGGAATGAACAAAGCATGCGGATTATCACAGATCATATGGTGGCAAGCAGTTTTATCGTTCTTGCTGGTGTTTACCCATCAAATAAAGATCAAGGTTACATTCTGCGCCGTTTAATCCGAAGAGGTTATGATCACTTTTCAAAGTTATCAGGTGAGCATGTATCGTCTGTAATTGAGGCAGTTATTGAACAATATAAAGCTACAGATCCCCAGCTCGTTGAGGAGTTTGAAAAAATCAAAAATACCATACTTGAGGAAGTATCCAAATACAGTTCTGCACTACATAAAGCCAAACAATATATCATGAAAAAGTACAAGCCGGTTGGCGATGAGATTAAAGGAGTTACTGAAATTTCCCCTGACGATGTGTTTTATTTATATTCTTCTCATGGATTGTCACCCACTCAGATTGAAAGTCTAGGTTACTCATTTGACAGACAAAAATTTGCCGAGAAAATGGAAGCGCATCAAAGGCTTTCCAAATCCGGAGCAGGACAGAAATTCCGCGGTGGCTTGGCAGATCATCAGGAGCGAACCGTCATGGGACATACGGCAACGCATCTTTTGCATCAAGCCATGCGGGATATGTTTGGCAAACAATTGCATCAGTCGGGCTCTAATATCACAACCGAACGGCTGCGTTTTGATTTTAATTTCGATCGCAAATTGACCGACGAGGAAGTTTCACAATTAGAAAAAGTGGTCAATGGTAAAATTAAAGAGAATTTACCGGTTCACTTTGAGATGATATCCACACAAGAAGCAAAGAAAATGGGGGCGATTGGTTTATTTGAAGACACCTATGCTGATACCTCAAAGATTTATTTCATTGGTGGCGATTCCAAGCATCCAACTGAGGCTTACTCAATTGAATTCTGCGGCGGTCCGCATGTTGAATTTACAGAAAAGGTAAAATCGTTTAAGATAATAAAGCAGGAAAGTCTTGGCAACGGATTTAGGAGAATTTATGCTGTTGTTGGATAAAAATAAACATGTATCAATTTTTAAGAAGTAGTTAGGGATTAGTAGTTGGTAGTTAGCAATTACAAATTAATATATACTAACTACTAGCTACCAACTACCAAATACTAATTTATGAAGCTGCCTATTCCATTTTTTAAATCTAAGAAGGAAGAGTCTGAATATTATCTCGCGCTTATCTTAACCGATGAGAAAGCCGGCGCTGTCATCCTCAAAGCTGGAGAGGGAACTCTCAAAAAAATAAATTCTCATGAAACGTTTTTTCCTGAATCACTTGATGAACTTTCTGTTGATGATTTGATGACCTCGCTTGATAAAGCGATTAGCCGGGCCGAGGAAATTCTTCCACCGGATATTCAGACTCATCAGACAGTTTTCGGGGTTAAAGGAAGCTGGGTCGATGAAGAGTCTAAAAAAATAAAACCTGAATATCTGGAAAAACTTAAAAAAGTATGTAACGCATTGGATCTGCAGCCCATTGGTTTTATGGAGACGGTTGAGGCAATAACGCATCTGATGCAGGATGAGGAAGGAGCGCCTGTATCGGCAATTTTTGCCGAAATTGGTAAAAAAGATATTTCACTCAGTTTGCTTCGCGGAGGCAAGGTTATCGAATCTGTCACTAGTCCGCATCTTGAATCCGCGCCGGCAACGGTTGATAAGTTACTCACTCATTTTACCGTTCCTGTTCTGCCCGCGAGAATTGTAATTTTTCAAAGCAAGGCAAATGAACATACGCACCATGCGTTTATGGCCCATCATTGGGATAAACAATTGCCGTTTCTTCACATGCCTCAAGTTACAGTACTTCCTGAGGCTTTTGAAATGCGATCGGTTATGTACGGGGCTGCTTCGCAAATGGGGTTCAGTGTCATTGAGGATAAAAGTGAAGCTCTCAAACCGGTAAGTCAAAAAATCGCACAGGAAGAAATAGCTCAGTCACAGCTGAGCGATACTATGCCGGAATCAGATAACTTGGCTCCAGTTCCAGGTGAGCCTCCGATAGATTTTGGTAAATCCGCTGAGGATGCAGAACCTGACGAAGCTGAGGCAAATGATTTCGGTTTTGTTATGAATGAGGACGTTGCAAAGCAACAGCCGGCAGAAGAACATGCGGAAGATTTTGAGCAGCCTATCCATCACAAGCTGCATGAAGAACCTGACACAAACATATCTGGGCAGGAATATGACGAGTCATTAAGAGAAGAGGACGCCATTGGTAAAAAAGCTGGACTGCTTGCCGGATTATCATCACTGAAAATGCCAAAAAATTTTAAAATCCCGGCGTTTTCAGGCTTGTTTGCAGGACTTAAAGGGAATAAAGCTCCATTTAAGATCATTATTCCAATTGTCGTTATTCTCCTTCTCATAATCGGCATTATTTTCTTTTACTATTACAAAATGGAAGCGAATGTTGTCTTAACGCTTAAACCGAATATGGTAAGTCAGGACGAGAAAGTTACTTTCTCAACTGATGAGCAAAATGATTTTAGCAACAATTTAATCGCTGCAAAAAGTGTTTCGACCTCAGTCAATGGTTCGGCTTCAACACCTGCAACCGGTAAAAAAGATGTCGGAGATAAAGCAAAAGGAACTGTCACGATCTTTAATAATTCCAGTGATTCCGTATCCCTTGATAGTGGCACTACCCTTAAAGCGAGTAATGGACAAGTATTTACTTTGGATAGTGATGTGAAAGTCGCATCAGCAACGGGAGATATTTTTTCAGGCACAAAACCTGGTACAACTACTGCCAATGTCACAGCGCAGGATATCGGAACTGACGGCAATGTGCCTTCAGGAACGACTTTTGCGATTGGTAGCGGTAATTCGGTTGCGGGCAAAAATGACAGTGCATTTTCCGGTGGGACCAAAAAGACAGTGACAGTTGTTTCTGCAAATGATATCGCGAAATTGCGATCAAAATTAGCAGACAGTGTCACGGATTCTGCCAAACAAAAATTGTCTCAAGAAGCCTCAAGTGATGAGACAGTTCTTCCAATTGTGAGTGAGCCAACTCTGGAAAATCAGAAATTTGATCATCATGTCAATGATCAGGCAAACCAGGTTTCATTAACTGCAGACGTCGTCTTTAGCGGTATGTCATTTGCTAAAAGTGATTTGGATCAATTTGCGACAACTGTTGCAAAGAAAAAATATCCACAGGATCAGAATATCGCAAATAAATCTGTACAAGAATCGCTAAATGATGTATCTAAACGAACCAAATCAGCCGTAACTGCCAATGTCTCAATTCAGGCGGGACTTCTGCCCAACATCGACAAACAAGATATTATCAGTAATATTAAACACAAATCACCGGGAGATGCCAAGACATCACTCCAGGGATTGCCTCAGGTTGATAATGCAACTATCAAATTCTCGCCTCCAATCCCACTCCTCCCGTCGTTCTTCCCTTCAATGCCGCAAAATATTACCGTTACTCTCACAACTCAGTAATAATTAACGTTTATAATTTATTTTCGTAAAAAAGATAAGTCGATGAAAAAGTTAGTTTATAAAAAAAGGAAAGGTTTAAATCCTCGAACAATTGCGCGTTTTGCTGGACTACTTGTTGCAGTTACCGGATTACTACTTGCTGGGTATACGTTTTTTCCTTTAGTGTCGTATGAAATCTATATTCAGCCTGCATTTGCGGCGCAATCCTTTGCTTCTCCAATTCCTCAAACGACGATAATTGCTCAGGACGAGTTTACTAGTTTGATTCAAAATACGGCGAATCAATTAAGCCATATTGGTGATGCAAATGGTAACAGTTGGCTTCCGGCAACAAGTGCTGATCAATATAAAACGCTTGGAGTCACAGAACAATTATCAAATTATTATATTTCTATACCTCATTTGGGGATTGATAATGCCTATGTCTCAACGCTTGATAATAACGTCAATCTCCACCTCGTCCATTTCCCGGGGACCGCTCTTCCACCAAATAAAGGTAATGCTGCGATTTTTGGACATTCAACGCTTCCCCAGTGGTTTGATCAGCACAATCCACACGCGATTTTTGCAACGGCACTTGATACAAAAATTGGTGACCCTATTATTGTTACCGTGGGGAATAAATCGTATAACTATACGGTAGTTTCGATGACCATAGTCCCAGCTGAAGACACTTCTTATCTGGCGCAGGATAGTGATGGGAGTTATCTCAGTCTTATTACCTGCACACCGCCGGGCACAACTTGGAAACGACTTGTTATAAAAGCAAAACTTGCAACTCGATAGAAGAGTAACTACAATAAAATTATGCAGGACAATCAAGTACAATCACCATTCATCGTCTTCATGAAAAAGATTTGGCCATTTCTTTATCGTGTTATTAACACAATTGTTTTTTTCATTATTATTTTGATCAGAAACTTTTTTCGAGACGCATTACGCATGATTAAGGGAGTTTAAGTTTACATTCATCGAATAATGACGGACGATTCACTCGCGCTGCAAGCTATTAGAAATAAACTCGTTGGTAAAACACTCAATTATAAAGAGATTTTTGCCATCATGGACGCAATTAGCCATGAAAGGCTTTCTCCTATCCTGACCACTTATTTTGCCGCTTCCGGTTATTCAAAAGGTTTCACCGATCAGGAGATGTATTTTCTTACTAAGGCAATGATTGAGACTGGTGAAAAATTGGAATTCAAAGGCATCGTTGCTGACAAACATTCAATCGGCGGTGTTCCGGGGACAAGAACAACGTTAATTGTTATTCCAATTGTTGCGGCTGCTGGTTTTCTTATCCCTAAAAGTTCCTCGCGTGCAATTACGACACCGGGTGGAACAGGTGATGATATGGAAGTTTTGGCACCGGTAACATTTACTAAAGAACAAATTTACAACATCGTTGAGAAAACAAATGCCTGCATTGTTTGGGGGGGGAGTGTGGATATTGCTCCTGCTGATGATGAGTTGATAAAAGTTGAAGAACCTTTGATGTTTGAAAGTTTTGATAAGATTCTGGTTTCAATAATGGCGAAAAAGATTGCTTTCAGTTCAAATCATATAGTCATTGATCTGCCATATGGTCCTCATGTAAAAGTACAAAAGAAATCGGACGCGGAGCTGCTTGCCAAAAAATTTGAAATGCTTGCCGAGAAATTTAAGGTTACGTTGCAAGTGTATGTACATGAGACTACACAACCAGCTGGACGTGGCATTGGACCACTGCTTGAAAGTAGAGAATCCCTCAAAGTGTTGGAGCAACGTGAAGACAGACCTCTAGATCTCGAAGAAAAAGCCCTTATACTGGCTGGAATGTTACTCGAGCTATGTTTGAAAGATTCGCCTAAAAAATTACAGGACCAAGTAAAATCGGAGTTTGGAAACGCAACACATTGGGCTTCATACATTCTTTCGAGTGGGCATGCTATGAAAAAAATGCGAGATATCATAAAAGCACAAGGTGGGGACTCTGATATAATGAGTGAAAATCTTAAACCCGGATCATTCACTTATGCGATAACAGCAAAGAAACACGCCGTGGTAAAAGATGTCGATTCGAAAAATGTAACAATAATCGCAAAAATTCTCGGAGCACCTGCTCAGAAAAAAAGCGGTTTATATTTACACAAAAAGTCCAAAGAGATAATCAAACCGGGAGAAGTGGTTATTACCTTATATAGTGAGACAAAACGGAATTTACAAGAAGCTGTTGATTCACTTGCAAATTTCCCAATGCTGACCTATATTTGAGGGTACCACGAGCTTTTAAATATGCGTAAGTTTTCTTTTCTTATTGTACTTATTATTCTCATCGTTGGTGGTCTTGCCGCATGGTGGATTAATGGGATTATGCCGGCCAATTCGTCTGATCACAAAACCCAATCATTTGATGTCTCTCAAGGAGAAGGGATTCGAGCAATAGCAAATGAATTAAAGTCGCAAGGATTGATAAAAGATCCGATTATATTTTTTCTGTTAATTAAACAAAAAGGTGTAGGTGAAAAAATTCAGGCAGGAGAATTTCAATTGTCTCCTTCTATGTCTGCAAATAAAATCGCCGATGTGCTCCAGCTCGCGACAGATGATGTCCGTATAACAATTCCAGAAGGTAAAAGAGCTGAAGAAATAGCAGCAATTTTTAAGGCTCATTTTCCAGCCTATCAAGAGAATTGGGAACAGCAGCTCGTCACACAAAACGGGTATCTTTTCCCTGATACGTATTCATTCCATAAAGATTCAGATATTCTTACTATCATTTCTGCAATGGAAGATAATTTTTCAAAGAAATATGCAACTATTGCAAATGGTCAATCTTCAACAAACAAAACGCAAATTGTCACAATTGCCTCAATTGTTGAACGTGAAGCAAAATTTCCCCAGGATCGACCGCTTGTTGCATCCGTTATCCTAAACCGTCTCAAAATAGGAATGCCTCTTCAAGTTGACGCAACAGTGCAATATGCTATTGGTACTTCTGCTAACTGGTGGCCGACATTAACTGATACAGGAAATAAAGTCGCACCTACTTCGCCATATAATTCATATACCAATACAGGATTACCGCCAACCCCTATTTCCAATCCTGGCATAGAATCATTAAAAGCTGTAATTGATGCACCACAAACAAATTATCTTTATTATTTTACGGATAAATCCGGGGTTACGCATTATGAAGAAACGGATGATCAATTTGAAGCGGATATCCAGAAGTATGGCCTTTGAGTTTAGATTTACGTCAGACGTAATATATCGTGTTTGAAATCTATTCTTGGTAAGGGTTGGCTTCCATAGTCATTTTGTCCCACAGTACCCGACGCAAGAAGAACATAGAGTCCATAAAATACCCCAACAATCGGAATAAACATAATAAGGGTAAACCAGCCTGTTTTATTGAGATCATGTAATCTTCTAATTGATAAAGATACGCTGCAAAATATAACAACAAATGAAATAGGGGTAGATATCATAGATAGAAGTGATGTAGTAGAAGAAGGTATCGATTGCTGCGTATGAGACATATACTGCTCGAATGCTGGCATAATATTAAAATAAAATAAGAGTATTTGCATTGAACTATTGATCGCAAGCAAAATTAACGCGCCGATAAAATAATTTCTCCTATTGAGTCTTCCTGAAAAAATTCTGCCAAAGTATCCTTCGACTGATTGATCTTGGATAACAGTTGCAACTTCAGTTTGGGATGTCGGTTGTGAAGGCTGCGTTGGAGTTGGCGGTTGATTAGCAGGCTGTTCTTTTTGCGGATCCATATGATCAGTATGCGTGATGATTATTGTCCCGTCAAGAGGTACTAACTTTTTTTTCTGAGGCCGCGGAAGAGCCGTTTGACTCGGGTAGTTTTTGGTTTTTCTTCCTCTTCAGTATCTGCTTTTGAAGTTTTCTTAATTGGCTCATCTTCTGCTTCCGTTGCTTCAACAACAAAATCATCAGGGGATTCTACTTCTAGAAATTTCGGTTTTTCCTCAACAGGTTTAGCCGGGGTGAGAGATTTGGGTTGGGGTTTCTCTGGTTCTTCTGCAGGCTTACTCTGGACAGGTTTGTGTACTTTTGGTGATGCTGGTTCTTCAACGGGCTCTGATGGGATATAGTCATCTCCTGCTTCTTCCTCAAATTCATCTTCGAATTCCTCACCCGTTTCCTTCATTAGTTGTTCCAGGTCAGCAAATTTTTGCACGCCGCGTTCCATGACGTCTTTAAATATTGCACGTCCGCGTTTTGTGGTAAAAAGAAGGGTTATGAGTACTCCAACGATGACTCCGAGAAGAAACCCATTTCCCGATCCGTTATGATTGTGATTTTTTTCGTTTTCCATAATTCTGTCTGGGCGAGGCATGAATCGTGGTATATACACCAATTAATCTCTTTTTTTATCATCTCTCGCGAGAAGACTTCGTACGAATTTTGCGATCGTAATAAGAGATGATGCTTTGACACCCAACGCAAGGGAAGAGAGAGCAGAGAGCGGAGCCTCAATATTTTCTGTAATAGAATCCGCGTTATCAAGTACTTTGTTAGTTTTTGTAATCGTCTGGCGTAATTCCTTGAGAATAAAGAAAATTTGTATTCCCAGAACTACCAGAAGAACTGTCAGTACCAGAATAACAATAAGCAAAACGAGTTGGACAGGATCTATCATATGTAAAAGGCTCTTTATAGACTACCTCAACGGTAGCCGGGTGTCAAGTAAATGTTTGGAAAGGAAACTTAACAGATTATTTGATCCTTGACTGTCGAGTATGCAACTATTACTATAGATCTATGAATAAATTTAAAAATCCCGTGATGTTAATTGTTGAAGATGATGAAGTATTTATTAAAGCATTACAGATCCAATTTGAAAGAATAAATTATGAAGTTTTGGTAGGTAAGAATGGAGAAGAAGGCTTACATCTTGCCCTCGATAAACACCCGGATATTATCCTTCTCGATATTATTATGCCAAAAATGAATGGTAATGTAATGCTTGCCAAATTACGAGAAGACAGTTGGGGTAAAACAGTACCTGTTGTGATATTAACCAATATCAGTACTGATAACAATCCACCAGTCGAACCTCAGCCAACCTATTATTTAATTAAATCAAATACTGATATAGAAGAGGTAGTCAAAGAAGTTGAAAATATTTTAAATAAGAACGATTAATTTTTTTAACCGCACTATTTCCCTCAACGTGTCTATTGTACATCTACCATTCTCTGAACCGTTGACGTCTTACCAAAGCGATTGGTAGCTTTGATTGTTATTGTTGAGCCACCCGGGAAAAGGGTGATTGCTTTTTGAAAAGTACCATCGTTTGCAACTGATGCCGGCTGTCCATTGACAGTTACAGTGGCGTTGCTATCAGCTTTACCTGTAACGATGAGTGTTTGAGCTGTCTTGCTTCCATCATTTGGGGCGCTTATCGCTAATGAGGGAGGAAGAAAAGCTGCGCGGTATTGGAAGAAAAGGTATCCAAAGACAATTAGTAAAAAGAGAACAAAGATTATCACAGGTTGCTGAATACGAAGTCTTTTGATGGGATATTCTTTGGTTTGTATCATCGAATCGGGAAGCACTTTCATAGCACGGGCAACATCGAATTCCCGTTTGAAAAGCATCGTCGTTTCAGCTTTTGAAAAGCCGAGAAATGTTGCGTAATTTCTCACAAATCCCTGAGCATAAGCAGGGGAAGGAAGTTTGTTATACTCGCCGCGTTCAATTGCCGCAAGGAATTGCGGTTTTATCTTTATCACTTTAGCGACTTCATCCAGGGTTTGTTTGCGTTGTAGTCTTTTTTGATGTAAAAGATGACCAAGTCTTACCATAATTTTGTAGTTTGCAGCTTGTAGTTGGTAGTTTGGGCTAGACTCCCTCCTGTTGACTGGCTAAGAATTCTTCTGCATTGCGAACAAGTACATCTCTCGGTTTTGCTCCTTCGGCAGGTCCGACAATTCCCATTTCCTCCAACTGATCCAGAATTCTCGCTGCTTTAGCATAGCCAATTGACATTTTTCGCTGTAAGAATGATGCAGAGGCAGTATTAAATTGGCATACCAATCTGATTGCTTCTTCAATCTCGCCATCTTTGCCGTCTCCTCCAGAACCCATCGCGCCTTTTTTAAGCGGCAACGGTTGATTGGTAACTTCTTCAGTATATTCAACAGGGTAGTTTCGGGATTTAAGAAAATCAACGAGCTTCTTTATCTCTTTTTCTGAAACATATGCACCTTGAATACGAGTTGGTTTTGCCTGATCAGGCGGGATATATAACATATCTCCCCGTCCGAGCAGTTTTTCTGCACCTGCGCTATCAAGTATAACACGCGAGTCAACCATAGAAGATACGTTAAATGCAATGCGGCAAGGAATATTTGCTTTAATAAGACCCGTAATAACATTAACAGATGGCCGCTGAGTCGCGATAACTAGATGAATTCCCGTCGCACGAGCCATCTGCGCAATACGAGCAATGGCGTCTTCAACTTCAACCGGCGCAAACATCATAAGATCTGCCAACTCATCGATAACAATAACAATATATGGTAATGCTTGAAATCCGGAAAGTTCATTGTATGAATCAATGTTTCGAACTCCTCGTTCGGCAAAGAGCTTGTATCTTTTATCCATTTCTGCCATTGCCCATTTGAGTGCCGAGAGAATTTTTTGAGGATCAACAATAACCGGTGTGAGCAGATGGGGAATTCCATTGTAGACCGTGAATTCAACACGTTTCGGATCGATCATAATAAGTCTTACTTCTTGAGGAGATGCGCGGAATAAGAGAGATGATATAAAAGCATTAATCAACACAGATTTTCCGGATCCGGTAGTACCAGCGACAAGCATATGAGGCATCTTTGCAATATCAATTGCTAAAGGATTTCCTGAAACATCAAGACCCAGGGCAACGGTGAGTTTGGACTTTGCCTTTTGCATGGCAGCAGAAGTAAGCATTGTTCGAAGATTTACTACTTCAAGTGAACGGTTTGGAATCTCAAGTCCGACGAGATTTCTTCCCGGAATCGGAGCTTCGATACGAATTTGACCTGTTGGTGCTTCTGTTGCCAGCGCCAGATCATTAGCAAGAGAGGTAATCTTTGAAACTTTTGTGCCTTGCGCGATTTCAAGTGCGTATTGGGTAACGGCAGGTCCGAGATTTGCCTCAGCAACACGGGATTCAACGCCAAAACTTTGCAACGTCTTCTCAATTGTCGATGCGATTTTATTGACATCTCCACGGTCCGCTTTTTTCGTTTGATCATCCGAAAGTAATTGTGGAGATGGATATTCCCAAACACCCGCTGTTGTCCCACCAAGTAGATTGCTTACAAGTTGATCAGGGAGAATTTCTTTTTCACCTTTTTTTGGAGGTGGTGGGGGAGGCGCATTTTCTTTGAGCGGTTGGATCATTTCTTCTTTTGCTTGAACGCCACCTTTAATAGCTAACGGTTTACTCTTATCAAGTGACGTTTTGTCGGATTTGTCACCGGCAAAAAGTTTGCGTGGAACAAGTCTGCTAAATGTGTCTCCGATATTTCCAAGCATTTCGATAATTTCATCAATTGACGTATCAAAAAAGACAATAGTACCGACAAGTAGACCTCCAATAAAGACAAGATTTGCACCAGGCGTTGTAATTATCTGTTCAAGAATAGTGAATATTTGCTGTCCAACGACACCACTTCTGGTAAGTCCCAAAAGTGAAATAAAAATGAGCATAAATCCGACAGTGACATTGACCTGAGAAAGATACATTTTCAGTCTCATCATAAGAAATCCAAAGAAGAAGAGCGCGAAAGGGAAGAGAAAAGCGAGGCTGCCGAATTTATCTGTCGCCCATGAATGAATAATTGCTGTTGAATCCGATTGTTTTATCAGAGCAAACAAAATAAGAATTCCGGCGAGGAAGAAGGCCAGACTGAAAATGTTGTAGACTGTTTTTTTCTTGAGTTTGAGTTTTAAAGGTTTTTTACGACTTGCTCGTCTTTTGGGCATATTACTGATTATAGAACTTCACATCCGATTTCGCAATTTATCCGTATAAAAAATGTTTTGCTATACTGGTCTGATGAGTTACAGAGAGATTTTAGGGATCGTTGCGGTTATTATTACCATTGTTAGTTACCTATACTATCTCAGAGATATTTTTAGAAAGCGAACAAAACCGCATATGTTTTCTTGGTTGGTGTGGAGTTTACTTACAGGGATTGCTTTTTTTGGACAGGTTGCTGGTGGGGCAGGAGCAGGTGCGTGGGTAAACGCTTTTTCTACGTTGTTTTGTATTTTTGTTTTTATTTTATCATTCAAATATGGCAGTTCAGACATTGTTTTCCTTGACTGGATTTGTTTATTTGGATCTTTCGTTGCCATTCTCTTATGGATTATTACAAAAGGACCACTGATTTCGATAATACTTGTTACCATTACCGATGCACTTGGCTATATCCCCACATTTCGTAAGTCTTTTCATAGGCCCCATGAAGAAATGGCGTTTTCTTATTTTTTAGGTGGGCTAAAAAATGTTTTCGCTCTTTTTGCATTGAGTACTGTATCAGTCGTAACAGCATTATTTCCCGTTTATCTTGTTATTGCCAATTGGGCCTTTGTGGTTATGGTGTTAGTAAGAAACAAGCAGTTACGAGGAAAGCTTATTGGTTAATCGTTATACTTTCGATTTTATCTCCCTTTTCAATATTGTTGACAACACTCATCCCACTTGTGACGAGGCCAAAATTGGTGTATTGGCCGTTGAGCCAGGTCGCATCTGATTTGGTGATAAAAAATTGCGAGTCGTTATTAATCTGCGGATTTGGACCCCGAGCAACGCCAACGGATCCGGTAACAAATTCTTTACTGGGTGTTTGTTCCGCTCCCATTTGTCCTCCACCTGTTCCGTCTCCTTTAGGGTCTCCTCCCTGGATAACCCAGTCTTCAACTCGGTGAAATATTAGATTGTTATAATAGCCGGTATCTGCCTTTACGACAAAGTTTTTGACAGTATTGGGTGCTATATCTCCAAATAGAATAATATTGATATTCCCTTTCGAAGTTTTTATTGTTGCTGAGACTGATGCGTCCATTGGTCCTTGAATAACACTTGCTGCATGTTGATAGCCGGGGGAGTTGGGATCCTGGCCTTGTTGTTGTTGCTGTTGTGCTTGGGTAGCTGCGATTTGTTTGAGGTGGGATGGACCGGTAGGGGTTATGATTTGAAATGTGCTGCCGTCTGGTGGAATTGTCGGCGCGGTTACCGGTTTGTGACCGCCCAAGGAGGTTTCTTCTGTTATAACAATAAGTCCAAAAAAGACAGCAATGATAACGGAGAAGAGAGCGATATGAAACTTACTCATGGCAACAAAGTGATTCTTATACTATCACATTATTATTGATATTGCGACCTGAGCAATAAGCGGGGAGCCTTTGGTATACATATTTTTTTGTGACCCACTAATAGTTTGGTTATTTCATATTCGGGGTATTGCACTGGCACCACTTATGGTTATGATTGCGTCAAGGTAGCATTCGTCACTGCAAAAATACGCATACCAAAGACTCAAAGTTACATTGTTCGCTTTCAAACTTGTTCTCTGGTAAAATAACCACATGGAAGAACAGAGTCATATTCGCAATTTTGCGATTATTGCGCATATTGATCATGGGAAGTCGACGTTGTCGGATCGTTTTTTGGAAATTACTCATACTATTTCCAAAGATAAGCTGCAGGAACAATTTCTTGATCAGAATGTCATCAGCCGCAAAAGAGGTATTACGATAAAATTAGCACCAGTAAAAATGAACTATCAAAAAGGTGATACTAATTATCAATTGAATTTGATCGATACTCCGGGGCATGTTGATTTTTCCTACGAAGTCTCAAGAACGTTAGCTGCGTGTGAAGGTGCTGTTTTATTGGTTGATGCAACGCAAGGAATTCAAGCCCAAACAGTTGCGCATTATCAAGTCGCGAAAAAAGAAGGGCTGGTTATGATTCCGGTACTTAATAAAATTGATTTACCAAATGCACAAACCGATGTGGTTGTGAAGGAACTGGTGGATTTTGGTTTTGACAAAGATGAAATTTTGTTTATTTCCGCCAAAACAGGCGAGAATGTGCAGAAGCTTTTGGAAACAATTATTGAGAAAATTCCTCCACCCAAAGGTAAAGTTGATGCGCCATTGAGGGCTTTGATTTTTGACGCTGTGTATGATGAGTATCGGGGAGTTATTGCCTATGTCCGTATTGTTGATGGGGAAGTGAAAAAAGGTCAGCAAATCCAATTTTATCAGAATAGTTTAAAAACGAGTCTTGTGGAAGCCGGTATTTTCACACCTTTTTTAAAAGAAACAGAAGGTTTGGCGACTGGGGAAATTGGTTACCTGGCAGGGGGCATTAAAGATATCAGACAATGCAGGGTGGGGGACACAATTACTTCAGCTGCCACGCAGTCCGTCGGATTTGAGCCTCTTCCTGGGTATAAAACTCCCTTATCAATGGTTTTTTTCGGAATGTATCCCCGCGCATCAGATGAGTATCTGGAACTCAAGGATGCACTTGGCAAATTGTCTTTGAACGATACTTCTTTAACGTACACCGATGAATATTCCGCGTATCTTGGCAGCGGTTTCCGGGTTGGATTTCTTGGATTGCTGCATGCTGATATTGTCAAAGAACGCCTCAAACAGGAGTTCGGTTTAGATTTGTTACTTACAATGCCGCAGGTGTTATATGAGCAGAGGGGTGAAGAAATGTATGAGCCGTATATGCTTCTTAATGTGTATGTTCCGGCAGATTATGTCGGCAATGTGATGTCTGTATGTCAGAAGAAAAAAGGATCGCTTCTTGATATGCAGTACCATGAGGCATTTGTTGTGTTATCCTATGAAATGCCCTATTCGATGTTCATCCGGGGTTTGGCCGCTGAAATAAAATCCGTCACTGCAGGTTATGGGAGTATTGACTATGAATTGAGCGATTATCAGGCTGCAGATTTGGTTAAGTTAGAAATTATGATAAACAGCAATCCGATTGATGTGCTTTCTGAATTGGTTTACAAAGATGAGGCAAATTATGTAGCTCGAGAAAAAGCAGAGAAATTGAAAGAATCGTTGGATCGTCAACAATTTCGGCAAATAATACAGGCAACGGTCAACAATCAAATCGTTGCTCGAGAAGAAGTTGCACCGTTCAGAAAAGATGTTCTTGCGAAAATGTCCGGAGGGGATCGAACGAGAAAAGATAAATTGCTTGAAGCACAGAAAAAAGGTAAAAAGCGAATGGTATCTGCAGGGAAAGTTGCGTTATCACAAGAAGCACTTTTTTCAATGATCAGTGATAATAAATAAGTTACTTTGCGAAATGTTGATCGAGAAAATCACTGACTATTTCCATATACAGATCAGGATTTGAGCGATACGTATGCGCATGTCCCGCATTTGGAAAAGCAATCAGCTTGCTGTTGTGATTTGCTGCAAGGAGCAATTCTTCACTGTTACTTGGTGGAACATAATCATCCTTTGCTCCCACCAGGAAAAGAAAAATACGATTTGGGACATTTTTAACATGATCAACGGGGTTAAGATTTGCCAGATCCTGATGGTAAAAAGTTTTTACCATGAAGATAATTCCCGGGTAAAAGAGTGATGGGATATGATAATCTTTCGCCATTCGTAACTCAAGGAGGGGTTCCATTCGTGCAATACCGCTATCAATAACTATTGGACCAACGTCATTCAGTTTTTCAACAACCATCATTGTCTCAACTGCTCCGAGTGAGCTTGCAATTATTCCGATAGACTTGGGTGCAAAACCATTGCTTTCAAGAAATTGTACTGCGCCGAGAACATCATTCCCTCTGTTTTGACCAAAATCCCGCTTCATAGGATTAGCGCCACTATCTCTTGGATCATACAGTAATATGCTGTAGCCTTCTGAGTAAAGTTGTTTTGCCAGAACAAATCCATAATAGTTATCATCAGTTCGATTTTGACCAAAACCCGCAACATCAATAATTACTCTGTTATTTGCGTGAGTTGTGGTATTTTTAAAAAACCAGCCTTGTAGTTTCACTCCGTCAGTTGCCAAAAAAGTTACATCAGTTCCATCAGGTTCCACAAATGTGGATGCAGTATCAGTGGGATTAAGGGTAGAAGTTGTAAGTGTGTCAGCGATAAAAAATGAGATTCCAAAATAACCTAGTAAAAATACAACGATAACGATACTAAGAATAAAAGGTAATTTGCCAGGTTTTTTATTTATAGTTTTTATCATATCTTTTTTCATAATTTATTATTTACTTTTACTACTTACAATTCCAGTAGCAAAAATCCACTTTACCGATGATATTTTTATGCGGAACGAGTCCCCACTCACGAGAATCAGAACTAAACGGCCTATTATCTCCTAAGACATAATAATTATTTGCCGGTATGGTAAATGGTTGAAGATCTTTTGTGAATGCTCCTCCATACGTGCGAACATCACTGTTAAGATAAGCACTTTCATCAAGCTTTTTCTCGTTAACATACACATAGCCATCAATAAGCTCAACCGTATCACCCGGGATTCCAATAACGCGTTTGACTAAGTCTTTATCCATATCAAGTGGTGACTGAAAAACTATTACATCACCATCTTTTAAGCCAACTGTTCGTACAGCTAGGATATTTGCCATAATATATTCATTGTTTTTAAAGGTTGGATACATAGAATCACCTACAAACTGAAAAGGACGGGCGATAAAAATATAAAAAATAAGGAAAATAATGCTAAGCGGAATGAGGGTAAATGGAATTGTTATGAGAATTTTTACCCATTTCTTCCATGTCGTCCAGAACCACATTACAAATACTCCAACGACGCCTATTAGTGGAATTACAAAAGTACACAGAAGTAATGCAATAGTGATCCAGGACCTGGTACTTTGTGAGACTTCGTTTTTGGTAGTAGGTGGATTCCCAGCCATAGTTTAGAGGATGAAGAATAACAATCCTCCGCCAAGGATAAGGAGAGCTGCTCCGAGTCCTATGCCGATAGACAAGCTGGTTGAGCCGGTTGCAGGCATGGTAGGTGTTGGATTCCCTGCAACTACACTGGTCGGTGAACTTCCGGCTGCATTAACAGTAATTGTTTGTGAGCATGATGTGGATGATCCTGATTGAGCTGTTGTCGTTCCACTACTTGTTCCGCCTCCATTATCAGTAAGAATTGCCGTTGCCTGATAGGTGCCAGGATTATTGTATGTGTGCGAGGATGAAACATTTACCGATGCTGTACCAATTCCACCTGCAGATGTGACATCACTCACTTGTCCATCCCCATAATTAAATGATACTTTGCTGATTGTACCGTCTGCATCACTTCCGTTTGCGGTAAAGGTTATTGAGAATGGAGCATCGCCTGTTGTAGCTCTGTCAGCTGTCAAACTGCTACATTGTGGTGCTTGATTAGCAGACGGTGTCCCGCTAAGTGTTGGAGTAGGAGTTTCAGATAAGGTTGGTGTTGGAGCTTCAGTTGGCGTGTCAGATGGCGCTTCTGTAGGTGCTTGCGTAGGAGATACAGAAACTTCAACTGTAGGTGTTGGCGTTCCCGATGGAATGGTGCTTGATCCGCCAATGGTAATAGTCGCGGGTGAGGCACTTGAAAGAACATTTTCACTTGCCTGATCACTTGAACCGATTGAAAGAACTTGTGTGTTACTTGTATAACTAACCAGGGTTGGTGTACCAGGCGGCGTTGATTTCAAAGCTGTAAAGTTAATGGTCGCTGCAGTGACTTTTTGCTGAATTGCTTTTGTAGGATCAGGTCCTACTGAAAGGGTAACGGCAATTTTACCTGGTGAATAAATAGGTCCTTCAAGAACAGATGGGAAAGCAGTGGTGTTGGGCTTAAATGCATCAGCGGATGCGGTTGCCAGGACGGTTGGATCATATTGAATTTCAAGCTTTACAAATGAAACCAGATTTTTTCCTGGATCAACTGAAATATCAAGTGGTATCGAATCTCCTACATTTTTGGAAATTGGAGATGCCGATGATGAATCAGGACTGAATGCGAGATTTGTTGAAGCAGCAGCCTGTTGTTTGGTATTGGTTTGCTGTTGTACTAAATAAATAGTTAAAGGTATACCGACAAGGAGGACAACGATAAAACCGATTAAGAACAATTTTTTACCGTTAAAATTCATACAGAAACAGCCGTTCCAAAGTGAACGGTAATTTTATCGTATAGAATCATAATGGTTGTGTCAATAGATAAGCCCAGTTACCTGTATCAGAAGTTTTTTCTGTTTCAGAGGTAGTAAAAGTAAGTACTTCATAAAAGGGGCTTGACAAGGGGGAGTTTCTATTTTATACTTTAGCATACTCAAACACTGAGTGATAACTCAACATTAATTTATATTGTTATGGCAACCAAATCAAAGTCTACAATTCAACCACTCTTCGACAACGTCTTAATTAGACCGCTTGACGCGGAAACACAAACTGCATCTGGAATTTATCTTCCGGAAAATGTTAAAGAAAAACCACAAATCGGTGAAGTGATGGCAGTTGGAACAGGCAAGGTTCATCCTCATGGTGAGGTTGATAAAATGGTCGTCAAAGTTGGCGATAAAGTATATTTCACCAAATGGGGCGGTAATGAAGTCAAAGTCGGAAATGAAGAGTGGAAAATAGTCAAGCAAGATGATATACTTGCGATCGTTAGTTAAGGAGAAATTATGGCAAAACAATTACAATTCGGAGAAGAAGCACGACAATCACTCGTAAAGGGTGTAAATACATTGGCAAAAGCTGTTATTACTACACTTGGTCCAAAAGGCCGCAACGTTGCACTTGAAAAGAAATGGGGAGCACCAACAGTTGTCCACGATGGTGTCACCGTCGCAAAAGAAATTGAACTTCAAGATCCATTTGAAAATATGGGCGTACAGCTTGCAAAAGAAGCTGCAAGCAAGACAAATGATAATGCAGGAGATGGTACAACCACAGCAACTGTTCTTGCTCAAGCTATCGTTAATTATGGTATGAAGCATGTTACCGCTGGTGCTAATCCGATGATTCTTCGTGAAGGTATCAATAAAGCTGTCGCAGAGGTTATTGCAGAAGTTAAGAAAATGGCACGTCCTGTTAAGGATGAAGATGTTGTCCGAGTTGCTACAATTTCTGCACAAGACGAAAATATCGGTTCTATGATTGCGCAAGCACTTACCAAAGTCGGTAAAGACGGTGTTGTCACTGTTGAAGAGGGACGCGGACTTGAAATGGAAGTTGTCTATAAAGAAGGTATGGAATTTGACAAAGGTTATGTCAGTGCATACTTTGCAACCAATACCGATAAAATGGAAGCTGAAATTGAAGATCCATACATCCTGATTACTGACAAAAAGATCTCAGCACTCAATGAATTCCTTCCTTTCCTTGAAAATCTTGTCAAAGTTACCAAGAATTTTGTCATCATCGCTGATGATATCGAAGGTGAAGCACTCGCTGCACTTATCGTTAATCGTTTGAAAGGCACATTTAACTCAGTTGCGATCAAAGCTCCAGGATTTGGTGACAGACGCAAAGAAATGCTTGAAGATATCGCTATTCTTACCGGTGGTACAGTTATTTCTGAAGATACCGGACGAACCCTTGAAAGTGTCACCGTTGATGACTGCGGAAGAGCTGATAAAGTTTGGGCTGATAAAGAAAACACCAGAATCATTGGCGGCAAAGGTGATAAGAAAGCACTAGCAAAAAGAATTGCACAAATCAGAGGAGCAATCGAAACAACAACATCTGATTTTGATCGTGAGAAATTGCAGGAAAGACTTGCTAAATTAGCAGGCGGAGTTGCTGTTATTAATGTTGGCGCAGCAACCGAAGTTGAAATGAAAGAGAAAAAGGAACGCGTCAATGACGCTGTTGCCGCGACCAAAGCAGCTCTTGAAGAAGGAATTGTCCCAGGTGGTGGAGTAACACTGTTGAAAGCTCGACAGGTACTTCCGGCTTTGAAAGAAAAATTGACTATTGAAGATCAAAAACTGGGTGTGGATATCCTTTACACTGCTCTTGAACAGCCGATCCGATGGATCGTTAAGAATGCCGGTGAAGATGATGGATGGGTTATCAAATCAATTGAAGAACAAGAAAAAGGCTCTACAAAGAAAGCTAATACAGATTTTGGATTTAACGCAATTACCGGCAAATTTGATTCTATGGTAAAAGCAGGAATTGTTGATCCAGCAAAAGTCACAAGAACAGCAGTACAAAATGCAGCTAGTGTGGGAACAATGGTCCTCACCACAGAATGTCTCATCGCTGATCTCCCAGAAAAAGAAACCCCAGGAGGCGGAATGCCAGGAGGCATGCCGGGTGGAATGGGTGGAATGTATTAAAATTTAAACGTTCTAAGTGCAAAATTAAAAGTTTTACCCGCTGAAAGGCGGGTTTTTTGTGAATTAGAAAAACTCTTGCATTCTAGTTTAGTATGCATATAATACGGATATGCCAATTTCTCCTGACATGTATAAAGATAAATCTACTGGTTTGTCATGGAAGGACATGGAAAGAGCCGGTATGCGAAATGGAGTATCAACTACAGATTGGCAATCCCGTATCGGCCGAGTAGATATGATGGTTATTGCCGATTTACATGGTGAAGGTCCGGAAGCATTTGGTGAACCACCTAACGAGAATTATCCTCATGAATATCAAGTTGGACGAGGGCCCAAGGGATTTGGAGTAGAGTGGACAGGTATTGATGATAGTGTCGGTATAATCCGCCGTGGCACAGTTACTCCCGTATCAGTACTTCCAATAATGAGAGCATCTAATAATGGTGAGTTAGCGGAAGGCGTACGACTGGTGAAAAAATCCATCGAAACAGTCGTATTTTTCCCTCCTAGGTTTATTAACCTAGCTAGATGGACAGCTCAAACATCAAGATCCGGGCGATAATCATGCTGAGGTGGATTTGCCAGCCCCGAGGAGTTCTTGGGACTTCTTGAGGATTTCTTGCCAGTTGCCAGCTTTTTTGAACATCAGTACATACGCTTTTGCTTCTTTTACATCAAAGAACCATGTCAGGAAAAGATAGAGAGATAGTCCCAGAAGGCTTGAAATGCCCGTCAGGACTATCAAATTGACTGTTCTTGTAGTATCAAAGACTAATTGATCCAACAGCTTAATAGGGATGTAGAGGGCAAAACCTGTTAGCACAGATGAGATAAAAATTTTGGTCCATGATGGAAGGAGTGCTGATTTACCAAAACCTCCCACTCTATTCTCCAACAATAAAAAGAGAACTATCAACTGAATAAGACTCGCGATAGAAAAGGCAAGTCCGAGACTTTGGACATTCATATGCATGACGATGATAAATAAATATCCGAAGAAGATAAGAATTGCGGTTGAAATGCCGCCGATGATTAACGGTATTCTTGTGTCATGTAGAGCATAAAAAGCCCGCAAAACCAAGGTAATCAGTGCTTGAGAAAAGATTGAGATACTAAAAAGTGCCAGAGTTTCTCCTGTTGCGACTGTTGCTGGCCAGTCAAATTTGCTTGCTCCAAAAACCAATCGCACAAGCGGGATTCTAAGGACAAGAAAAAGAACTGAGACAGGAAGAACTAGATAGAGCATTTGATTGAAACTATTAATAAATGTTGATCTGAATTCTGCGGGTCTGTCCTTTTCCCGTGAGAGTACGGGGAATGCAGCTTGAGCAATGGTTTGTCCAAAAAGCGCGACTGGTGCAAAAGCGAGCGTCTGAGCAAAATCAAAAATAACATTCATACGTCCGGGATTGCTAAGAAAAGAGATAAACGAAGCAACAGTAAGCGTTCCTAATTGGAAAATAATAACAGAAAGTGTTCGTGGCCACATGAGTTTGCCGATTTTCTTAACTCCTTCTGATTGGATATAAGAAAAATCAGGAGTGAAATGAAATCCGACTTGCCGAGCAAGCGGAATTTGGACCACAATAAAAATAAGACTTCCGATCACGACACCAATTGCCGCTGAATAAATTCCTACAACTGGTGAAAGAACAATTACTCCAATTATGATACCAAGATTGTATAAAGCGGCTGCAATTCCTGGGACAAAAAAATGATTGTATGATTGCAATAAAGCAGTAAAAAATGTGGCAACGATGAAGAGAATTTGTCCGGCGATTATGATGCGCATAAGGTTTGCCATCAGATCCATTTGCTTTGGAGTAAAGTTGGAGCCGAGATTGAAAATTTGAAGAATTTGCGGTGCAAAAATAACCAGAATTATTGAGAGCACGACAAAAAGTGAAAGACCTAAAAATAAAAGAGTAGATGCCATCTTATGCGCTTCTTTTTCCCGGCCTTTTGCCAAATAATCTGAAAAAACAGGAATAAAAGCCGATGAAAGTGCCGCTGCAATAGTGAGCTGAAAAATAGTGTTTGGCAGTTGCGTGGAATAGAGATAAATCCCGAGCATATTGGAGGCACCAAAAATACCCACTAGCAGACGTTGACGGATCAAGCCGAGTACCTGAGAAAGGATTACAGTGACCATGATGACAAAAGCCGCCGAGAGGATGTTGGTCTGACGGCGGGTCAAGAGATCAAGACTTTTAGACAAAAAAGAGTTCGCCATACGAGTGTACAGTAGGAAGAGTAATCAACTGTTACATTGTTAAAGCCAAATTGATGACTTTGTATTGTTTTTTTAAGTATATCATGCTAAAATTACAAAATGCCAATACTAAAACACGCAAAGAAAAAGCTAAAGCAGGATAAAAAGCGTACCATAAAAAACAAAAAAATAAAAGATACATACAAGAGTATGGTCAAAAAAGCTAAAGAAAAGAGTTCTCCTGAGGCTGTAAGTAAAGCATTCAGTGCTGTTGATAAAGCCGCAAAAAAGAATATTTTGAGTAAAAACAAAGCAGCGCATTTGAAGTCATCACTTTCCAAGCAAAAAGCTTCAGATAAAATTGCTCCAGCGGCATCTAAAACTAAAGTAAAAAAAGCAGAACAGAAAAAAGAATCCAAGCCAGCTGTAAAAGCTAAGAAATCATCCGGGGCAAAAAAGAAGCCCGCCTCTAAAAAGAAATTAGTATTTAGTAGCTAGTAGTTAGGTTTTGTTTTATACTAAATACAGAATTCATATGTTAGATATAAACCTTATCCGGGAAAAGCCGAAAGAAATTCAGAAAGCTGCATTAGCAAAAGGTGTATCAGTTGATATAGACCTCGTTTTAAAATTAGACAAACAAGTTCTTGATCTCCAAAAAGAAGTGCAACGTATTCGCGAAGAACGAAATGCACATGTCAAGGGCATCACCGGTAAACCATCACCAGAGCAAGTTGAAAAGGGGAAAAAGTTGAAGGAAGAATTGGACAAAAAAGAGGAAGCATTGCGTGTAGTTTCAGTAGAATTAGATTCATTGCTACAAAGTATTCCAAATCCTTCAAAATCTGATGTGAAAGTTGGTAAGGATGAATCAGAGAATGAAGTGATTAAGACTGTCGGTGAGCCAAAAAAGTTTTCTTTTACCGTAAAAGATCATCTCGAATTGGGAGAAAATCTAGGCATTATCGACGTCAAACAAGCAGCGCTTGTCAGTGGTGCCCGGTTTGATTATCTTAAAGGAGACGGAGCACTTCTTGAGATGGCACTTCGGCAATATGCATACGATGTGTTGCTCAAGGAAGGATTCATTCCTGTGACTCCACCAGTTCTTATCAAAAAAGAAATCATGGAAGGTCTTGGCTATACGGCAATGGGTGAGGCTGAAAATATTTTTTCCATAGATAAAGATGATTTGTATTTAGTCGGAACTGCCGAACAATCTGTTGTTCCACTCCACATGAATGATGTTCTCAAAAAAGAAGATTTGCCCAGACGATATGTTGCCTTTTCATCCAGTTTCCGCAGAGAAGCGGGAAGTTATGGTAAAGATACACGAGGCATCTGGCGGGTGCATCAATTTAATAAAGTTGAGATGGTATCTTTTGTGGCTGTTGGGGATGATGATCGCGAGCATGAATATATGCTTTCTTTGGAAGAGAAATTTTTTCAGGAATTAGGTATACCTTACCAAGTTGTCAGAATCTGCACTGGCGATTTGGGTTTCAACGCTGCAAGAAAGTATGATATTGAAGCGTGGATTCCATCTCAAAATGCGTATAAAGAAGTGACCTCAACATCAACAGTGACAGATTTTCAATCCCGACGGCTTAATATGAAATATCAGGATGGGCCGGAAAGAAAATATTTACAGGTTCTTAATGGGACAGCTTTTTCTATGAACCGGCCAATTGTCGCAATCCTTGAGAATTTCCAACAGGAAGATGGATCTGTGATTATCCCTGAAGTTTTGAGAAAGTATATTGGCAAAGACGTCATTAAATCCCAAAGATAATATTCATCTCCCTTTATTAAATTAGCCTGCATTAGCAATCCAAATTGCCACTATTGAAGCTGAAAATTTTATTGACAAATAATATTGTTCACTATTATATTATTAGCAAGACGGGAGGAGGTGATTGGATATGCCAGTAAAGAAAAAAGCTTCTACTGCAAAGAAGACTGTCGCAAAGAAACCCGCAGTTAAAAAATCAACTGCTAAGAAACCTGTATTGAAAAAAACAGTGGCAGTTAAAAAGACAGTAAAGAAAGCAGTCAAAAAAGTAGTAAAAAAGAAGTAAGAAAAGTTACTGTTTAGGTGTCGTAATCCTGCCCACGACTTTTTTCGCTTTTCTATAAAGCGGGTTTTATTGTCCTCAACTGCAAGCCTTATTTAAGGTTGAGATTGTATTATCTGTGGAACTGTTTATTTTGAAGCTAGATTGTGGTAAGATAAAGTACTTATGTTAGGTCTCATCAATAAATTCTTCGATCCCAATAAAAGAGAAGTTAATGCGCTTATTCCAATAGTTGAAAAAATAAATGCTCAGGAAGACTCCGTTAAAAAATTAAAAGATAAAGATTTTGCCAAAAAAACACAACAGTTACGAGATAGGCTGAAAGACGGTGAGAAATTAATGGATTTATTGCCTGAGGCATTTGCGCTTGTTCGTGAAGCATCCCGCCGTACACTAGGACTGCGGCAGTTTGATACCCAGATGATGGGTGGAATTACCCTTGCACAAGGCAAAATTGCAGAGCAAAAAACGGGAGAAGGTAAGACATTGACGGCTGTTTCAGCTTTATATTTACATAGTTTGACAGGTAAAGGGTCACATTTGGTGACAGTAAATGATTACCTCGCGCGACGTGATGCGGGATGGATGGGACCGGTTTTTCATATGCTTGGCGTAAAGGTTGCTGCGATGATTAATGAGCAATCTTTTATTTATGACCCGGAATTTACGAATAATGATGCGACAGATTATCGTTTGCTCCACCTTAAACCAATAAGTCGTAAAGAAGCTTATGATGCTGATGTTACCTATGGCATTAATTCAGAATTTGGTTTTGATTATCTCCGCGATAATATGGCACAGGATCTTACGCAACTTGTCCAGCGCGGATATTATTTTGCGATCGTTGACGAGGTTGATTCTGTTCTCATTGATGAAGCCCGCACACCGCATATTATTTCCGCCCCTGATGAATCGCCGTCTGCAAAATATTATGAGTATGCCAAAGTCGTTGATAAATTATCACCTGATACTGACTATAAAATCGATGAAAAGTTTCGTACAGCTCATTTGACAGATCATGGAATTGGTAAAGTTGAGAAATTGTATGGCATTAAAGATATTTATGAAAAAGATTTTGATACAGTGTATCATCTGGAAGCAGCGCTCAAAGCCCGCGCTTTATTCCACCGCGAAAAAGATTATATCGTCAAAGACAATCAAGTGATCCTCGTTGATGAATTTACCGGAAGGCTTCTTGAAGGCCGCCGATTATCCGAAGGTTTACATCAGGCAATTGAGGCAAAAGAAGGCGTGCCGATTCAACGTGAATCACGAACGCTGGCAACGGTTTCCTTGCAGAATTATTTCCGTATGTATGAGCATCTTTCAGGTATGACTGGAACTGCTGTGACCGAGGCTGAAGAATTTAGAAAGATTTACAAGCTTGATGTTATTGTTATTCCGACATATCGGGAGGTCAAACGTCTTGATCATCCGGACGCTGTCTATAAGACTTCCCGTGCGAAGTATACTGCAGTTGTTAATTCTATTGAAGAAGCACATAAAAAAGGCCAACCAGTACTGGTTGGTACAACGTCAATTGATAAAAATGAAATTATTGCAGAGCTCTTGCGTCGTCGAAAAATTCCACACGAAGTTTTGAATGCAAAAAATCATTTACGTGAAGCTGAAATTATTGCTAACGCTGGTAAAAAAGGTGCCGTTACTGTTGCCACCAACATGGCAGGCCGTGGTGTTGATATTGTTCTTGGGGGTGAGACACCGAAAAATGAAGACGGTACGGTCAAAAAAGATTCACCGGAATTTAAAAAGTGGCAGAAGGAACATGCTGAAGTGTTGGATTTTGGAGGCTTATACGTCATTGGTACCGAGCGGCATGAATCCCGCCGCATCGACAATCAGCTTCGTGGTCGTTCCGGTCGTCAGGGAGATCCAGGTGCGTCACGATTTTATGTCGCATTGGATGATGAGATTATGCGACTTTTTGGTGGAGATAGGATCGCTGGTATGATGACGCGATTTAATATGCCGGAAGATGTGCCCCTTGAACATCAATTGGTTACCAGGTCTATTGAGAACGCACAGGTAAAAGTTGAAGGTTTTAATTTTGATACTCGAAAGCATTTGGTGGAATATGATGATGTACTCAATAAACAGCGTGAAATCATATACGGACGCAGGCGTAAAATTCTTGAAAGCTCTGTTGATGAAGATAGTACGCTAAAAGAAACTGTACGAGAAAAAATTCATGCATCTGTTGCAAGTCTTATCGAACTTGCTATCGCCAATCAATCTCTTTCAAGTAGCTCGCTCAATGAAGAAATCACCGATGCATTTAATACTATTATTCCCTTTGATGATGCTTCAAAAGCCCAGCTTACCAAGCAACTTGAACAACAGCATGATGCTGATGAAAAAATATCATTTTTGACAAAGATAGCCGATGATTTATATGATAAGCGCGAAGAACAACTTGGCGCAAAGGTGATGCGGGATGTTGAGAAATTTATTATGCTGTCAGTTATTGATAATCTCTGGACCAATCATCTGGACGCGATAGACAATTTGCGTGGAGGAATCGGGCTTCGGGGATATGCACAGCGTGACCCGCTGGTAGAATATAAAAATGAAGCTTTCAGGATGTTTGAACAACTCATTTTTGCAGTTGATGATGAAATTGTGCACCGAATTTACAAAGTACAGGTACAGCAGCAGGCACCCGGAGTAAGTGAAACACATACACATGCAGACGGCACTGTTCATTCAGGACCGGCTCATCCAGAAGCAGTTCCTGTTGCAACTCCTCAGAAAATGGTAACGAATACTCCTGCAAGCGAAGTTTCCGAAAGTACAAAGCCTGCATCTTCTGCAAAAACAAAACTCAGCCGCAACGACCCCTGCTGGTGCGGCAGCGGGAAAAAATGGAAAAAGTGTCACTATCCTCAATTGAGCTGATTTACCAGTTGAATTAAATTGCTTGACAGATTGCTTACTTTTAGGAATGATTAGTATATGGTGAAAAAGAAAGTTATTAAACAAAAAAATGATGAAATCGTAAAAGAGGTAATCGAAGATAAAAGAAAGTCTAAATTTGAAGTGATATTATTGATTCTTATTGTCGCACCGTTTATTCTTCTTACTCTGTTAGGAAATGTTAATGCATCATCGAGTAAATCAGGCAATCAAAATTTGACAAATAGTTGGCAAAGTGTTTCTCCCGCACTTCCAACTCCTTATCCGACTGTTACTCATTAAAGAGCTTAGTGCTACGAATGTTTTGTACTCTTTTATTTTCTAAAATTCGTAAATCATTGAGCGCTTCTTTTTTCATGTCGATTGAATTTTTGTCATTAGACAAGACTCTCTGTAAATATTGTTTTGCGACGTCTTTTTTGTTTTCCTTCAGTAATATTTGAAAATATGCATCCATTAACACCATATCATCCATTTGGTTTTTTGTGTCATGTGCATATAACGTTTTATTATCTTTATAGTCAAAATTTCTGATACATGTTCTGAGCGAAAAAAGTAAGATGATAATTACAGCAACACTCAAAAAAGCATTTTTTTGTTTTTTAACAATGGGTGCAACTTCTTGAATAGCAACTCCCAACATACCCAAAATACCTACCAAAGGAAAATAAAACCACCTATCAGCAACTGTCATATCAAGCGGAAAAATATGGATGAGAATACCCATTCCAATAAGAAACCAAAAAGAAAAGAAGAGGTATTGTTTATGACGTTTCTGGCTTATTGATGATTTCTTTGTTTTTTTTGATAGGTAATAACCAAACCAAAATGAAACTGTCACGAATAACAAACATACAAGAAATGGTAGGATAAAATGTTGATAAGTAATGTTTGCATAAGACCATTCCTGCCAGACTGCCAGGTCCATTGGGAATAGAAAAGTTTTTAAATAATAAAAGATTATTGGTGGGATATTGATAAAATCATGTAACCATGTAGATGTTGCAGTAGGTCCAATAGAAAATTTTACACTTCCTACTACAACTCTAAAAAGTATATACCACAGTGCAGTTACAACACTTCCATAGAGAAAATCTTTTATACGGCCAAGTTTAAAAAGATAACGGTATAAAAGTACTAGAAGAAAAAAAAGAATACCTGTTTCTTTTGTTAGAGCTGATATAAAAAGCAATCCAAAAATTAAGAAAAACCTTTTATTAGAAATATCTTTTTTTTGTGCTATTAGTAAAGAGATAATTCCTGGGAGGAAATATAGTTCACTTTGTGTTGCACCAATAAACGCCACTGATTCAACATTGATCGGACTCACTAGAAAAATAAGTGCAATAAAAAAAGAAATATTTTTGCTAAAAAAAGTGCAAAGATATATAAAAAAAATAGAGACGCATAGAATATGAAGGGACAATTGTATAAAATGATAAAAAAATGCATGTGTTCCAAAAAGTGAGTAAAGTAATGAAAAATATACTGCCGGAATAGGACGATAGAAATTACCGTTATTAAATAAGCTAGGACTAAATAATGAGAACAAATTAAAATGGTGTATTTGAGAATTATCAATAATAAAAGGAAAATCATCCCAAACAAAACCATTTAAAAAAATGGGGAAGTAAATAATTACGCCGAGGAGAGTAAAGATAGAAAAATATTTTTTATGGTTTATAAACGTTTTCAATGAAAGATAGTACATTAATGACTCTTTTTAAGGTGCAAGTTCTTGAGAAATAGTCTGTTCATTCTTTAAAAATTGTGGAGCATTAAGGATCATATCAAGTCGCTGAGTAAAAGAAATAGTAGGATTGGTGAGATCATTACCGCAAAGATCCCGATTATTGTGGAAAACACCACCACCACCCAAAGCATTGACTACTACAGTACCACCGATATTAAGTCTCAGATCATTACAAGTACCTTGTGAACCAACGATAAAATTCTGCCCTGCAATGAACCAACCGTCAAGATTTTCTGTTGCAATGTTTGCGGCAGATCCGACTGATGCATCAACAAGGATGTTTTTTGAAGTACTAAACAAAGCTGTAGAAGCGTTCGGATTGTTTGGGATAGTAATATCTCCTCTGATATCCAAATTTCCATTGATGAGGAAAACATAATTATTATTGTTTTGGAAAGTAACCGTATTTAAATTGACATCACCATTTGCCAGATAAAGGCCGTGTGGTAAATTATTCGGAAGCGAACAATTTGATAAGACACATACAGTTGCTAAATCGATAGGAGTAATATCGGCATTTTGAGCTTTGGAAAGAAGCGAGGTATACGAAGTATTTAGCTGTTGCAATAATGAGAACACTTCTGGATATGAGGATCCCCCTGAGCCTTGATTGGTAGAAGAATTTTGACCATGTCCAAAATTACCATCTGTGTCTCCTGTATAGGAAATTCCCGGTGCATCACATGTTGAATCGGTGATAAGTGCTCGCATATTCTGAGGTAATAAATCCGTAATTCCATTGTCATCGCGTATATCTCCACAAGTTATTTGCATCCAGGGAAAAGTATTTGAAATACCAAAATTTAAATTGATAATATTTCCTCCATTATTTGATGGAGGTTTTGGTTGTGTAGTCGATATACCAAAATTATGACCTGACCCGGCTATCCCACTACAATCCAAATTGTCAGAAATTGGTGTTGTATTAGTGAAGCCATCGGGTGTAGAGATCTTTAGCGTGCCACCGCAACCGACATTGAGAACATAGAGAGAATAATGTCCGTTAAAATCAGTTGTTGTACTGGTAGTTGGCACAAAAGGACGCGAATAAGTAATCAGAACATTTGGAACACCTGCTTCTCCAGCATCTTGAATGCCGTTATTATTACTGCTGTCATTAAAGACAGTACCAGTAGCCGAGGTAAAACTGGGGGTTAAGGTATAATCAACGGTAGCATCTGGTCCAAGAGTAATAAGAGTTGGATCCGATCCTGAGACTATATTATATAAATCAGTAACTTCACCAACACCTACACTATATATTCCGTCCGGAAGATTGCTAACTGAATAATTGCCATTAACATCCGTAGTTGTTCCTGAAGAACCACCGACGGTAATAGGAATATTTGCCGCACTGCCATCCCCCTGAACTGTAATTTTACCTGAAATGGTAAATGCATTAACAAATAGAGGATTTTGTAACGTTATAAGTAAAATTACAGAAAATGTTAGTAATAAAGACTTTTTTTTCATACAGTTTTAGGCAATCATTTACATGATGCACCTGGTGCTCCATTCGTATTGCAATTGCCGGTACCCACCGTTACGGTAAAAGATGGTGGGGGTCCATTTATTGGTGATGTTATGTAATAATCAGGAGGTAATGAAGAATAACTAATAGTATATGTTCCGGGCTGCAAATTGCTGATAGTATATGAACCATCACTCTTCGTAATTATGGTACCACCGCTAGGACTGATAGAAAGAGCAAAAGGATTTTGGTAGTTAACTTCACCAGTATCTATGAGACCATTTTTATTGGTGTCGGTAAAAACATTTCCAGAAATGTAGTATGTTGATGTAGTAAAAATAATTGTTCCTATTTTTACTGTGTCATTACCATTATTTAAAATTACACCATTTATTGTTGAAAAATCGCCATTTGTTCCGTTTTGAGGAATGACAGTAAAGGTGTGAGGATTATCTCCGCAGGAAAAGTGACTTGCAACATCTGCCTGGTCTATATCAGACAATAAAGGGGTATCATTTTTTCCATCATTTGTTGCATCTACATAGGTATTCTCAAGGTTTTGAATCTGTGTCGTATCCAAATCCCCAAGACTTCCAAAAAAGAAAACACCATTCGCATCAGTTTGTGCAATTCTGTATTGATCCCACTCATCTGTCCATTTCACCCATACTCCTGCTACTGGTGCATTAGTATCTGCAGTGAGCACTTGGCCTGTTACATTCGGAGCATGAGCTTCGGCTTTTGTCACAGGTAGAAAATAAAACAGTGAAAAAACAGAAAAAAGTAAAACTGGTTTAATAAATTGTAATCTCATACTGTTGTTTTTGTTGGTTATACCATTGATCGAAATTTTCATTTTGACCAGTAGTTGATTTCTTAATAACTTGAGCAAACATATATACAGCATCCAATGTTTTACCGCTTGCATCAGTATCTTTTCCAAGATACAGCTGCGTTATGTGGCCAGGTGTAAGTGACCGTATCATAGCATCAAAAGTCGGATTAAAGGTTATCTTATCTGATGGGCCTGCAGAAAATTGGGAAATTGCATTGGCTTTATATTGTGGATCAGCTTGTGCCAATTGTGCATTATTTTTAATAGCTTGTGCTGCTTGATCCATTGTAATTTTTTTATTTTTAACCTGGTTATACAGGGGTGATATTGCGGCAAATGCAATTTGTTTGCCCTTCGTATATCCGGCTGGTCCGGGAGAGGTATTATCGAACCATATTGCTATAAAGCTGCCTGAAATCGTATTTGTTTTTGCTGAAATTGTTTTTTCGACAGTATTAACCAGCTGAATGCGTTTTTTATATTCAACATTGGGTGAATTGAATACACTTGAATCTAATTTAATTATCTTTTCTGCATTACCCGCTTGAAGGATTATAGAATCCCGTGCAATTTTTGCAAGAAGTTGCTTAGTAATTGCTTTACTTTGAGAAGTAGGATAAGCAGCATATTCGGAATTTAATTCTTCTTTATATATTGTTTCATTTCCTATTTTTTCGACTGCATCGCTTGTTTCTAAGTAGGTGGTAGTACTAACAGAACTGGTGGATTCTTGGTTTGCAGTTTTTATCGATTGGAGATTCTTTTTGCTTTTTGTGTTAGTGGGAAGTAGGTAGGTAATAAAAAGAAAAAAAATTATTACGACAAATATACACAATAGTAATAATTTCCCTTTGTTACTCCCTTGCTTCAACGTAGTACTATCTTGTTCAAAATTATTTGCTGCTAGCATTTCTTCCCTAATTTATTGTAAATAACCCATACAACAAAGTCTACATTCGTAAGTAAACTATGCGCTACAATTTACTTTTTAGGAGTGCCGAAAAGTTGCGAAAGAAGTTGAAGAAGTTGGATCAAGAATTGTAGGAAGAGATTGAGGAAATTACCATTTCCCTTGCCTGGATTATTTATAGGAGCAAGTGTTGGGAAGGTACTTAGTGTCGCACTTGGTTCTAAGGAAGGAATAGTTGATACCGCAGGAGATGTAGTTATTGAGATAGTGGGTGTCTGTGTTGTTTGTGCGTTAGTTGGAGTATTTGTTGGACAAGTGTTATTTGAATTACAATCACCAATTGTGCCAAAAGTTGGATTCGGTACAGTGCCTGAAGGAACTGAAACTGTTGGTGAACAGGAAGATGAACATTGTTGAAATACACGAACATAATCAATCATCATATCACTGGGCTGTCCGGTGGCAGAGCTTGGATATTTGGGATTTGCATATGCTTGAAATGTGAGCATAAGATATTGAGGATATTTCCATTGTGCCTGCGTCTGTGCTGTAGTTGGGCTGACCCCTGTTACTGGCATACCATCTACCCACAATAACGTTTGAGTAGGGTTAAATTCATATGTATAGGTATGATAGGCAAGTGAAACATCTGTATTTTGCATTGAACCAGGTAAACTTGACATGCCACCATACTCAGAGTTGGCATGATAATGAAATTTTCCGTTTGAGCCGAGTGAGCCGGTTTCATACCATTCAGCAAGATCAATTTCCTCTGAATATTTTGTACCGCCCGGCCATGAGGAACCATTACTATAATTCCCTGCATTGGTCATCCACCAACCAGGCCAGTATTCTCCCGCATCTGCATTGGGTCCGGGAATTCGTGCCCGGATTTCTACAATTGAGGTCCCATTTATGGTATATGGCTGCAAAGATGATGAGACAGATACATTTGCGGGATTTAATGCCATAAGCCCGGCAGTACTAATCATGCCGGATTCGATCGATTTCCCACCATAGGAGCCGCCATTATCAATGCCTTTCTGTAAGCGTAAATGCACACTATTGTCACTGGGGAAAATAATACCTGCAGGTCCATAATATTCTGATTCCTGTGATTGGACTGGAGCTGTAATTGCTGTTGTGTCACCATTTCCAGGAGTAGCGGGTCCGCTTTGCCAACCGGAATTCCATTTACTTTTTTCCAGTCCGTTTGTAGGTCCTGACATTCCGGGGGCATCATTAAATTCATCATCCCAAACTAGATTCCAGGAGCCGGTAGGGCCTGATGGCTGTGGTTGAGTACTAGCTGCTAGTTGCGTAGTTTGTTGCTGATGTTGCAGCACAACAACAGTTATTGGAAGAATTATAAGCGCAAAAATTATTCCAAGTGTAATGGCCAATGAATTATCATTTCCCTTTTTTTTCTTTTGTGAATTCTTCATCTCTATCTATAATCGCAAGTTTTTACATCGTAGTCAATGGAGGTGCGTAAATAGCTTCGAAGAGATGCTGAGAGGATTAATTTTTAGCATTTAGTGGAAGAGAAAAATAAAAAGTGCTGCCCTTTCCTTCCTCACTTTCCACCCAAATTTTCCCTCTGTGTTTTTTTATAATTTCACTTGAAATATATAAACCCAATCCAAAACCTGAAACATTCCTTTCAGATTTTTCTTTGCTTCTATAAAATCTGGTAAATAGATGAGGTATGTCTTCTTTAGTAATTCCCAAGCCAAAATCTTGGACCCCAATTAATGCATTATTTTTTTCAGAGGTGAGATGAATAATAATCTTATCGGCTTTCGGAGAATATTTTATAGCATTGGTAAGAAAATTTATCAGTACTTGCCGTATTCTATTCTCATCAGCCAAAACTTTTGCTTGTATACTACCTTTTTCTATGATTTCATGGGAAGCATTAATGTATTGAAAATCTATAATTGTTTTTCTTATTAACTCGTTGAGGTCAATTTTTTTGAGCGTTAGTTCCAGCTTTCCTGATTGGATTCTACTGACATGTAATAAATCGTCGACAAGAGCAGTTATCCTATTGGTTTGCGATAAAATATTTTGGAGAAGATAAGCATCTTTGGTATCACCTTTGTGTTTGATTCTTGATTCTAAAAGTTGTGTATAGGCAGAAAGAGTAGTGATAGGTGTTTTTAATTCATGAGAGGCTATTCCGATAAACGCATCTTTTTGTCTATCTAATTCTTTTTTTTCTGTAATATCCTGATGTACACCAATCCAACATTCTCCGATATTTGGGTAAGTAACGGAAGAAAGTGTTACCCAAGATAATACCCTTGTGCCATCCTTTTTTATATTGAAAATTTCTCCCGACCATGCATGATTCTTTTGTATTGTTTTAGAAATTGAATTTATCATTTTTTTTGGCCATATTTTTTGATTGTCATTTATACATGAAACTTCTTTTCCGGTAAGTTCATTTTCTTTATAACCTAACATTTTATCAAATGCGGGATTGGTAAGAATAATTTTTCGATCACTCAGTTTAATTATGCAAACGCCTTCTGCTAAATGATGTAATATTTGACCGCGGAACCGTAGCATATTTTCAACTTTTTTACGTGCGGTTATATCTCTGATTATGGATTGGACAAGACCTCCTTCAATTCTTTTAGAGCTAAACTCGATATGAAATGCTGTACCATCTTTTCGTTGAACTTCACGTTCCATAATCACAGGAAGTCCGGAAATAACTTTTTTATATGCATGTTCAGTTACGGTAGTATCTTCGTTTTTAATTAGTTCACTCGCATGCATACATGTTAACTCTGCATGGGAATAACCAAACATTTCGCAGGCTCGAATATTGGCATCAACTATGTTTCTATTCATATTATGAATAATAATTCCGTCGGAGGCTTGCTCCATTAAAAAACGATATTTTTTTTCTTTTTCTTCTAAGTCCTTTCGATGTTGCACGTTTTCAGTGATATCATTTGTGATTTTTACAAAGCCTCTTACAAAGCCTTTTTTGTTTAGTATGGGTGTAATTACAACATGTGCCCAATATAACGAACCATCTTTTTTTATTCGCAATCCTTCTTCTTCATATTTTCCTTTTACTGCAGCAATATTTAAAATTTTTTGAGGTTTGTTATTTTTAAGATCATCTTGCGTGTAAAAAATTGCAATATGTTTTCCGATTATTTCATCACTTTTATAACCTGTTACTTTTTCTGCTCCCGAGTTCCAAGTTTTTATAAACCCTTTTTTACTTACCATAAAGATGGCATATCGAGAGGTGTTATTGATAATTCGATCCAGAATTTCCTCCTTTTCAAAAAGTGATTTAATATAAGCACTCCGTTCAGTAATGTCGTACATCATTTGCACATAGAAGATATTATTATTATTTTTTTTGATAGGAAAATATGTTGCATGAATTTGAAATTCAGTACCGTCTTGTCGTTTGTTTCTTATTTCATCAGTACTAAACGATTTGCCTTCCGATAATGTTTTCCAAAGTTTTTTATAAACGCTTTTTTTAGTTTTTCCACTTTGCAGAAATTTTGGATTTTTTCCAACCGCTTCAGTAAACGAATAGCCAGTTAATTTTGTCCATGCAGGATTAACATAATAGATGAGTCCTTTATCATCGGTTATTAGAATTGGTTCGGGAGCCGCGTCTTGCATTTGAGGAAAAGAGAGTACTTCCTTGAGTGAAGGACTTAACTTATTGTTATTGTATACTAATACTTTTTTATCTTTTGTTTGTACTTTCATGTGGCATACAAGAGCCACGCTTTTCTAATGAAGCAACAAGACTTAGTACCATAATACCACATTTAATCAATATCAAATGGAACAATATTACCTGGTATAATCTATTTTGTGGTAAAAGCTATAATAACTGATGTAGATGGTGTTATTGTCGGTAAGAAAAGTGGAGTTAATTTTCCATTGCCAAATCAAAAAATTATACATAGGTTAAAAGCTTTACATAAAAAGCATATACCAGTTGTTTTGTGTACTGCTAAATTTAATTATGCAGTCAAAGAAATTATTATCCAAGCAGATTTACGAAATCCTCATATTACCGATGGCGGAGCATTAATCATCGATCCTTTAGACAACAAAATTATTAAGCAACATCTTTTCGATAAAACACTTGCACTTGAAATTATCAAATCCTCAATTGCTAACAATATATATACTGAAATGTATGGAGCAAATGAATATTATCTGCAAAAAGATCATGTAAATCATTTTACTAAAAGACGTAGAGAGATACTACAAAAAGAACAAATAACAGTAGATTCTTTATTAGATCGAATTGATGGGATAGATATAATAAAAATTATTCAGTTTGCACATTCCGCTAGTGAAAAAGAAAAAATAGAAAAAATACTTGCACCTTTTAAAGATAAAATTCATTATATTTGGTCTCATCATCCTGCTACTTATCCAGCAGAAAATACTATAGTGACAATAAAAGGTGTCTCGAAAAAAGACGCATCAATTGATGTACTTAACTATTTAAAAATAACTCCTGAAGAAACGCTTGGTATCGGCGATACGATAGGCGATTGGAATTTTATGAGCATTTGTAAGTATGTCGGAGTAGTGGGAGATGCAAGCAGTGAGCTAAAAAATTTGGCTAAAACAAAAGGCGTTGGTAAATATTTTTTCGGTTCTTCGGTAGATGAGGATGGATTTCTCCAGATCCTTGACTATTTTATTTACTAATGTAATAGTGTATATCTTTGATAGTAATTGTTGTCTTGTTTACTGAGTCTATTTTTATTAGACTATCCTCTATCATAGGCAGTTTGATTCAAGTACTCAGAAGGTAAATTTAGTAATATGGAAGAAGTATATATAGTTCTGCAAAAATATTTTGGATACAAATCTTTTCGTCCGTTGCAAGAAGAGATTGTTACTAGTATCTTAGCAAAGAATGATAATTTTGTGTTGATGCCAACGGGAGCAGGAAAATCTTTATGTTATCAGCTTCCTGCTTTAGTTTTTAATGGACTTACAGTTGTCGTTTCTCCATTAATTGCACTTATGAAAGACCAAGTAGACAGTATGCGTCAGAATGGAATAGCTTGTAATTATCTCAATAGTTCGTTAAATCGAAAAGAACAGGATGATATTATTGAAAAAATAGTACAGAATAAAATTCGTCTCCTTTATGTTGCTCCTGAACGGTTAATGCAACAAGCATTTTTAGAGTTTTTACAAAAAATACCTATTTCTTTATTTGCGATCGACGAAGCCCATTGTATCTCCGAATGGGGACACGATTTTCGGCCGGAATATAAAGAATTAAAATTATTAAAACAATTTTTCCCGCAAGTTCCAATAGTAGCATTGACTGCAACTGCGACATCTAGGGTAAGAGAAGAAATTGTTACTAATTTGCGTTTGCATAGCGTTAAAACATTTACAGCATCTTTTAATCGTCCTAATCTTCACTACACGGTTTTACCTAAAAAAGGTGTATCGGATCAGATTTTGGAATATATAAAAAAACATCCACATGAATCTGGAATTATTTATTGTCAATCGCGTGAGAAGGTTGATAAGACTGCAGAAATGCTAAACAAAAATGGCATAAAGGCGTTGGCATACCATGCTGGTCTTGATGATAAAAAAAGACATAAGCATCAGGAGGCATTTATTAAGGAAGATGTGGATATTATTGTTGCTACAATTGCTTTTGGAATGGGGATTGATAAACCCAATGTCCGTTTTGTGATCCATTCTGATTTGCCTTCAAATCTTGAACGTTATTATCAAGAAACCGGACGCGCTGGGCGTGATGGCCTGCAAAGTGAATGCATCTTGTTTTATAGTTATGCTGACAAGACAGGGATTGAATTTTTTATCCGTAGGAAAAGTATTGTAGAACAGGAAGTCGCTAAAAAACTTTTGAAAAAAATGGTGCAGTTTGCCGAAACAAAAACCTGCAGACGAAAAGTGTTATTAAGCTATTTTGATGAGAGCTTTGAATTAGAAAATTGTAATTCATGTGATAACTGCGCAAATCCTCCAGAAAAGTTTGATGCGACAATCATTGCACAAAAAATTCTCTCATGTGTCTATCGAGTTGAGCAGCGATTTGGCGCAGGATATGTTATTGATGTATTAACCGGCTCAACCGATCAGAAAATTGTAAGAAACGGGCATGACCAACTTTCAACATACAATATCGTTTCGGATTTTTCAAAAAACCAATTGCGAACTTTTATTCAAGAATTAATTCATTTAGAATTTTTAGAACAAACCCAGGATCAGTATCCTGTACTCAACTTAACACCGAAAAGTACAAAAATTTTAAAATATCACCAACAAGTCATGTTATATTTGCCTGCGGTCAGAAAAGATAAGAAAATGAAAAAAGATTATGGAGAAAATCCTGAATTATTTGAAAAACTCAGAACTCTTCGTAAAAGACTTGCAGATGAGCAAAATGTACCACCTTATATTATTTTTTCCGATACGACTCTCAAAGAAATGGCAAATTCACAACCCAAGACAGAAGAAGAATTTGCAGAAATAAAAGGAGTCGGAAAACAAAAACTCACTCGCTACGCAGATGATTTTCTCAATGAAATTAAATACTTTAGCAATAATATGTTGAGAAATTAACACAAGTAATTTTTAATTGCAATTTGCAAATCTTTAACAAAAGGTATTTGAGGACTATATTGTTTTTGGACAAAGAATCCATACTTTCTTGTCCAACGCATTGGCATTTTTATTTTCTTCAGTCTGTCCTGCTCTAGATCTTGTTTTACAAAATTTTCCGGCAATAATGCTACACCGCTTCCGAGTAATGCAAGTTCTCTCATAAAAGTAACACTTGTTGATTCAACATAAATAGTAGGTTGTATTCCATGATTAATAAATTCTTCATCGATATAAGTTCTTGTATAAGAATCTTTGTTATAGAGGATAAAAGGAATTTTTTCTATTGATGTATTCTTAAAGTTTTGGGAAGAGACAGGAATAAGATTTTCAGAATACTCATGTAAAAGTGTAACATGACTTGGGATTTGATATGTGTCATTAAAAATACATAGTACTGCATCAACAGTTCCCAACTGTAGCCTGGTCAATAATTTGCTCGATGATTCAATAATCAGTTCGAGATGATATCTATCATTCTGCAAATTATTTTTTAAGAATTTACTCAAGCGAAGAGCGACATTATCAAACATCCCAACAGTAAACGTAGGTAATTGAACGGTGCGCATATACGGGTCATGCGCGTTCGTCCACAATTGAAGTATTTTTTCTCCAATTATAATTAAGGATTTTCCATCTTGAGTGAGAAATAATTGTTTGCCTTTTTGTGAGAAAAGTTTGGTCTGTAATTCTTTTTCCAAACGATGGATTGATTGAGTTAACGCTGATTGTGTTATATAAAGATGTTGTGCGGCTCTGGTTACATTGCCAGTTTTTGCCATTTCTAGAAATCTACGTAATTCTTCAATCATAAGAAATATTAATATATCATAAAATTGATTAATTTTACAAATGGAATTTATTCTGGTATTCTTTGCTTTTATGTCTGAGAAAAAAATAAAAATAGCAATTGTTGGAATTGGAAATTGTGCATCATCTTTGGTGCAGGGATTAACTTATTACAAAGACGCAACGAAAAATGATTCCATAGTAGGACTCATGCATCCCGTTCTTGGTGGGTATTCGATTTCGGATATTGAAGTAGTTGCGGCTTTTGACGTTAATGTAACCAAAGTAGGAAAAGATGTAGCAGAGGCAATTTACGCAAAACCAAATAATACCGTCGTTTTTGCAAAAGTGCCCAAATTAGGAGTTATCGTTCAAAATTCACCAGTACTGGATGGAATCGGTGAATATGTGCAGGATTTGGTCAAACCCGCAAAACAGTCTATACCTGATCCGGTTGAGATTTTAAAAAAAGTAAAAGCAGATGTACTGATTTGTTATTTACCAGTTGGAAGTCAAAAAGCTGTTGAATACTGGGCGGATGTTTGTTTGAAAGCAAAGGTCGGAATGGTAAATTGTTTGCCGGTATTTATCGCATCAGATCCAACGTGGAGGAAAAAATTTATTGATGCTGGGGTTCCGATTGTCGGTGACGATATCAAATCTCAAGTCGGCGCGACAATTGTGCATCGGGTATTAGCAAACCTCTTTTTGGATCGGGGGATGCCGATTGATCACACATACCAGCTTAATGTGGGGGGGAACACGGATTTTCAAAATATGCTTGAGCGTCGACGACTCACATCAAAAGAAATTTCTAAAACCCGGGCTGTTACTTCTCAAATAGATCTTCATGATAAAGATATTGCGCCGGAGGATGTGCATATTGGACCAAGTGATTGGGTGCCATGGCTTAAAGATAACAAGGTTGCATTTATCAGAATTGAAAGTCGTCATTTTGGTGATGTGCCGATGCATATTGAGGCACGATTGTCAGTTCAGGATTCTCCTAACTCAGCAGGTGTCGTTATTGACGCACTCAGATGTTGTAAGCTTGCACTGGACAATAAATTGGGCGGACCGCTTATCGAACCTTCATCTTATTTCATGAAATCCCCACCCGTGCAGTTTACCGATGCAATAGCAAGAGAAAAAGTTGAAGATTTTATTGAGCGATATTCTTCAAAATAATTTGTCAACGTGGCTGTTTATAATTTGTTGTAGGCGTGAGCAATTCGCTGTATCACTGTATACAGTGATACGAGAGAAAGAAAAATAAATGACACTTCGGCGATATTGAAACCGAAGAAATTTATTGTGGGGAAAAGTATATAAATAAGTAATGCAATAAAGATTAATATGAGGCGTTCTGATCTTTCAATAAGTCCTATTGCAAAACTCACATTGGGATTCGCCAGTTCCCCTCGACTTCTCACATAACTTGTCAAATATGCGAAAAGGAGAAATGGCGCGACAATTACCCAACTCACAATCCCCGAAAAAGCAAATGCAGTAATGATAAGAAAATCAGCAATTCTATCCATCGTCGAATCCAAAAATCCACCAAAATTTGTTACCTTGTGATATTTTCTGGCAACCATTCCATCCAACATATCAAATCCATTTCCGATAAGTGCAATAAGAGCAAGGATATACCAGTGAGAGAGCATAAAGACAAAAAATAGGATAGGTGGTATACTTCCTAGTAGCGTAAGGGTGTTGGGAGGAACGTTTGCCAGACTTTTTACCAGTGGCTCCAGATATGGTTCTATTGAAGATTTTTGTTTGCTCAACATAAGGAAATATGAAAGGTTCGCGTTACAGAATTGATCTTCATACCCACTCTATCATATCACAAGATGGAGGCATTACTGTCGCGCAGTATGAAAAAGTTCTTCAGTCAGGAGAGTTGGATTGTATTGCAATTACTGATCATAATGAAACCAGTTTCGCGAGGATTTTACAAAAAAAATTAGGGGAAAGAATAATAATTGGCGAAGAGATAGAAACGACTGATGGTGAGATTATCGGTTTGTATCTCAAAGAGACAGTACCGGGTGGTATTGATCTTGATGAAGCGATCGCGAGTATTAAATATCAGGGTGGTCTTGTCTATATTCCTCATCCATTTGAAAAATTGAGAAAAGGTTTGAAATTATCAGCAGTAAACAGAATTGCAAAGGATATCGATATTATTGAAGTTTTTAACGGACGTGGACGATTCAGAGGTAAGCAAAAATTAGCACTCAAATTTGCTCAAGCAAATACTATTGCGCAAGCTGCCAGTAGTGATGCTCATGGATGTCGGGGACTGGGATTTGGCACTAGCAATGTATCGGATTTTCCCACAGAGCAAACATTAAAGCATCTTTTAACAACTGCGCTATTAGAAAAAAATTACGCGCCCTTATATACCTTTTTATATCCAATGATTAACCGCATAAAAAATAGTGTTGTATTATTTGGAGAAAATTAACTATGTCTGCTGATGATATTTTGTATGTGTTAAATCCCAAATCAAATGAAGGAACCGCGATGAAATTATGGCAGGTAGCCCGTAAACGAAACAACTCTCTTCCAAAAAATCCGATTGATATTACAACAGTATCATTAGAAGACATTATTAAACAACACAAGCCAAAATTAATTGTAATTGCAGGTGGTGATGGCACGATCAATGCAGTATGCAGGGTGATTTCAAAAATGACAAAAAAACCTCTCCTCACAATACTTCCATTTGGCTTTGGAAATGCACTTTCGTATTGCCTAGGAGTGGAAACAATAGAAAAGGCTCTTGCAGTTATTAAAAAACAGGATTATACAATAACAGTTGATTTACTCAAAACCAATCTTCCGGGACACAGTATAGGTGTTTTTAGTGTGAGTGCGGGATTTGATGCGCGAATTGTATTTAACAGACAGCATTATAAATATATAGGATTTCGTTCCTATGTTTTGTCTGGACTTCGAAGTTTTGTTTCTCATCCCGAACAGGAAATAACGCTGACGATTGATAAAAGTGTGACATTAAATGCTCGGGCATCCTCGCTGGTCGTTGCAAATTGTCCGGTAATCGGACAAAATTACATAGTTTCACCCAACGCTAAATTGAATGATGGAGTATTGGATTGCACATTGTTTTCAACAAAATATGCTTATATTACCAATCTTAGACTGAAAGGTTTTAAACACCCACTCTATTCGGAACTTGGGAAGGTCAGGTTTAAAGCAAAACATATTCGAATAGAGGGCGAGCCGTATGTACAAATTGATGGAGATCCGGTGTTGCAACGGGAGAGAGTCGAGATTGAAATTATGCCAAAACAAGTCACATTTTTGCGAAATGACACCAAGCAAATCGATCAAATGTACTTACCGTTTTTTATCTAGTTTATATACAAATTCAAGCTAGGTATAGTTAAAAATTGTATAATTGAATCATTCATAACGTATGTTTCACGCAATCTTCTTTTCTCTATGGTTCTTTGCCCCGGCTGGATTTGCAAATCTAGGGGCTTTTGCTGCAGGAAAGATTGGATTTTTAAAAAAATATAACTATCCGGTTGATTGTTTTAAAAAATATAAAGGAAAAAGAATTCTGGGAAATCATAAAACATTTCGCGGATTTGCAGCAGCAATTGTGATCGGTATTGTTATTTGTGCACTTGAGGTTTGGTTTTATGCTAATTTTACTAGTGTAAGACAATTGGTTTATGTGAACTATTCTGAAATAAATCCTTTTATTTTAGGCGGCCTTTTGGGATTTGGTGCATTATTCGGTGATTCGGCAAAAAGTTTTTTCAAACGCCAGAAAAATATTCAGCCAGGAAGAAGCTGGTTTCCATTTGATCAGATTGACTATATAGTAGGCGGAGTTGCGTTTAGTCTGCTTTATATTAGGTTGCCTGTTGTTGAATATATTATTTTATTTATCGTGTGGTCACTGCTTCATCCATTAACAACATTTGTAGGATATCTTTTTAAGCTTCGCCGTAAACCCTTATAAATATTGTTTGACATATTATTAGTAAAGCTTATAATAACATCGCATGGCAAGAACTCCTGAGCATCCTACCGAAATATTGATCAATCGTATGGCTGGTGCCATTTCGAGATATCAACGATCTGCATCACCATCACTCGTTATGACCGGTGTTGCAGCCATAGGCACATTTCTCGGTGACTGGAGGCGAGATGCCGGCGTATTCCAAATGAATAATCGAGTTGAGGCTAAAGGTAGGCATATTAGTGCACAAGCCGTATATGCTTATGAAGGAGCTGCCAATGATGGTCCTCGATTAGTTTTTCGTGCAAGATCTCAGCACCTGCCTGATGAACTGCTTGTAAGAGGAGAGAGAAGGAAATTATTAGGACTTGTAGAAAGAAAGGAAGAGGAAATTTTGGCTGCTTTAGATAGAAGTGGTCCCGAATACAAAAGCGGGCGTATGACATATACTCCTTTAGTGGCCGTTGCTCTGGTGAGAGGGCATGAAACACCGGCTCATGGACGCCGCACATCAATATCTCCAAAAGATGATGCTAGAATTAGAATGGAATTGCGTCGTGATGCTAGTGAAAACCTTGTGGTTGTAACCCGAGGACATGTGGGACAAGAAAATCCTATTATTCCAGACAATGTTGAGGGAGTTGAGAGTACTCCGGCGTCTACTCAAGATTTTCCATTTATGTTTGCTGAAATCTTCAGATTAGCCGCAACGCCAGAAGTTTAGTTCTATAAAGTACTATCCATTATTTTTGATTTTCAAAAGTTGATCAATGAGATCTTGGAACTTCATAGTTGCTACCCCAATCACTTTATCAGCTCCTCCATAATACACATACAAATCATCTTTGATTACCAGTGCACCGCAAGGGAAGACGACATTGGGAACTTCACCTTCGATTTCATAAGGTGTCTCAGGCTCAAATAATGGTTCATTGGTGCGAGCAAGGACTTTTGTCGGATCCTCATCATCAAGAAGCATCGCGCCGACTTTGTATTTAAATCCAGGTTCTGAAACACCGTGATAGAGAAGTACAAATCCATGTTCTGTTTCAATTGGAGGAGCAGATATGCCAAGCTTGACATTGTCCCATTTATCAGGTCTTGGAAGCGCGACTTCTTTTCCGCCAAGGAATTTATCTTCGCCAAAATCCATACGATCTTTTACATCGATCCAGATTTCACTGCCCAACCGGTGAAATACAATATATTTTCCATATCTGTTTTTTAAGATACAGGCATCTTTATCGTCAACGTTAGGCAAAGAAATGAGAATTGGTTTTTCCCAGTTCCACTGTCTTCTCAAAAAATCTTCAACGCTGATTGATGTGAGTGCAACACGGGGCGGACTGACACCATCCCATGCAGTATAGGTCATATAAAACCTGTCCTGAAATTCAGTAATTCTTGGATCTTCACATCCTCCACCCACATCAGGTCTTCTTCTTTTTTCAAAATCTTCACGGGGCACATAAATTGGATAATCAAGGTTTTCATCAATATGCAATCCATCGTTACTTACTGCATATCCCAATACAGAAATTCCATCCTGTGACAATGCACGATAAATGAGATGTACTTTACCGTCTTCATAAATTGCCGCGGGATTAAATACCGCCCGTGATTGCCAATCCCATTCGATAATTGGTGTGAGAATCGGGTTACCAGAAAACCTGACAAGTTTGTTATTCTCACTTTCAATACGCGCTATCGGAGTTTCTGCTTTTGGTCTTATTTCATCAAGTAAATCTTTTATTTTGCACGTGGCCAGCGCTACTCGAGTATCTGCAGCACCATAATATAGGTAGAAATCATCATCTTTAATAAGAGCGCCGGATGGAAAAATAACATTTGGAACATCTCCTCGTAATTCGTAATCAGCTTGCGGTGTAAGGAGTGAATCTTTTGTCCTGCCAATGACATGACGTGGATGATCAAGATCCAGTAGCACTGCTTCGATACCAAATTTTTTCTCGTTTGACATGTAATCCGTAATATATGAATAAATAAAAAGCCAGCCGTCCTTTGTTTTAATCGGAGCAGCGCCGAGCTCTACCTGATCTCGCATGTCACGGAGCAGATGGATTACGTGTGATCCTGAATTTTCGTAAAACTCATCCCAATAATACGGTGACCACATATCTTCTTCCCGGTCAAAATAGGCGACTCCGATTTTTGCAGGAGGCAGGTCAGTGTTCATGGTAATCAGCGCTCCCATTTTTCCTTTTATGAGATCAGGAAAAAGTGCCATTGCTTTTGCGTTGAACGTACTGACCGGATGTTTGTGAAATGTTTGGAAATCTTCGGTAATTGCAACAGCAGTTTTTATCCCATAAGCACTAAAAGGGTAGTTAGAAAGCGCAGTGTAATAAATATAAAATTTGCCTTTAAAGAAGGTGATACGCGGATCTTCAACTCCATACACTTCCCAATCTTCCGTCGGACCGAAAAGCTGTCTTTGATCGGTAAAATGTACTCCATCTTTACTTTGTGCGTAACCAACGGTTGAAACACGAAGACTGACTCCGTTTTGCCGTTTCTCTGAAGATAACGCACGGTAGACCATATGATACGTACCGTCGTTATAGGCAACACAGCCATTAAACGCCCCATCATGCTCCCATTCATGGTCAGGGTTTGGTACTAATATCGGATTTTCGGGGTGACGCTGAAAGGTAATCATTAATTGAAAACTAAAAAATTAATTCAATATCGGGCTCGTTACTCTTCGCATTTTTGGCTGTTGGTGGTGTTTCATTTGATAGAGGAATTTATCAAGATCCGCTTCAGCAGCGTTTACATAGGTGTCACCTCCACCGTAATAGACAAGGAGTTTGCCATCTTTTATAACGGCTCCACATGGATAGACAACTCCTGATTTAAATCCGCCGTTTTCATAGTGCTCAACAGGAGAGAGAATTGGATTGTTCGTTCGGTAGAGAACTTTTGACGGATTTTCTTTATCAAGCATCATGGCACCGATTTTGTATCTTCCTGGATCTTGATAGCCAACCGATTGATAGATCAATAGCCAACCGTCCTTAGTTTTCATGGGAGGCGCACCGGCGCCGACTTTTTTACTATCCCAGTGTTTCCGGCGTGGAGGGATAAAGTACTGGCCGGTGAGATAGGTATCATCGGCAAATTTTAGATCATCAAGTTCGTCAATGAGGATATTGGGATAAACTCGATGAAGCATGACAAATTTTCCGTTAATTTTTTCAGGGAATACTACTGCGCTTTTATTAACCATGCCTGGAGCTGAAATCAATTTTGGCGTTTCCCATTTATCCCATTCTCTATTGAGGAAGGAATCAACTGGGATCGATGTTAAGGCAACTCGAGGTGGTGTTGCGCCATCAAATGCAACATACGTCATATAAATAGTATCTTCAACTTTTGTGATACGAGGATCTTCAATACCACCATATCCGCCACCAGATGCCCAGTGATCTGCAAACGTTTTGAATCTATGTCCACCAGGTGTTTCAAAAGGTTCGCGAGGGATATAAATAGGTTCATCGGAACGCTCATCAATTGTCAGTCCATCAGAACTTGTCGCGTATCCAAGAACAGATAGATCACTTTCTCCAAGTGCCCGGTAAACAAAATGCACTTTGCCGTTTTCCAAAAGTGCAGCACTGTTAAACGTTGCGCGTGATTCCCATTTATTCTCAGGATTCGGAGCAATAATCGGATTTTCCGGATGTTTTTTAAGCAGTATCTGGATATGTTTATCCTTAAGACTTCCATTCGGCGGAAGTGGACAGGAGACAGCATAGACGGTATCATTATTTACTGCCCAGTACAGTACGCACCTATCAGGCAACATTTCGATACCGACCGGTTTGACATCATCTTTTTTAAATTGCTCAGGGACTTCCCACAAAGGCTTGTCCATGATCCACAAAAGTTTCGACGGATCTTTAGTATCAAATCCTGCAGCTCCAACAGCGTGATAATTATTGGTTTTGTGCTTTGTTTTCTCGTAATAGAAGACAAGGATATGATCCTTTTGATTATAGACTTTGGCAACTTCTAACTGCTTACCGTCTTTATTTTCAAGTACTGGTTCGTCGAATTCTTTCCATTGGGTGAGTGATGAAGAATACGCCAGTTTTATTTCTTTTTCTCCATAATATAAAACATAACGGTTTTTATACTGAAAATTCGGAACTATTGCTCCTACTTCTTTGATATTTGCAATCTTTCCTATCTTGGTCCAGCGAAGCATTTGTTTTGATTCCGCTATATTAAAATTGTTTGCGTTTGAGGAATTACCTTTGTATGTCACCAAGTAATGCTCTTTTTGTTTGCTGACAATGAAGCGTGACCAATCGTATTTTTGTTCTTCACGGCCTTTGGGATCGGTGACAATAATATATTTTGTCATTCCATTAAATTCGAAGCCGTCCCGGCTGGTGATCATTTTGAAGTAAGATTTGGAGTTTTTATCGTAGGAATAATATAAATTAATATCTCCGTCTTTTAAAGCAGTTCCTACAAGTCTTATCATAAATTGTACGGTGAAAATTACCAAAAAACGGTAACACCACCGCCTGTATCTAGCGTATCAGATCAGTAAAAATAGTGTCAAGTGAGATTGATCACAAGTTGAAGAAGGGAATGGTAGAGAAAGATATATTTTGCTGTGCTTTGTAGGACTCTATTACAATTTGATAGGTTTGTTCTTACAAATTTCTTACAATGAAATTATGCTTTGACTTGGAGTGTTTCTCCTTTGAAGAATATGTCCAGTGGTTCGATAATGACTTGTTTTTCTCCTTTTTCAACATTTCCCGCGTGCCATGCTTGATAGTTATTATCCTTTGCAACGTTTAGCAACTTTTTGATATCTTTTTTATTGATAAAGAATGCAAAACCTGCACCCATATTGAAGTTACCGTACATTTCTTGATCATCATTGCCTGAGTGCTCTTGAATAAATTGAAAAATAGGTTGTACTTGAGGAACTGCTGTCATGCGGTAGGTAAATTCTTTGCTCGCTCGCATAATTTTTCGCCAGCCGTGACCGGTGATATTTGCCATATAGTGGATAGCAATACCTGAAGCAAACGCGTCGTTTACGAGTTTGGCATAAATATGTGTAGGAGCGAGGATGGATTCTCCATAACTTGTGCCGTCTGGAAGTTTGGTTTTGTATCCAGCTGGAAGCTTGGATGCAATGGAGCGTGCAAGTGTGAGACCATTTGAATGAATTCCGCTTGATTCAATCAATACAATTGCGTCACCTGCTTCTAATTTTTCTCCCAACGTTAGTCGTTTTTTTGGATTTATGACACCAATCGCGCTTCCGGCAAGATCAATTGTTGCAGGTTCAATTACACCTTTTAAGGTAGGAGTCTCGCCGCCTCCCCAGACAGCGCCCGCCATATCACATGCTTTTGCCCATCCTTCAACGAGGTCTGTTGCTCTTTCATTATCTGAAAACCAATCACTGCTGCCAACTGCAAAATAGGCATTTACCACTTGCGGGTCAGCACCAACAACGATAAGGTCATTTACAATCATTGCAACAGTATCCTGTGCGATGGCTTCATAATGAGTTTTTTTCGTGAATGTGCGGGTATCATCTGCGACAAGATTTTTCGTTCCAAGTCCCTCAACAACAAATGCCCGGTAGGTATCTTTTTCTTCCCATACATATGCCGATTCTCCACGACTCGCGGCGATTTCCAAGGAGTCAAAGCGTTTGAGGTTATTTGCTGTAGCTTTTGCGCGAAGCTGTGCGAGTACTTTTATCGGGTCCATTGCTTCGTAATTTACTCCTGATTCTTTATATGATATTTTTTGTTTTTTCATACTGAGTGAGCCTATTGTATCAATATAGGCTTAAAACTACAACACCGATTATTGTAATCGCAGCTCCAATAAGTTTTTTGCCGATATCAGTGCGTTCTTTAAGAAAAATAATCCCTGCAAGAATTGAGACAATTATCATCCCTTGATAAACAGCAGTGACTTTTCCTGAATCGCCAAAACGAAGTGCTGCTGTAAAAACATAAATTGAAATTGCGTTAACTGCTATTGCGAGTAGTTTTACTTTCAAATTATTGTGAAATATTTTTTTCAAACGCACCGTACTGTTAGGAATAAAAAAAGGAAAGAGCAATGCAGGAATCAAAGCCATTGCTGCATTAATTACAGCATTTGATCCGTAAGGAAGAATCATTTTGGTCAGGACAATATTAAATGCGATCATAACTGCGGCAAGATTGGCATATGTTGCGCCTTTATCCATCATCATTTTTTTGGGACTTACAACTACACATAAACCACCAAATAGGATTATGATACCAATATAGTCAGTAACTTTTAAACTCTCGTGAATAATAAAGAAGGCAAGAATCGGCACCCAGATTAGTCTGGTCCGGGACAGGATCGATGAAATCGAAAGATGTGCATGTTCATGCATTTTCATATACCAATAGGCAGCGATCCATTCGGTAACTCCCAAAAGCCAAAAGATGATGGCTGAGTATGAAGTTATTACCAACTTCCAGTCAACAATCGCAATGAGCGCAAATACAAAAAATCGCATGATTTCATAAAACCATGTATAAGCTGTCGAGTCTTCATCGTCTTTTAATAAATACCGGTTTATGAAATTAAATGCATTTGAAGCAAGCCCTGCGATTATGGCAAGAAAAATCCAATTGTTAAGAAGAGACATGATTAGAGTATACCCGATTTTTTGAGGTTCTGTTTGATCCTATCTTCAATAGGATAGGGAAAAGGTTTAAACGTTTTTCCACTGAGCATTTCATAGGTTTGGATATAGCGTTTTGAGAGTTCAACTGCCAATTCTTTAGTCATTTTTGGGGGCTTGCCGTCACCAGTGTAGCCGCGTTTGGCATACCAAAGTCTTAAAAATTCTTTGTCAAAATTTTCCGGTTCGAGACCGCGTTTGAGTCTATCTTTGTATGTTTTTTCTATCCAAAAACGTGAACTATCGGGTGTGTGAATTTCATCCATTAGCATAAGTTTTCCATCATAGAGGCCAAATTCATATTTGGTGTCAACGAGAATTAGTCCATGTGCTTCGCACCATTTTTGCCCAAAAGAAAAAAGTTCGAGAGCCACTTTTTCCATCTGCTCATACAGTTTTTTTTCAACGATTTTCCTTTTTATAATCTCATCTCGCGTAAGACGTTCATCATGTAAATTGCTTCCGGCTTCAGGGTGTGTTGTTGGTGTGATAATCGGCGTTGGGAGTTTTTGATTTTTTTTCATACCATCAGGAAATTGCATTCCGTAGATGGTCCGTTCTCCTTTTTCGTATGAATACCAAACTGATGTTTTGGTCACTCCCGAAAGATAGCCGCGAACGACCATCTCAACCGGAATCGGTTTACAGTTTTTTGAAACCAATACATTTGGGTCGGGTACTGAGATAAGATGATTTGGGACAATGTTCTTTGTTTTTTCAAACCAGAATGCTGCGAGTTGATTAAGCACTGCGCCTTTGAAGGGAATATTACCAAGAATGACATCAAAAGCAGATTGCCTATCGGTGGTGATGGTTACTCGCTTGTCTTTGAGAATATAAAAATCACGGACTTTGCCCTGGTATTTCTTTCCAAGTTGTGGGAGATCAATAGTTTCGAGTGAGTTGGGCAGTGCGGCGATAATTGTTTTGGATTGAATCATTTATTTCTTGTACTCTTCAAGATATTTTTTAAATCCTACCTCATCTAATTTCTCTACTTTTTTCATCACTGAGTCTTGAAGATTCTCTGCATAATCTTTGAGTTTGTTCTGAACTTCTTTATTTCCGGCACCGATAATTTTTGCAGCGAGGAGTCCGGCATTTTTTGCGCCATTAACCGCTACAGTTGCAACAGGAATTCCTGGAGGCATCTGAACAATTGAGAGAAGCGAATCAAGTCCGTCCATAGTTTTTGTCTTTATCGGTACGCCAATGACTGGAAGAGTAGTCATGGAGGCTGTCATACCCGGTAAATGTGCTGAACCTCCAGCACCTGCAATAATTACTTGCAGTCCGTTTTCAACTGCATTTTTCGCATATTCATACATTCGATTTGGTGTCCGATGTGCAGAAACTATTGTTATTTCGTAGGCAATGCCGAGTTCATCCAATTGATTGGCAGCTTCCTGCATAACAGGAAGATCCGAATCTGAGCCCATGATTATTCCGACTAATGGTTTGTACATATTAAATAGATAGTAATTTTCTCGCTTTTTCTGCTTTTTTAATAACATCTTCTATTTTATCACCAATGACGGTAATATGTCCCATTTTTCTTTCAGGTTTTGTTTCTTTTTTTCCATAAATATGCACATACGCCCCGGGAATCGCGAGCACTTTATCCATTCCTTGTACATCAACCGGTCCAAGCCGCTCACCCAGAATATTTACCATAACTGCTGCCGGGACGACCATATCGGGTTTGCCAAGCGGTAAGCCGGTTATGGCACGAATATGTTGTTCGAATTGTGATGTCGCACATGCTTCTGTTGTGTAGTGCCCACTGTTATGAACACGTGGCGCGATTTCGTTGATGAGAACTTTGTGATCTTTGGTAAGAAACATTTCAATTCCAAAAACTCCTGCTCCGTGCAGGTGCTCCATGGTTTTTATCGCAAAATTTTTCGCTTTGTCAGCAATTTTTTTATCAACTCGTGCAGGAGCAATACAGAGATGAAGAATATTATTTTTATGAATCGTTTCAACGACCGGATAAGGAACGATTTCACCTTTTCCGCCTCGTGCGATCATGATTGCCAACTCTTTTTCAAATGGAACATATTGCTCAACATACAGTTTGCGATCACCAAATTTATCCAGAGCCTTATCGATATCTTTTGTAGTTTTGATCAATGCATTCCCGCGGCCATCATAGGCATCAAATCGTGCTTTAAGAAGAAATGGATAGCCGAATTTTTTGGCGGCAGCAAGAATATCTGCTTTGTTTTCGACTCCAATATAGGGAGCAACGGGAATACCAGCTTTGGTGAGAAATTCTTTTTGGGCGAATTTATTTTTGATGATCTCAATTGTTTTAGGAGATGGATTGACGGGCATGCCCTTTTTGGCAAGATCTGCCAAAGTGTCTGTATTGATGTGTTCTATTTCAACGGTTATGAAGTCTGAAACTTTTGCTAGTTCTCGTGTTGCTTTTTCGTCGCTGTATCCGCCAAGTATTTCACGATCAACGCATTGTCCTGCAGGTGAGCCTGGAGTTGGGTCAGTGACAGTGACAGTAAATCCCATACTCTTTGCAGGAAGTGCCATCATTTTCCCTAACTGTCCACCGCCGACGATACCTATTCTGTTCTTCATAATTATATTTGTTGTTTAATAGTTGCTGCGAGTTTTTTTGCTCGCTCGGGGGCAGTACCGATGTGAGATGCTACATCCATTAGTTTTTCTACTTCTTCTATTGATAAATATTTTTTGATCGTTTCATTTTTCTGCAAGAGTTCTTTCATTGGATTTGCTCTGGCTTCTGCGACTTCTTTCCAGGCAGACATTGAAATTTCTCGTAATACTTCATGCATTTCTTGGCGGTTGGCGCCTTTTTTGACGGTTTCGACAATTACCAATTCAGTTGCCGAGAATGGCGCGAATTTGTTGAGATTATTTTCAACCTGACCCTGATGGATGATGAGGCCTGAAATTACCTGATTGCTTGAGATAAGAATGTCTTCAAGTGCCAGGAACATTTCCGGAATATATACTCGTCTGTTGGCGCTATCATCAAGGGTTCTTTCAAGAAGTGAGAGTGATGCATTGTCCCATGCGTTGGCTGAGAGGTTTTCTACATATCGCGCGAGTGAGCAAATTTGTTCGGATTTTCTCGGATTTTTTTTGAATGGCATGGCACTTGAGCCGACTTGTTTTTCTCCGAATGGTTCCTGCCATTCGCCAAGTCCAGCGGACTGCATAAGACGGACATCAAATGCAAATTTGTTGAGCGATTGTGCGATTGAGGAGAGAAGTTGGGCGACAAAAAGATCTGCTTTTCGCGGACCGACTTGGTTGGCAATTAAAACAGGCTCAAGTCCAAGTTTGGCCATTACTTTTTGTTCCATTTCTTCTGTTTGGTTATTATTCAAAAGACTTGTGTAACTAGCTTGCGTTCCGACAGCACCTTTGAAACCTTTTGCTTTGTAGTGCTGTTTTACAAATTGCAAAAAGGTGAGATCTTCGAGTAAATCTTGTGCATACAGTGAGAGTCGATACCCGATAGTTGTGGGTTCGGCAGGTTGTAAATGTGTATATGCCATGCAAGTGGTTTCTGCATATTTTTCAATTTGATTTGCAAACGTTTTGAGGATATCTTCGAGGTGTTTTTCTATTATTCCGAGTGATTCTTTTATCCTGACAGAATCGGTGTTGTCGACGATATCCATGCTTGTTGCACCGAGATGAATTTTGCCGCCGCCTGTTTTTGCTTTTTCTGCGTACTCTTTGATGGCCGCAACGATGTCATGTTTGGTTTCTTTTTCGATTTCCAGAATCCGTTCGATGTCGATTTCGTTTTGGAATTTTTTCAGATCGTCCAGTTCTGCCTGCGATACGAGGCCTAATTCCTTTTGTACCGTTGCAAGTTCGACCCAGATGCCGCGCATGGTTGCGAACTTATTTTCTTCTGACCAGATGAAGCGCATTTTTTCGGAGCCATAGCGCCAGGTGAAGGGGGATTGGTAAGTTGTAAAGTTTTGTTTACTCATTTTGTCTTACGCTGCGTACAAAATTTTTTTTGCGGGCGCAACTCGCTTCGCTCAGACATCCGTCCTCAAAAAAACTTTGTACTTCGCTTCAGTTTATTTTAATGCCAAAAAGCTCGTCTTCCGGTGAATACCATCGGAATGCCGGCTTTATCGGCAGCTTCTATTGAAAGTTTATCATTTATTGAGCCGCCTTGCTGAACTATTGCAGCGATGCCGTTTTTGGCTGCTAATTCAATAGTATCGGGGAACGGGAAAAAGCTGTCACTCACAAGAATACCGTTTTTGTTGAATTTACCAGCTTGCTCAATCGCAATTCTTGACGATCTGATGCGGGAAGTTTGCCCTGATCCAATACCTCTTGTCATCGGAATTGTTGGGTCCATGACGAGAATTGTATTGGATTTAATTTTGGTAATAAATTTCCAGCCGATCTGCATTTGCTCAAGTTGCTGTTTTGTTGGCTTTTTCTTGGTAACAAATTGCCATTGTTTAAATGAATCGTCGATGTCCACATCGGCTGTCTGGAGAACAAATCCGCCATCGATTGATTTGATATTCCAGTCATCCATGGCATTTGGAATCTCACCAAAAGAATAAATTCCCATTGATTTTCTGACTTTTTGCAGGAATTCGAGCGCGTCGGGTTTGATAGCAGGCACAGCAATGATATCCATATTACCTCGTGTGGCATCTTTGAATCCACTGATTACTTTAGCAGCTTTCATATCCATTGGTTTGTTCAGAACAACTATGCCACCAAACGCCGACTCCGGATCACCTTCGATTGCACGGGTAAGAGCCTCCGCTGCATTTTTCCCAAGTGCAATTCCACAGGGGTTGTTATGTTTGATGACAACAGCTGCAGGTTCTTTGAAGAGTCTGACGGAATCTAGTCCTGCATTGATATCTGTGATATTGATAAGTGATAGATCCCTTCCCCAATGTTTGGTCAGTTGGTTAAAGGGGGTTTGTACGTTTGGTCGGGTATAAACTGCTCCTTGTTGATGAGGATTTTCTCCGTAGCGAAGATCGATGAGTTTACGTCCTGGAATAGTGATTTCTTGAGGAAAAGTAGTTTCTTTCAATTGTGATCTGAAATACCAAGCGATTTGACTGTCGTAAAAGGTGAGATGGTCAAAAGCTTTGGATTGGAGTCTGCGTTTGATGGGATCGGGGAAATTAGGAGAGCTTAGAGCTTTTGAAACTTCATCGTAATCGTTCGGGTCTACAACAACGATTAGACTATTCTTTGCTGCTGCGCGAATCATTGTCGGGCCGCCAACATCGATATTTTCAATTGCATCTTTGAATTTCACTTTTTTGTCGGCAACTGTTTTTTCAAAGGGATAGAGATTGCAGACGACTATGTCAATTTGTGGGATTTTGAGTTTCTTGGCTTCTGCTATATGTTTGGGGTTTGAGCGGTCATAGAGGAGTGCGGATTCGATCTGAAAGCTAATCGTTTTCATCCGGCCATCAAAACTCTCCGGATTGCCGGTAATTTCTTGAATGGGTGTGAATTTGAGTTTTGCTTCTTGTAAAATTTTTGCCGTGCCGCCTGTGGTGATAATTTCGTAGCCTGCTTTGAGGATGTTCTTCGCGAAAGGAACAAGGGCTGTTTTATCGGATACACTAATGAGCGCGTATTTTTTACTCATCCTATAGCTCTATTATAGCGTATTTTCTAGAAAAATTCCAATTTAGAGCTAAGATTTGGAAATTAGTGACACAAAATTTTCTAAAAGCCTATCTGATTGTTCACTCATTAATTTTTCATTTTTCTTTGCTTTTTGTAATAGTTCTTTTTCATCCAGGTCAAAATCACTATGAGTCCACGTCCTATCTATTTCTATTAGATTTTCTATCATTTCCGTGGTGATTTCGAAATGAAATTGAATTCCAAATACATTTTTATAAGAAAATGCTTGGGTAGTACATAATGGCGAACTTGCAAGAAGCGTTGCATCCTTTGGTAATTCGCAAACATCTCCATGCCACTGAAAAACTTCAATCGGTGAGGTAAATCCTTTAAAGAGAGGACTCTTTTTGCCTTCAGGTGTAAGCTCTATAGTATAATAACCGATTTCTTTTAATTTTTTATTATTTTTGAGATTCGGATGTACATCAGCTCCTAAAGCATAGGCTAGCAGTTGATGACCCAGGCAAAAACCAAACATTGGGATTTTTCCCAAACCTTCTTTAATAGCCTTAATTTCGTCTACTTTGGAAGGAAATGTTTCCTTATCTTCATAAACACCCATCGGTCCGCCCATAATTATAAGAGCGTCGTAATTTAATACGGACGGGATTGTATATGGTTTCCATAATTCAATAATTTCAAGCTCAATTGTATGTTTTTTTGCAAAATCACCTATAAGGCCAACTTTTTCATGAGGTACATGTTGGAAAACTAGAAATTTCATATTATTTCTTAAAATACTCCACTGCGTTCTTGAAAAGTTCTAACCCCGGGGCGAATTCGGGGAGTTTCTTGTTTTGTTTTAGATAGTCTTCTTTGAGTGACTGCCAGTTTGGAAGTTGTGTGAAGAACATGGCGCGTTCGGGATGGGGCATGAGGCCGAGGATTTTTCCTGATTCATCGGTAATTCCTGCGATATCATCAATTGATCCATTGGGGCTTGCGGGGAGATCGAGATAGCCGCACATTTCGCCTTTAAAATATCTGAACGCAACGAGTTTTTTCTTATTTATTTCTTTGAGTACTTTGTCGGTTGCATAAAGTTTGCCTTCACCGTTTGAGACGGGAATTGAAAGCGATTTGATGTCTTTGAGCCAGGGAGAATTCGGATTATCAATTTTCAGATCAACAAATCGTACGGTGTAGCGAGGGATTTCGTTATGCATGAGTCCGAGTTCGCGATTGCCGTATTCAGCATTTAATGCTGGCAAAAGACCTAGGTTTACCAAAATTTGAAATCCATTACAGATGCCGATGATAAGTTTGTCTTCTTTGATGAATTGTTGCAGATCATTCCAGAGATGATTTTTGAGTTTGTTCGCATACGCATTTCCTGCTCCTGTGTCATCGCCATATGCGAAACCGCCACCAAATGCAAGAATTTGATAATCAGAGAGTTTGTATTTTCCATCAATTAAATCATTGATATGGACAATATCACCGAATCCACCAGCCGCTTCGAAGGCAAACTTTGTTTCTTCTTCGCAATTTAATCCGTATCCGGAAAAGACTAAAACTTTTGGTTTTTTCATAATTTAATAGTCCTTGAACGTACTTCTATAGGCATCTGTTGCTTTTTTCAGGTCGAGATTTATCAAGTCGTTTTTATCTGAATTGATGATAAGTTTGGGAGTTTTTGTCACAGTTCCTATTTGTGCAAAAACATTGCCTTTCATGGATTTTTTAAATGCAGCTTTGTTTTCGGGTCTAACTGTCACGACAATTCTTCCTTGGGATTCTGAATACAAAGCGTGATGGTTGGTTGAGAAATTACCTGGCAAGTTTTTCAATTCTACTTCCAGTCCGAGTTGACCACCAATTGCCATGCGTGCCAATGCAACAACTAAGCCGCCTCTACCTATAGATATGCTGGAAGCAACAAGTCTGTTTTGCATTGCATTGTATATTGCCTGATAGAGTTTGTAATTTTTCTTCGCATCAACGGCCGGGACTTGATTACTCTGGAAATTTTTCTTTTTCTCAACGTTTAGCATCGCATAGTATTCTGATCCACCGAGTTCATCAAACGTTTCTCCCAGAACATAGACAAAATCACCTGCGTTTTTGACATCAAGTGAAACCACTTTGGTAATATCGTTGACAACACCTATTGATGAGATAAGAAGTGTTGGAGGAATTGAAACTTTGACTGGTTCGCCTTTTGCATTAAATCCTTTAAAGTCATTAAACATACTGTCTTTGCCGGAAATAAAAGGTGTTCCATAGGCAACAGCATAGTCATAACATGCTTTTGCGGCTTGTTTTAATTGTCCAAGTCTTTCGGGTTCTGTTGAAGAACACCAGAAAAAGTTATCAAGAATTGCCAGATAGTCAGGATTTGCACCAGCGGCAACTGCATTTCTTATTGCAGTATCAATGCCACTTGCTGCCATCTTATACGAATCTATTTCACCATAACTTGGGTACAAACCTTGAGATAAGATGACTCCTTTATTCGAATTCAGAACCGGTCGAATGACTGAAGTATCGCTATTAACCCGGCCTTTGCCTTGGATCGGTGGCAGAACAGAATTTGCCTGAACGACGTAATCATATTGATTGCTGATAAAGGCATAGCTTGTGATATTAAGACGCGTGAGCATTGAGCTTAGAGATTCAGTAAAAGTAGTTTGGTTGGGTAGGGTGGGTTCAACGAAAAGTGGGGGATTGTAGGTTGTCGTTTGTGGTCGGTGTGGTAGACCGTCATGCAAGAAATCTAAATCAATATCCATAATTTTCTTTTTATTGTAGTTAACAATACATTTACCGGAATTTGTAAATTTCCCGATCACCGTTGCTTCAACTCCCCGTCGTTTCAAAAGATCTTCAAATTTTTTCCAGTTTTTTTGAGGTATAGCAAGCGTCATGCGCTCTTGGGATTCGGAGATCCAAATTTCCCAAGGTTCAAGTCCAGGGTATTTTAATGGTACTTTTTCAAGTTCTACCTCACATCCATTGGATTCTTTAGCCATTTCAGCAACTGAGCAGGAAATTCCGCCGGCTCCGTTGTCGGTGATACTAGTGTAGAGAAGCAAATCACGCGCTTCTTTCACTATTGCATCACTGAGTTTTTTTTGTGTAATTGGATCGCCAATCTGAACGGCTGTCGCCGGGCTTCCTGTATCCATGGCTTCTGATGAGAATGTTGCACCGTGAATACCGTCTTTGCCGACTCGATTGCCGATCACGACGATCAGATCACCTGGTTGAGCTTTCTTAACATGTGATAGCTTGCCTTTGATTTTTCTCGGAATCAGACCAACTGTTCCAACGATGACTAATGGTTTTCCTCGGAATCTCTCATCAAAGTAGACGAATCCTTGCGGTGTGGGGATACCGGATTGATTACCTCCTTCGTTAACTCCTTGAATCACGCCATCCATAATTCTTCGTGATGAGAGCATTTTTTGGGTAAAATTTTGTCCTTTATACAGTGGGACATCCGTTCTCGGATCGGCAAAACAAAAGCCATAATAGTTGGCAACAGGTTTGGCGCCAAGTCCAAATCCGATCGTATCCCGGTTCACACCGACTATTCCTGTGATTGCCCCTCCATAGGGATCAAGGGCTGAGGGACTGTTGTGGGATTCTGCTTTGTGCGTTATCAGATAGTTATCATCAAAGGCAATTGCTCCTGAGTTATCAGTAAAAACAGAAACACAAAAATCGTCTTTGGCTTTTTTATTGCGAATTTCTTTAGTGGCACCTTTTATGAACGTTTTATACAACCCGTCTGTAACTTCATCCATAGGATCTGCAAAAATTGTATGTTTGCAGTGTTCAGACCAGGTTTGCGCGAGTGACTCGAGTTCAATATCTGTCGGGTTTCTTTTCTGTTTTTTGAAATATGCTTGGATCGTTTTCATGAATGCGAGATCAAGAGCCAGAGGACCGCGTCGTGTGCCATCAGGATTGGCAATGCCTTCTTTTCCTATTTTTGCCAATTCTTCATCAGAAACGTTTAAATCAACCTTATCGACTGTTGGTTCTTGATTAAGATTCACATTTGGAACCACAACATCCATACCGCTATCTTTTTCAAATTTCTTTCGGGATTTGATATGCACTCGCTGAATAAGAGGATTGTACATGCTATTGGCAAGATCCTGAACTTCTTTTTCAGTTAGCGTACCCTCGATAAATGTCACATGAGATGTATAGACCCGTTCATCGTTCTCAAACGAAATTTTCAAAAGATCAGTCGCGATTTCTTGTACGGTATGAGAAACATTGTCTGTTACTCCCGGAAGATAGCCCCATTCAATGGCCCAATCAAATTTTTGTGAAAGCGCATAGTCGCTTTTGGTTTTTTCTGTTCTGAAATAAAAGGCTTGTGTTACGGGATTACACACGGCTGATGCTAGAGTAGTGAATTGGTTATCTGATAAGTTTTTATCGACGGTATAAACGTCAAGCAGAAAGATGTTTTTGATTTTTTTTGCTGAAACGATGTGGGAAAATTTTTTTTGGCGGATGGCAGCGCGGGAATCAAAGACGGTGGTTGCTATTTCAATCCGTGTTGTCATTAGAGAATTTATCAAGTCTATTGTAACAGATTTTGCTTCATTTACCAAGTATTTAGCTTTAGAATTTTATATTTTTCCGATATCTGTACGGTATTGCATTCCATCAAAATGTATTCCCTTGGGGCCGATTTGTTTGTATGCTAATTTGAGTGCGTCAGCTAGGGTTTTTCCTGTTGCTGTAATTCCAACTACACGGCCACCATTGGTGACGACATTGCCGTCAGCTTCTTTTGTTCCTAAATGGAAAACAACTACATCTTTTACCGTTTTGTTTAAACCGCTAATGATATCTCCCTTATGAGAACTCGCAGGATAGCCGTCTGATGCGAGAATAATGCAGCAGGCTGCTTGTTTGCTCCAGGTTATTTTTACTTGATCCAATCTTCCATCAACACAGGCATTGATGATTTCATACAAGTCACTTTCGAGAAGTCGCATATATGATTCTGTTTCAGGATCGCCAAATCGGCAATTAAATTCGATAACTTTTGGCCCGTCTTTTGTCATCATAAGTCCGGGATAAAGACAGCCAACAAATGGCATGTTTCTTTTCTTAAGTCCTGCAATTACGGGAAGAACAATTTTTTCTTTTATCTCCTCAAGTTGTTTACTTGTTACATCCGTGAGTGGAGCAATAGTTCCCATTCCACCTGTGTTGGGGCCTTTATTGTCGTTAAAAATGGGTTTGTGATCTCGTGATGTAGGAAAAAGGGCAACGTGTTCGCCGTCTGAAAATGCATGAATTGAAACTTCTTTGCCCTCTAAAAATTCTTCAATGACAATTTCCTCGCCCGCCTTACCGAAGACTTTAGTAACCATTGCATCGTCGATTGCGCTGAGAGCTTCTTCCAGAGTATGTGCAACAACAACACCTTTCCCGAGTGCAAGTCCGCTTGCTTTGATGACGATCGGTGCGCCTTGTTTTTTGACATATGCTTTTGCTTTTTTGGCATCAGTAAAAGTTTGATACTTCGCTGTAGGGATGCCTTCTTCCTTCATGAGCTCTTTGGCAAAGGCTTTTGAGGATTCAATTTGTGCTGCTTCTTTTGAGGCTCCAAAAATTTTAAGTCCTGCTTTTTGAAATGCATTGACAACTCCTGCAGCAAGAATATCATCTGGTGCGCCGACGGTGAGATCGATTTTGTTTTTTTTGGCAAATTCGATTAATGCGGGGAAATCTGTTGCGGAGATATTAGTATTTGTTCCTATCTTTGCTGTTCCAGGGTTGCCTGGAGCGAAATAAATTTTGCCGACGTTAGCGGATTGTGCGAGTCTCCAACCGACTGCGTGTTCTCGGCCGCCTGATGCAATAATTAGAATGTTTTTTTTCATTTATTTTTGTATTTTATGTTTTATGTGGAGATTATAACACATGAGTTATTTGCCCCATGGGAAGGTGCCTTTACTTACGTCTATTCCGGATTGCATAACATGGAGGATTCTTTTTACGGCTGTTGGGATGAAGAGATTTTCGGTTTCGGCTACTCTTTTTTCCCAAGTTTCAACGGTATCCGATGGATGTCTGTGAACTTCTGCTGTCAAAATGACTGGGCCCATGTCAAATCCGTCGCCTGGCAATAATTGATGGACGCTAAAGCCGGAAACAGGCAGACCTTGATTGAATGGATCTTGAATCACATGTTTTCCTCTCGCAACAGGCATTATTCCGTGAGATGTGGCAACCGTGTCGCCGTTATTTGAAGTCAGAAGCGCCGGATGCTGGTTAATAACCGCAATTTGATGCTCTTGTGCGTAGTTAAGGAACGTATCACCCAGAATAAAATTAAAACCTGCTAATTGGATGAGATCTGGTTTGACCTCTGCAATATGTTTTAAAAGTTTCTCTTCGTATTTCTTTCTTGCTTCTTTGTTAGCATATTTCCCCTCATAAGGAAGGATAAATGTCGGGATTTTATGTTTCTTAGCTCGTTCCAGAGCGTAAACATCAGGTTTGTTTGAAACAACGCTTACGATTTTTGCATCCAACTCTCCTGCTTCGATTGCATCAATAATTGCCTGAAGATTTGAGCCTCCTCCTGAAACAAAAACCGAAATTTTTGGTTTGCCAACAATTGGATGTTTTCTTTTTGGGAAGTCTTCTTGTTTGCCGCGGATTGGATGTGGACCGCCAAAAGGTGTCCAATAGAAATCTTTCGGTTTACCACCAAATGCTTTGGTGGTTTCTTCTATTGGCAGATAGACAACCGCATCTGCTCCGACATGTTTTGCGATGTTTTGTTCGATGATGTCAAACGATTCTTTTTCAAATTTCGCAGCTGGTAGTTCATTTTTGGCACGCATATCAATTCCCAGATCACATTGATCAACAACGGGTGGGCTTGCAAAAGCCATGTAAATTTCTTTAACTCCAGCTTCTTTGAATTTTTTCGCGAGAGCCGTACTGGTAGTAAGACGGACCGCGGAATCATCAACAATAACGACTTTTTTGCCACGGATTTCATCAGGAACGATGTTATGTTTGCCATTCACTGCTAGAATACGATTGGACTGTCCTGGCTGGATAAAGGTTCGTCCAACATAGTGACTTGTTGTGATCGCATCAACCATTGGAATTCCCAGTTCATGTGCAACTCCTTTTGCAGCAGGATAACCTGAATCAAATGTGGGCACTACAATTTCAGGTTGAATTCCTTTTTCTCTCATTCGTTTTCCAAGTAAATGTCCTGACGCTTCGCGGCCTTTTCGAATCCGCATGCCATTGATAAAACTATCAGGGCGGGCAAAATAAACACATTCAAACATGCAATATTTCGGGCGTTTGGGTTCGCCAAAAAAGTAGGATGTGATTTTGCCGTCTTTATCAATTTTTATTATTTCTCCCGGTTTGATTTCACGAATAAAATCGGCACCGATCGTATCAAGTGCTGCGGATTCTGAGGCGAGAATCCAGCCATATTCAAATTTTCCAATACAAAGTGGTCTGATGCCGAAAGGATCGCGAACGCCAAAGAGTGAGCCATCATTTGTCAGAATGGTTAGCGAATATGCTCCTTGAAATTCGGGGAGGACATTGATAAGCGTTTCTTCCCAGCTCGTAAAATCTTTACGTTTTTTGTGAAGCAAAGCTGTCATCACTTCGGTATCGCCGGAATTTGCAAATCTTGCGCTTAATTGTTTTTTGATATTGGTGACATTGGGGATATTGCCGTTGTGTCCAAGACTCAGCTGAAATTTGCCGTTCAGCATGGCTATCGGCTGTGCATTTGCCTCATGAGAATGACCGAAGGTGGCATATCGGTTTTGTCCGATTGCGCTATGTCCTGGGCCTAAGTTCTTAATTACTGATTCGGTTAGCACATGAGGGACAAGACCCATTTTTTTGTAGGTTGAGATTTTTCCGTCAAGATTGAGAACACTTAAGCCTGCACTTTCCTGTCCTCGGTGCTGCAAAGCTGCAAGCGCGCGCCTTGCTATATACGGAGCATAGTTGTCAGTGGTCCAAACACCGACGACACCGCATTTCTCTCTAATTTCGGAAGCGTGAGTTTTCCTCATAATAGATTAAAATGACTAAAAAACCCGCTGTTACGCGGGTTGCCAAAAAATCGGTCATTTCTTTTTATAAATCTTGACTAGTTGGGTGACCATGGATACTTACAATTTAATTATAGGTTTATCTGAGTATTTGTCAAGAGTGGAGATTTATTACGCCAAGATTCTTTGTACTTTACTGTCATGTGCGATGTGCTTTTGGTGAGGATGAATCCGGTCTTTTAATAGAATATTGTGCAAATATCAAACTCCTTGCCCAAGAACCTACAGGTTTTTGTCTTAACTGTTGCGGTCTGGTTGTTCGTAAAAGTAAGCGTGCAATATTGGCGCTTCTAAGGTCACCTATAGTATCTATTCCTAATTCAGTTGCGACATCTAGAGAATGCCCCAGCGTAGATTGCTCTTTTCTTAAACCCTGAAATGCATCACCGTTTCTTAATGATGGAATAAGTAGCCTTAATGCAATGGTATCAGGTAAACGACTGCCAAAAGCAATTCTCATATTTTCAGCTTTTGATGGAATAAGATGAATTACACCTTTATGTGCAGCTGGTTTAGAAGTCCCTTTTTCTCCAGATGTATACGTAGCGAATTCTTCTTCAATTTCAGCAATAGTTCTTAAGCGGAGTTTTCTAATCACATATCTTACACCCACTTCATGGTTTGTACTATTCGCGGCAGTGACTGTCTTTCCTGGAGAAAAAATTTCATAGAGTAAACCATGGAGTAATCCTCTATTTATCTCCGGAAGTTTGGTATCTCCAGGATTTGATACCGTTGGATAATCAGGTTGAGGTTCAATTGGCGCAAATCTTGGATATCCACGCACAGGTGCAGAATTGGCAGCAAAACCCTCATTTGCCGCATACGTACCATCTAATAAGTCTATAAAAGGTTTGGTTTCTATAGGCATAGAAGAGTATTATAGCATATTATAGGTTTATAATTATTTGTTTATTCTTAAAGGTTATTGATACGGTTTTGCGGTATACTAGATAGTATGATACATCTTCGAAATGTTATTGCAGTCCTGGCGTTGGTTGTCGTTATTTATCTTGTCACAAATTATTCCGGCATGCTCCAAAAGCAGGTCGGAGTAAAAGGAGCAAGTACAGAGCGTGGACAAGATATAGCCGGGCATATATCTCAGGATGTTGGGATTCAAATTGATTCTGCAAAAGAACAGGCAATGCATATCAGTCTGTCGGATGTTGTGGCTTATTTCAACAGATTTCAACGGATTCCAAAAGATATAAATGACATCAAGAATTTCACTCAGGATCAAATTAACAATGTGTTAGAATCTAAAGATAAAAAGAAGTAAAGTATGGAAGAAATAAAAGAGCGAGTAACAAAATTAGTTGAGCGGGTCGGCGTTGAAGACAAGCACAAAAGAATTCGTGATTTGGAAGCTGAGAGCATGAAAGCGAATTTTTGGGATGATCATCAGAATGCCGCTGAAAAAATGAAAGAGCTGGCATCGCTTCAAAAAGAAGTTGAGGAAGTTGAGCTTTTACAATTGTGGGTGGAAGAAGGAGAATTTGATGAAGCAGAAAGCCTCTTGAAGCGTTTGGAATTACTTATGTTCTTCTCTTCTCCGTATGATAAGTCCAACGCGATTTTCGCAATTCATTCAGGACAAGGCGGGACTGAGGCAATGGATTGGACGGAGATGCTTTTTCGCATGTACACTCGGTATTTTGAAAAAAAAGGCTGGGGTTATGACATTTTGGATGAAACGCCAGGTGAAGAAGCGGGTTTGAAAAGCATTACGCTTGCTGTTGAGGGAAAATATGCATTTGGGAATTTAAAACATGAAGCGGGCGTTCATAGATTAGTTCGCTTATCTCCTTTCAATTCTGATAACTTACGTCAAACATCTTTTGCTATGGTTGAAGTCTTGCCTGAAGTGACGGAGGACAATGGCGAAATTGAAATAAAAGATGATGATATTGAATTTGAAGCGTTTCGTTCAGGAGGACATGGCGGTCAAAATGTCAATAAAGTTTCAACCGCTGTTCGCATACGTCATAAGCCGACGGGCATCGTAGTCACAGCTCAGACGCAACGGTATCAGGGGCAAAATCGAGAGTTCGCCATGAAATTGTTGAAAGCAAAATTATGGGCTATCAAGGATGATGAGCGGAAAAAAGAAGAAGCCAAATTAAAAGGGGGCTACAAGACGCCCGGTTGGGGTAACCAAATACGATCCTACGTTTTACATCCGTATCGTATGGTAAAAGATTTGCGAACTGGTGTTGAGACTGGTAATACCGATGCTGTTTTAAATGGTGAATTGGATCAGTTTATTGAAGAAGAATTGAGAACCCTCTAAGTTAAGCAACTAATGTACGATGCAATGTTTCAGTGTTTGAAAAGTAAAAATTGAGAGTTATTTGTTATTTCCCCTTCCCTTTTTTCCATTTCACCGAGCTCATCAAGGGTTCGAAGAGGTCGTCTTTGAGGGCTATTTGTAGATGTTTGATTTCTTCATCAGTTGGTGGACGGTTTTGAAATTGTACAAAAGGCACATCTTCAATTACTGCCAATGGCTTCTGCTCTCCTCCCTCTCCTGTCACGACTGTTGCCGCGGTTGCCAGACTGTCGATGATGCTTGTTTTTTCGACCATCATAGTACGTCCAAAAATATCTGGTGTTCCAACATATTCTTTAATCGGCTCAAATCCGCACCATGAAAGCGAAATGCCTATAACCCCCCAGCGCATTGGTACGACACGGCTATCTGTGATAATAACTCCCAGATTTTTAATTTTATGTTTTTCACGCAAATAGTCCCAGATGTTATTTGTTATCTCCTGTAAATTTTTCGGCCAGAGAATGAAATACCCATTGCCGTTGGATTCATCAATTCCCGCGCTGGCTGTAAGTGTATGATTTTTGATACTGATGTTTTGTCCAAACGGTCTTGGATAATCATCACCCAAAAAATAATCAGCTTCTTCGATAATGAGATCTCTTTTTTCCATACCGGGTTCTTTTTTAACAACATCTTTCTGGCAAAAAGCGATGATTTTTGAAGCAATAGCTACTACTGAATTTTCTTCAAGCTTAGGAAGATAGTTATCAAGTATTTTGTAAATGTCTTCTCCGACATCTACTTTGTGGGTTTTATACGCAGTTACTTTCATTGTGTGATTACTTGATATTTTAACAGAAGAGTCCCTTGCGAGTTGAGCTTTTCCATACTGAGGAGTTTAAGACTGATATCAAATGCTCCTTCTTGGACCAATGGTTCGCCGCTGCCGAAAATTTTGGGCTCAATTGTCAACCATAATTCATCGACTAATTGTTCTTTAAAAAAAGAAGTCGCCACCTTGCCTCCTGAGACAAGAAGCATTTGTTTATATCCCCGTTCTGAAAGACGCGCTATGAGTTGCCGTGGTGATTCATCGCTGAATTCCATTTGGCCTGGGATAACGTATTTTTGGTATTGTTGGGGTTTGCTTGTTAAAATAACCCGCAGCCTTTCTTTTTCTGGCTTTAATCCGGCCCCCTCAATGTTTTTTACTTTATCAAAGGTACCCGATCCCATAACGAGAAGATTGTTTTCGCTTTTTACTTTTTGGAAATGAATAAAATCTTCACGTGATGACCATTCATAGATATCGTTGCCTTTCCATTTGGTGAGTTTGCCGTCAAGTGATGAGACGTCGATGAGAATTATTTTCATTTCTTACTGTCGGAGTTTTTACCAAGCCATTTGACACCAAGGTAAACAAGGGGCGTTTCAATAACCGACATAAAACATCGAAGAAGCCAGTAGGGAAGTGCGATACCTGCTATGAAACTGAGATTTGCCATTACCGGAAGATTGAGAGCATAAAAAGCCAGAGTCATAAAAATTGCAGTATCAAAAAATTCACTGATAAAGTTTGAGACATTGGTACGAAGCCACAGTTTCTTTTTGCCAAATTTTGCCCGCATTTTTGCAAAAATATACACATCCAGAAATTCCGAGACAGCAAAAGCGATTAGGGATGCTGCTGAGAATCTAATTGAAATGCCAAAGATGGTATTGTATGCAGCATTTGTTTGCTCAAACCGTGCACTTGGTGGAAGAATTGTTGCAAGTACGGAAAAGAGAAGCAGAAAGAAAATCATAAAAAGACTGGAGCGGACAACACTTTGTGCTCGTTCTTTGCCGAATACTTCAACGATGATGTCATTTGCTGCGTAGATAAATGGTAAAACGAAGATTACGACTGTGGCATTGAGATGAAATGAACCGATGCTTGTGATAGGGAAAGTTTTTGCGCCCATGACTTCTGAGATGATGACACAGGTAATATAAAAGGCAATTAGAAAATCGAGTTTTTGAATTTTGAACATACTGTTGGGCTTGTGAGGCTATTATACAGGAAGAGGTCTGTAATTACCAGAAAGAAATTTTCTAAGCAGCTTGATCAAACATTCTCCGGTAAAAATTATGATTGATAGTATTATTAGTATGCATAACTGCTTCTTCAAAAAATTTTAATTCTTGTGAAAAATCACTGAGTGTTATTCCTCTATTTAATAATTCATCTTCTCTTCCTATAGCAAGTCCATACATTGCCTCCATTGAAAGATCGGTATGGAATTGTATTGCTCCGATATTACCATAACCCAGGGCTGCAACATAACCATCATCAGCATCTACTGCAAGCACCTCGACACCTCGAGGTAATTTATCCGGATTGATGCTTTGGAAGTGACTTCTATATGCCAAAAATCCATCATCTAATCCTTCAAGCAGCCAATGCTCTCTTCCTTTATCTGTTAAATTATATCTACCAACTCCGAAATTTCTTACTTGTGAAGGGTTCTCCCGAACTGTTTCATCCCCACCCATGGCTTCTGCAAAAGCTTGTGCCGAAAAACACGTAAATTTGGAAACAATTTGTGCATCAGCAGCGCCTCTGAGAAAATCTAAATATTTCTCTATCCATGGTTTACGATCAGAATCAAAGATCATTGCGCCGGATCCAGTTCCAATTAAGCCTCCAATACGTCGACTAACTTCAGGTTTATTCACCTCTGGAAATTGTGTACTAGGATGCTGTAGAGGCACATTTAGCGCATTATTAGGATGTAACCAATGTGAAGTTGTATTCCATTGAAACATAACATCTCCTTTGGGATCTCTCACGGAATTGCTAAGATTAGGCCCAATTGTGCTAAAAGGTTCTGCATTCAGTACTACGACTTGTGTACCTCGAGGTGGACGCAAAATCTCACCAGCACCCGGAAAAGTTCGCATTCCAGGCTCTCTGATTCCTTTTACTTGTTGTGGTGTAAATCTATCAGGCATCATACTAGATTAAAACATTTGAGCTTCAGATAGTAGCAAAAAATGAAGCTAATGTCAAACTGTTGTCTAAGTTTGACAACTGTCCATAGTTATTCTTATGGGCAAAGATGTTGTTTCGGATTTATTATAAAAATGCTGAGCATTCGCGGGTTGATAAATGGTTATAAATATGCTTTACTAGTCTTAGGTTTAAGACCGCTGTTTTTTGTATTTGTGTGTCAATTCTAATCAAAAAAACAGCAGGTGTTTGAGATAGACTAGTTGCCCATGGATAAAGCAAAAAATCCAACGAGTCCATTTGTTAAGAGCGTTTCAGAACATAAAACGCCTGTTGCGACAACTTCATCTAACTCTAAATCACCAAACGATTCTCTCATGCAAACATTTTCAGACAAAAAAGAAGCCATATCAGGTGGAACTGTAATTTTTGTTTTCGTCTTAATGATTCTTCTCGGAGTTGGTGTCGGTTATGGCACATCAATGGTTTCCGCAAAGACAGGCGCTGGTATAGTGCCGAATAGTCTCAACCCCAATGCTCACTCAAAAGGCAAAACATTCGGAGATGGCGATCCTAAAGTATTTAAAGACACCGCTGAAGGAATTTTGAAAAATGGCGGTGTTGATGGAGAAGGGCAATATCATCTCGTTCGTCCCGGCGGTGACAGTCAAAATGTCTATCTCACCTCATCCAATGTTGATCTTTCTCAATTCATTAACCAGAAAATTAAAGTATGGGGACAAACACAATCAGCCCAGCATGCCGGGTGGTTAATGGATGTAGGAAAGGTTCAGGTGGAATGATTCGTTTTGAAAATGTTACCAAACAATATCCGACAGGGAATACTGCACTCGATAATGTAACTTTTACAATAGATCGTGGTGAATTTGTTTTTGTTATCGGTCCATCCGGATCTGGTAAAACAACTTTGTTTCGTCTTTTGATCCGAGATGCAGTACCATCAACAGGTGGCATATTTATCGGCGATTGGGATCTGGTAAATTTGCCGAAGAATAAAATCCATCAATTGCGAAAGAACATCGGCATGGTCTTTCAGGATCTCAAACTTTTACGCGATCGGACAATTTATGAAAATATTATGTTTCCGCTGGAAGTAGGAAATATTGATTCACAAGAAGCTAGAGAGCGAGTTGAAGGAATTATTGAGCGAGTGGGTATCGCAGATCACAGGGATAAATTTCCAATTCAACTATCTGGTGGAGAATTACAACGGGCAGCAATTGCCCGCGCATTGGCATTTTCTCCTGAGATCATCCTTGCTGATGAGCCGACAGGAAATTTAGATAACGCGACTTCTTGGGAAATTATTAAATTGCTTCAGGATATTAACGCTAGCGGGACAACAATTGTGATGGCAACGCACAATGCTGATATTGTGAATAGTTTGAAGAATAGGACACTTGTATTGGAAAAAGGAAAATTGACAAAAGATCAGCACGGAAAGCATAAAAAAGAGCATGAAGACAAGAAGGAATAGTTTTAAAAATTAGATCTATGAAAGCAACTAAAACCACATTTCAACATATTCGAAGAAGTCCTTATCAATCACTTGCCGCTATTTTTATTATGGTGTTAACCTTTCTTTCCATTACGGTTTTTGCATTTATTGTTTTTGGATCAAGCTCGATTATTAATTTCTTTGAATCCAAACCCCAAGTCACAGCATTTTTTAAAGATACGGCAACTCAACAGAATATCGATGGTCTTCGTAATCAGCTTGATGCAACAGGTATGATTGCTTCAACCAAATATATTTCAAAAGAGCAAGCCTTACAAATTTACAAAGCGCAAAATAAAAATGATCCCTTACTTTTGGATCTTGTAACTGCGGATATTCTTCCTGCGTCTTTGGAAATTTCCACGACTCGGATTCAGGACCTAGGTTCTGTATCACAAATTCTGCAAAAATCACCGTATGTTTCTCAAGTTGTCTATCAGAAAGATATTGTCTCGACACTAGCCCGCTGGACCAATGCTGTGCGTGTCATTGGTGTTATTCTTATTGTAATTTTGACTGTTGTGTCAATATTTATTATGATGACAGTAATAGGATTTAAAGTTTCTCAAAAACGTGAGGAGATAGAAATTATGAAATTGCTGTCCGCGACTAACTGGTATATACGGTGGCCTTTTATGCTTGAGGGTATTTTTTACGGAGCAATTGGCACGTTTATCGGTTGGGTTGTTGCGACAGGCAGCCTAGTTTATTTCTCACCATATCTTGAATCATTTTTGAAAGGAATACCTCTTTTTCCTGTTTCTCCCTTTTTCCTGATTGGTCTTCTAATCGGGGAATTAGTGCTTGCTGTCCTTCTTGGCATACTTGCCAGTTCGTTGGCGGTTCTGCGGTATTTGAAATAATTCTGCAAAGCAGAATGTAGAGTTTAAAAATTTATGAAAAAGATAGTGTGTGTCATAGTTGCTGTTATTATTTTCGGATTTTCCGGTGTTTTTGTGTTCGCGGATGAGACTTCTCCGACTCCCGGATCAAGCGATAATTCATCAACAGTGAGTCAGCTCAATCAACGGATCTCAGAGCTCCAGCAGAAAGTTTCGGATTTGAAATCGCAAGGTGATACGCTTAATTCTCAGATTGGCGTAATGGATAATCAAATTCAACTGACCCAGTACCGTATCAATGCAACTCAGCAACAGATTATGTCTTTGACTATGGATATTGATTCTGCCGGCAAAAGAATGGGCAATCTGGAAAATTCTCTGACCAATGTAACCAAAGTATTATTGAGTCATATTGTCGCAGCTTATCAGGCGGGAAGCGGAGCGGATATGCAGGTGCTTTTGAGTTCAAGTGATATCTCAGATATGATGACGAAAGAAAATTATTTGAAATTTGTGCAGAAACATGACCAGCAGTTGCTCTATGATACGCAGCAGGCACGGGTTGATTATGCCAATCAGAAAAATATTCTTGAAGGTCAAAAGAGACAAGTTCTCGCGCTGAATACCCAGTTGCAGCAGTACACGAAAGACTTGGATTCACAAAAAACAGCAAAACAAAATCTCCTTTCGCAAACCCAAGGAGATGAGGCAACCTATGAAAGGCTCCTTGAACAAACAAAAGCTCAGCTTGCCAGTTTTAGTAGTTTTGCAACCAGCCAGGGAGGAGCATCTCTTTTGAGCGGGCAAACCGTTTGTGATGATTGGGGCTGTTATTACAACCAGCGGGACACACAATGGGGAGGACTAGCATTAAATGGGACACAATATTCAATAGCAAGTGTGGGATGTCTTATGACATCAATGGCGATGGTTTATACGCATTATGGTCATAAAGATGTGACGCCGGTTTCTATCAATTCAAATGGCGGCAATTTCAGCGGTATTCCTGCCGCACTTTTGAACTTTTCGATCTCAGCAAATGGTGTGGGTGCAAGTAGATCAAGATTGGGGAGTTCATCTGGTGCAATTCCTGATACAATTTCAGATCCGATAATTGTGGGAATAAGTTATGATGGCGGACCGTACCCAGATCATTTTGTCGTTCTTATCAGCGGTTCTGGTGGCAGCTATCAAATGAATGATCCATACACGCCAAACGGCCATAATATTCCCTTTACCAGCAAATACTCCCTCGGCAGTATTGTCGAAGTCGATAAAGTTTCAATGTAACACTCCGCATTCCTCAATTGATTTTTCCATGTTATAATCCTGCACAATGACCGCAGAAACGGATTTTTTGAGAAGAGGCAAAGGAAACCATTCATATATAATAAATCCGACCAGTCACAGAGGTATTCGAGAAACTGAAAAGGCTCGATCGGAAAGGATAATAGCAGGAAGGATAAATACACCAATGTTTTGGGGCCCTCACGATACATACGATTCACCATTGGATGGATCTGGAAGGAATCAAACATTTGTATTTCGAAGAGTAATCCCCAATGAACATTATATTGAAATTGGTGATCGTTATTGGCTTTCGCCTTTAAAAACTTATATCGAAAAAACTTTGGCGCCGTATAGTGGAGAAGCACAAGGATTGGAGCTCGGAGGGCAGGGCCGGCGCTTTTTTGCGGGTTTCACTCGAGGTTTTTTTGCCAAAACAGCAGGTATTTGTCTGCCGGATATGAATGGACTAAATGAGTATGATGCAGTACTTAACCATAAAATAATTCGAGGAGATATGTTTAAAGATCAGACAAGACAAGAGGCAAAAGACTGGTTTGGTGGCAAAAAGCTCAATTTTATTATCGAAACATTATGGGGGCCTCAACATGATCTCCCTAGAGAGCCATTTTTTTTGTCAAAACAGGCAGCGTATTGGTATGACCAACTTGCAGTAGGAGGCATATTCCTGGCCCAAATTCCACCAGGATTGCTTCATTCTATCCCGGAATGGGAAACATTTGTTAAACGTAACCACGCAAGAGATATTGAGGTTCAAATAGATCGTTCTCCTGATAGCAACTCTATATGGAATTTTGTAAGAATAAATAAGCTTTCATCACGGAGTCTTCCTTTACTTGACGCGAAATCCGTACTAAACCGTCAGAGAAAAAGAAATAATTATACAGGGACAGATATAAAGCGATAAATATATAGATGTGGCGATTGGCCTGATTCCGGATGCAACAGGGGTTTTTCAGGTGTTAAATTTCGTGACGCGCGGAAGTGCAAACAGTGCGCCCAAGCTCCCGGACACAGTAACTCCTGTGCCCACAGAAAAACCAACGACAACTCCCAAGCCGACAGCCAAGTGCCACCAGTAATTTGCCCAAAGTCATTGCACTAAGTATTGGCGGTTTACTTCTGGGAGGTTGTGGTATACTCTTGTATCTGAAAAAACAGGGTATTCTGCTTTGAAAAAAGTTTTTATGAAGAAAATTATCACTAACAGTTTTGAAGAGACTCGAGCGGTGGGGTTTGACTTTGCGAAAAAATTGCACGGTGGTGAAGTGCTGGCTTTGTATGGTGACCTGGGATCTGGTAAAACAACTTTTATGCAGGGCTTGGCAAAAGGGTTGGGTATTGAAAGACAAATAATCTCACCGACGTTTATCATTATGCGGACGTATAACGCTGGGAATAAGAATTTGTATCATCTCGATTTATACAGGATTGAGACAGAAGAGCAAGCAGTGGATTTGGGTTTAAAAGATTTGATGGGAGAACAAGAGAATATTGTGGCTATTGAATGGCCGGATAAAATTGAGAATGTGTTACCCGAAAACAGGATAAATATTTATTTTACCTATCTGGAAGATGAAAGAAGAGAGATACGGTTTAGTTAATTTCCCGAAGCAACGCACTCCACATAATATTGATTAGCCACCAAACGATAGGAACATCCATCAGGTAAATTGGGTAATGGGTCCTTTTCGGTTTGATTTGATGCTGTTGAACAAGTTACCGTCTGTGGCTCTTTTGCAATTGTGCAATTAGTCGGAAGCGCAACGGGGACTGTCGGAATTGGCGCGTGCGTTGGAGCACATTCCACTTTGGGACCAAATATTGAGGTTACAAAGCTACATTGCGGGGGTAACTCAGGAAGAGTGACATTGATATTGGCAGTTATAGAAATTGTTGGGGTTGCCTGACAAGTAACTTTAAATTTTTCACCAGCATGCTCATACTGACAGCCAGCTGGAAGTGAGGGCAGCATTGATTCAATATCTTGTGGGGTTGATGCATGTGATTGGTTAGTACTTTTGTCTTGTGCGTATAAAGCGTTGATATTGAAAGCAAGTACTATTAATAATATTGCCATTGAGGAAATAATAGTTATCCGGGAGAACATGCTGTGTTTCCGGTGTTTTTGGTAATAGTCGGCTGCAGATTGTTGGGCAGGATCCATAGGTATAGTCTTTTCTAGCATAGCTGTGTAAAAGGGGGTAAGTCAAGGAAATTGAACCAGTCATTAAAAATTTCCAATGTAGTTTTCAATCAATTGCAATGAAAAAATGTTTCAGTTATCGAAGAATTAATTCATATATTGTCCCGAAGGGATCTCTTTGGGAAAAATTAAAAATTTAAAATTGAAAATTAATTTGCTACAATGCTTGCATGGATCAAATTGCTGAGGCGATTACAATTTTAAAGCAAGGGGGTATTGTTATTTTTCCGACTGATACTGCGTTTGGAATTGGGTGCCGGATAGATAATGAGGAATCGGTGAAGCGGTTGTTTACGCTTCGTAAACGAGCAGAAACAAAAGCTGTTCCTGTTCTGGTAACAAGTCTTCATATGGCACAGGAATATCTAAAAAAAATCTCAGACGATGTTATTGAAAGACTAATAACACCTTACTGGCCAGGTGCATTGACAGTTGTTCTGGAATGTAAAACTGACAAGATTCCTGCTTTGGTTAGGGGTGGAGGGACTTCTATTGGGGTAAGGGCTCCAGATCATGTGACAGCGCAATCTCTTATTACTGGCGTAGGCATACCATTAGTTGGTACCTCCGCAAATTTTGCCGGTGAGCCAACACCATATACCTTTGAGACGCTGGATAAAGATTTGATCAGGCAAGTTGATTTCGTAGTTCCAGGGGAATGTCGGACGAAAGAGGCATCAACCGTTATTGATTGTACGGTGAATCCTTGGAAGATTCTGCGTCATGGTGCGGTGCATTTAGAATTATGAAAATTGATTCACTTAAAAATATTCCATCTAAAACAACTTCACATAATGCAACTGGTGAGAAAAAACAAATGATCGCACCGGGAGAAATACCGCATTTGATACAATTTGCTCAGGCGAAATTTAAACCCGGAGAAGTGGTAGCCGAGCACAAACATGACGATCTCTATGAGGTATTTTTTGTCGAATCAGGAAATGGAGTTTTGGAAATAAATAGCAAAGAATATCCTATTGAAAAAGGAATGAGTATTACTGTTGAACCGGGTGAATTACATAAAGTGATAAATACCGGAGATGGTGCTTTACTTCTTACTTATTTCGAAATACTTGTTTAGAACTATGAAAAACGTGCTTATCATTGATACAACAAATAATAAAGAGATGCTGGTCGGATTGCGAATCGACGGGAAAGATTTTATGCGGAAACAAACGCTTGATACCAGAAAAGCACAAGTTGTTTTGCCATTGCTTGAAGAATTACTAAAAGAGCATGCAATGAAAGTTGAAGATTTGACTGCAATCGAAGTAAATCCTGGACCAGGATCTTTTACTGGTATTCGGGTAGGTTTAAGCATAGCAAATATGCTTGGAAATCTTTTGGGCATCCCGGTGAATGGAAAGAAAATAGGAGAGCTGGTAGAAGCTGATTATTAACGTACTCCTGGTATCGATGCTGTACTACTATTACCCGTTGTATTAGGTGCAATACTACTTTTGTTTGCGCAAAATGTTAAAGTATTTTTCCCAACCTGGAGAGTCCCTGTTTGTAAAATTTCAGCAGCGCCAACTCGTGCTGGAACAGATTTATATTCAGTTGATCCCTGGGAAATATCTAATTGCTTTCTTTCAAATACGACTTTTACATCGGGCTGATTTGGAGGTTGAAAAATAAAGGTAAATTCATTCGGTCCGGGAGTATTCGCTTCAACTTGGCTAGGCTGGACTGCAGTTTGGTTAGGATCACAAGAAGGTTGAGAATTACTTGACTCCGGTGAAGTAGGTGCATTTGATCCGGATGTTGCATCAACTGCTACCAATGCGAGACCTCCTAAACCTGCGGCTATAAGACTTGCTGTAACAATTTGGGTAGGTCTACTCCAAGAACGAAATCCGTGACTATGACGATCACGTACTTCAGCAGGAGCTGATAGGGGACTCGGTCCTAATGACCAGACTTGTGTTGCTGTGTCAGTTGCTGATTTTAATGGTACATATACGGGATCATGTGCTGATTGGGAGTCAATTACTACCGTTTTACCATAGGGAACTGCGTTAAAACCCCTTGTTGACGCTATCGTACGTAAATCTTCTCCGAGATCATGGGTATCAATAGGTGAGATCACAACTCTTCCGTTTTCACTTAAGGAACCAGTAACATACTTTGCCAGTTGTTCAGTTGCTGCGTGTGATGGATTGCCAGTATATACAAGTACTATGTCAAATCGTCTTCTATCTTTTTGCCCTGAATTAGGAATTGCTACAAGTTCACGAAGGGCGATATCGGAAAAATCGCATTGTCTATACAACCTATGACATGCTTCTCTTGTCTCTTGGCTATATAAAGGATCGTAACCTTCATCATTAAGAAAACGTATACTTCCAGCAGATTCAGCAAGCTTGACAGGTAATCGGATATCATGAGTTGGATCTCCAGAATTTACCACCAAAATATTTAGTGGAGCTGGTTCTGACAATCGGCGATGTGCTTGTACAACTTCAAATGCCGCAGCTTCAAATTTCGGAATAACAAGACCCGGTTGTAAGAGAACTCCCCCTCTCGTAAGACTTTCGGTAAGACCTCTTTCGCGGTCTAAATATTTTTGTACATTCAAATTGGTATCTCTTCTATCTCTTCGCGCTAGTAGATTTACTCTCATGCGATCTGTTGTTCCTTGACGAAACGTTATCGGGACTAACCAGGGGGGAATATTTGTTTGTATAGGTGATCCTTCAGGTCCGGACATAGTAAATATAAAATAATTTTAACCTATAACATACTCGCTTATGTTTTGCAAGCGACTGGCGGGTCGGTATACGGAAAAACATCAAATGTTTGCGTTCCCACTTTCATAGAAAACCTATCACTTTCTTGGGGGAAAATTTTGTTAGGATTGCTTTGAAGATACCAACCACCTCCTCCAATATCTCGGTCTAATTTAACGGGTTTGGTTTGTCCGGGCAGTTGCATTTCAATTTTAGTGCCGGTGGGGTTACTTATCGTAAAGCGTTTTTTACAATCCACTCCCAAGGATGTGGCACTTGCTGAGGGAGTTTGGGTTGGGGTGAGATTTGTGTGCGTATAATGATAGGCCTCGAAGGTAATAATTCCCGCAACAAGTACTCCTCCTACTGTTGCTTCAACGACAGTTCTTTTTTTGCTCCTGGGTCTTTTTATTCGCACACCACGCTCAATCGGAAACATATAACCACGCGATTAATCTATAGCACAGATTTTTTTTATTGTCAAAGATGTAGTTTTACGGTTTTGAGGTCGGAAGTCTCGATTGATATACGTTTAAATCCCCATTCTTACCAGTAGCAGTAAAAAGATTTGTCGGGGTTATAATTACAGCATTCCCAGTTACTGCATCCCTGCGGACTCTTTCTGTCCCAACTTTAATAGTTTTATTTCTAATATATACTGTCCCATCAGGACAAAGTGCTTCTGATCGATCAGGTGTAATAAGGCATCTGTAAACTTCCTGAGGTGGTGTTTGGGTATTCGAAGCTTCAATGGCACCACCTGCTATAAAACTAGCCACAATTGCGAGTGGCACTTTATGCTTCCAGACAAAATGACCCATTCCTTCGCCTTTTTTCGCCATGAGTGCCCGTATTGTACCTTATAAACTGATATTTTGCCACATTTTTCAATTTACTGCTTTTACTTTTTTGGTGCTATACTTGAGAGTATGAAGCGGTTGCTGCACCATTTTTTCGTGCCTCATGAATCCAATAATCATCGCGCGCGTGTCCTGCATCATGACTTTTTAATTATCGTCATTGGTTTTCTTGTTGCCGGCTTGATCGTGATGCAAGGAGCACATCGGCAATATCCGGCGGTTTTGGGTGACTCGACAAGTGCAATTACGGTTTCGGATCTATTGAAATATACCAATCTACAGCGCGAATCAAACGGTCTAGCTCCATTAACGCTTAATCCCGAACTTACCCATGCTGCTCAAATGAAAGCAGATGATATGTTTGCCAAAGATTATTGGGCACATGTCTCCCCTGATGGGACAACGCCGTGGGTATTTATCAAGGATTCAGGATATGATTATTTGTATGCAGGTGAAAATCTAGCACGGGGATTTGACAGTAGTTCTGCAGTTGTTACCGCATGGATGAATAGCCCTGAGCACCGGGCAAATATGCTGTCCCCTAATTATACTGATATCGGGTTTGCGATTGAGGATGGATCACTTACCGGTACGGACACAACGCTTGTTGTGCAAGAATTTGGAAGCCCTTATGACGCGGATGGAACGGTAAAACAAAACCCACTACCATCAGGCGTAGTTTCAATTACTCCTACTCCATCTGGTGTTGCTGCTTTGGCCCAGCCAACTATCTCACCAACCCCACAAATTGTTGTCGGCAATATCCAAATCGGGCAACCATCAGCGCTCGCCGGCCAAGCTGCGCAGCAAAATCAACCACTTGTTGATGCAAGCAGTCTCAAACGAAACATTTCCTACGCATTTATCATCTTTTTTGTTCTGATATTTGCAGTTGATGCAATCATCATTGAACGCAAAAAAATAGCCAGAATTTTTTCTCATAACATTGATCACATGCTCTACTTATTGTTTATTTTGTTAGCAGGTATAATTATTGGAAGAGGAGTGATTCTCTAGTATGGAAAATATTAAGAAGCATTTTTGGCATTATCTGGTTTATTTGGTTATATTTGGCACAGGTATTGTGCTTTTGGTGACTACTCGGGGGAATTCGAATTTGCAGGCAATGCTGGTACTTATGATTGCCTTTCTTTATTTTTTCTGGTCGATGGTCCATCATTATGTCCATCATCAACTGCACGTCCGAGTAGTTGTTGAGTATATTTTAATTGTCATTTTAGGAACGGTTTTGATGCTCTTTTTGTTTGGTGTTTAACAATTTATGAATATTAGTATTATTATTCCTAATTATAATGGTGAAAAAATTTTGAATAAGAATCTTCCTCACGTTTTGGCTGCTGTAAAGCATCATAAAGGGAAAGTTGAAATTATTATTCCAAATGATCCGTCAACAGATAAATCAAAAGAAGTTATCGCTTCATTTATTGATTCGCTGAAAGACACAGGGATTGTCGGCAAAACTGTAGATAATTTCAAAAAAGAAGAATCAGGATTTTCAAAAAATGTAAACCGAGGTGTCGCAATGGCAACGGGAGATATTTTAGTTTTGCTCAATAATGATGTCAGGCCGCATAAAGATTTTCTGGAGCCTTTGCTTGCGCATTTTGAGGATGAAAAAGTATTTGCTGTTGGGTGTATGGATGAGAGTATTGAAGAGGGCAAAACTGTCCTTCGAGGACGGGGAGTTGGCTATTGGCACCGGGGATTTGTTTTCCATAATGCAGGCGAGTTGGATAAATCGAATACCTTCTGGGTTAGCGGTGGCTCAAGTGCAATGAGAAGACGAATCTGGGATAAATTAAGTGGCCTTGATGTGTTGTATAATCCATTTTATTGGGAAGATATAGACCTTTCTTATCGAGCATTAAAGTCCGGATACAAGCTTATTTTTGAGAAAAAAAGTGTTGTGGTGCATGAGCATGAGGAAGGCGCAATTAAGACCAAATTCAAGCCCAAATTTGTTCAAAAAATAGTTTACCGAAATCAATTTTTCTTTGTTTGGAAAAATATTACCGATAGAAATTTGCTTATTTCACATTTTTTATGGATGCCGTATCATTTGGCGACAGCTCTGAAAAGAAAAGACTGGGTATTTTTTCAAGGATTATTTATGGCGCTTATGCAAATGGATCGTGTTAAAGACTCGAGATATCGGGCTAAGAAAACATTTGTGAAAAAGGATAGGGAAGTTTTGAAGGAATTTAAAGTTTAACTTATGTTAGTTTCAATTGTTACGTTAAATTATAAAAAGAAAGACCTGACGATTGCTTGTATCACTTCATTGTGGGAGCAATATAAATCTGAATTTCAGGATAATAAAATGGAAGTTATCATTGTTGATAATGATTCACAGGATGATTCAGTTGAGACAATTCGTAATGAGATAAAAGAAAAGCATTTTGAGAATATGCATGTGGTTGCGAATGCAACGAATGCAGGTTTTGGTGCTGGGTGTAATCTGGGTGCTGCAAAATCAAAAGGGGAGTTTATTTTGTTTCTCAATAATGACACGGTTGTGAAGGATGAGGGTTTGACTCGTATGGCGCAGTATCTCAAGGAGCACCCCAAAGTTTCGATCCTAGGCGGACAGCTGCGCAACTTTGACGGGTCACTTCAGGCATCGGTGGGGAAATTTTATACACCAAAATACGCCTTTCTCCTTCTCACTGGAGGCCAACGGTTCGGACTTCTCGATCGAAGTCCCAAAACAATCCAGGAAGTCGATTGGGTGAAAGGTGGACTTCTTATGATCAGACGTGAGGATTTTGAGGAAATTCATGGGTTTGATGAAAAAATATTTATGTATACAGAGGATATGGAGATTTGTTATCGTGCTCATTTGGCAGGAAAGCATATTTACTTTTATCCGGATGTTATGGTTTTGCATAAAGAACATGCAAGTACGAGTAAAACGTTTGCCATTGTAAATATCTACAAGAATCTTTTATATTTTTATAAAAAACACCGCACCCCATCAGAATACCGTTTGATAAGGTCTATGCTTGCGACAAAAGCAAAAAGTCTGATTGCAGTTGGGAAAGCGACAAAAAATCAGTATCTTATTGATACCTACGAACAAGCCCTGGACACTTTAAGATAATTCCTCATCTATTGCAAATTAAAATTTTCCTGATACAATGCAGGTAAAAGATCTGCCTATCTTTATGAGCTAAACTATGGCAGTAACAAGAGGTGCAGAAAATCCTACTACTAGAGCAGTATCATTGCAAGTTCTTAAGCCTTGGGAAAAAGGAAAAGGTAATAGAGAACTAACTGTACAACAAACATTTTCATTTTCTCCTAAAGTTGAGCCTGATTCTACCCCCGTTCCTCACAGAAGAGTGAGTATCTCAAATTTTGCTGGACCAGTAGGTGTAATAGGAAAAAATATATTTTCAAAGGAAGCTGCTCAAGATGGTGTCCCCTCACAGGTTGAGACGGAAGGTACTGCACCATTACAAGATACCGCGGAAGTTAACCAACCACCAATAACTAAAGTTATTGTTCGTGCGAGGATTAAAGCATTGTCGGCAGAAAGAGCTCGAAGAAGGCATGATGCATTAGTAGATAGGATAACCGTTACTGATGATGCGGATGGAAATCCTCAAGTTAGCATTCGCAAACGGCCTTTAGGAGCTATCGGTAGGTTGTTTGCCCCAAGGGTAGAAGTTGCCGCATTTGTTCCTGAAAGTGTGCCTACTGCATTAGATCTAAGTACTCAAGACGAAAAAATTAGCGTGAGTAAGGTATTACTTGCTGGGAGTAACTTAAGAACTGTTACCGGAGAAATTGCAGTTAGCTCATCAAGAGCAGAAGAAGGAGAAGTTTTGCGAACACATACTGATCAAGGTCAAGTAGTACTTGATAGAGTCACAGCTGATTCAATAAATGAGATTGCTCAGGAAGGAAGTCTTTTAGGATATGCAGTTGTTGGAGAGACAATGGTAACAGGAGGGACAGTTAAGGTCAAAATGTGGGAACCTAAAGGTACATATAGAGAAGGTACTAGTGGAGGTAGTACTCATATAACTGGTCTACCACCGAAAAGGGAGGAGCAAACAGAACCAGTACCAGTGGATGCACAAGAGCCACTTTCAATACATATCAAAACAGGTGGTGACGTAACTGTAGACCATGCAAAGGTAGATGCTGATATCGTGGGTGGAAATGTTGAAGCGGATGAGGTTGCATTAGTTGGCCCAAATAGCTTGGTTGCTACAGTAGGAGATGCTACACTTAATGAGGTCGGTACAGGTCCATTAAGAGTAACAGCTATATCATTAGGTGAAAATAACCCGGTGCTCGTCAAGTTTGGTAATCCGGACGCAAACAATACGACAACTGAAGTTGTAACTGCTTTTAGAGGTCCTCGATCATACCGTTCTCCAAATGCGACTGTTATGGCACCTCGTTTGGTTACAGTCATAAACGGTGCTAAAGCGGCTTAATTTTTTATTTTTGCTCTCTCTTCAAAATACGTTCCTTTATTAAATCTTCGTAAATAGTAGTCTCTTATTGCGAGCTTTTGAAATGGTCTCCCAGTTCTAAGAAGTCTTAGGCTTTCTCGAATCAACGCGAGTTTGGCTCTCGCCGGGGCATAGGTCATGCCGAAGAGCATTTTGTTTCGTGAGATAAAATAATCATGCAGAACATTTCCTGCGCCGCCCGTTGAGGCGGCATTGATGTGAATGAGTTTGGCAGATGGTACATAATAGATTTTATAGCCGCCCCTTTTGACTCTCTCATTCAAATCTGCGTCTTCATAATAAAGAAAATATCTATCATCCAGGAGTCCGACTTTCTCAAGTACAACTCGCTTGAACATCATACAGCAGCCGGATGCAAAATCGATTTCTTCAGTCTTGTCATATTGCCCATGATCAACTTCATCAATTCCCCGATGAATACTCATCACATTGTTCCAGTCTGTATGTCCGCCTGCAAACCAGAACACTTTACCTAATTCCTGAGGTTTGTATCTATCTTTGTGGAATTCATGTCCTTTTGCAAAATAAATTTTTGGTGCCGTAAGACCGATTTTGGGATCACTTTCAAGGACTTTTAGGAGATTGGTTATCATATCCGGATCCATTTCAGTATCATTGTTTACAATTAAAATATAATCGGCGCCATTCCTTAGCGCTTCTCTCATCCCAATATTGTACCCGCCGGAAAATCCGGTATTCGTTTCAGATCTAATGAGTGTCGTATGTTTGAGATTTTCCGGAAGTTTATATTTCTCTTTTGAGCCGTTATCAACAACAATTGTTTCTATCTCAAAATTTGGTGTTTTAACATGTTTGAGTGAATGCAAAAAAGCAGTTGTGTCCTCTGCTGTATTAAAATTTACTGTCACAACAATAACCTTTTTCATGAGCCTCTTTATTATAGTGTGATTCTCATAGAAAACAAAGTAGTTAGACCCATCTCTTGACAAAGGAATGTCACACTGAGCATACTAAAATTATGAAAGGAATTTTCGGAAGTAAGGTTGTGATTTCTTTTGTGGCAGCTTTTATTGTCTCCACGTATATGTATGTATTTGTGAGACACGGCACATTATATCCTGTACCTTTTTATTTAACTCCATGTACGCAAACAGGAGTGAGTAATGTCTGTAATGTTCCTGACACGACTTCTCTTATTGCTTTATACATAAATATTATTTTTGTGTGGTTTATATTTTTCTTCTTTTATATCTGTTGTAGTATTATTGAAATTTTTAAGGATTACAGTAAATATCAAGAAAGTGAACCTGTTAAACCCAAACAATAATTTGTTTTTCTTTGTATAATACAAAAATAACTATGGCTCAAGCGGATTTATCAGTTATTATTCTTACCTATAATTCGGATCAAATTACTCTTGATGCAATCCAATCTATTGAAAAAAATTATCCTAAAGAAGTATCAGATGGTTCATTTGAAATTATTGTCACGGATAATGCCTCAAGTAAAGAAACAGAAAAAACAATAAAGGAATATCACAAAAAAAGCAAAATAAAAACACTTCATTATAACGATAACGGTGGCAATATTGGTTTTTCGGCAGGGAATAATAAAGGCATTCCTTATGCAACAGGAAAGTACGTTTTATTTCTCAATTCTGATACTATAGTATATCCCAAAACGTTAACGTATATGCTTAATTTTATGAAGTCTCATCCGGATGTGGGTACCGCAACATGCAAATTAATTAACAAAGACGGGGAACTTGATTTCAACTGTCACCGTGGTTTCCCGACACCGTGGGCATCTTTTTGTTATTTTTCGGGTTTACAAAGGCTTTTTCCACACAGCAAACTTTTTGCCGGTTACACACAGGGGTGGAAGGATTTGAAAACCAACCATGAAGTTGATGCAATTGAGGGTGCTTTTATGATAATGCCGTTTGAGGTTGGTAAAAAAGTCGGCTGGTGGGATGAAGACTATTTCTTTTATGGTGAGGATTTACAGTTCTGCTATGATATCAGAAAACTTGGTTATAAAATTTATTATATCGGAGAAGTGAGTATTATGCATATTGGAGGCGCGACGAGCGGCATTAAAAAGAAAACACAAAATATCACCAAAGCAAATGTTGCTACAAAACTCATGCTGCAAAAAGCTCGCTTTAAAGCAATGAAGATTTTTTATAAGAAAAATTATGAGAAACAGTTCCCAGCAATAGTAAAATGGATTATGTTTGAAGGGATTAATTATAAGGAGAAAAAGACTCTTGCCGGTTTGAAAGTATCAAATTGAAATTTATTCTTCCTTCAACCAGGGAAATTTCGAAAAATCTACTTCACTACCAAATTTTTCTTTCAATGTCGGATAGTTGAGATCTTTTTCACTCACAATAGGATGTTCAATCGGCCAACCACCGAATTGTTTGGTTAAAACAGGATCGTTCCAGTTAACTGCCGGCGTTGGTTTGTTTTCAAAGTAGCCGGTAATAAGATAGAGATACTCGGCGTCATCTTCTCCAAGATTGCAGAAAGAATTTCCCATGCCTTTGGGTAGATATACCGTTTTGCGATCGTTTTCTCCAAGCAAAATTTTAACTGCTTTTCCAAAAGCAGGTGAGTCCACGCGAAAATCGATAATGACAGACATGACATTTCCTTTGGCTACATAAATCATTTTTTCCCATGGTTCAGAATGAAAACCTCGGATGACCTTCGGATGAGATTGCGAATGATTCCATTGCGTGATAGAGATTTTTTTGCCCAACACTTTTTCAAGGTCTCGAAGCTCTACAGCTTCTCGGAAAAATCCTCGATTGTCACTGAACGTTTCTCGTTCATAAATAAGAAGGCCTGGAATTTGAGTAGTCTTTATCATTGTTGGCCAGTCGGGGTTATCAGGTTCCATGGCCAATTGGTAGGGGTTGTGCATACACAGATTATAACAATCGTCTTTTTGAAACTCAAGTTTAGCTTTTCATATACTTAACAACATCAATTGACAAAGAAAATTACAACGTGTAAGATAAACTGAACCTCTTATGAAAATACTCGTCACCGGGGGAGCCGGTTTTATTGGCTCTCATTTTATTCTCTACTGGATGCAAAATCATCCCGACGACAAAATAATAAATATTGATAAATTAACCTATGCCGCGAATATCGTAAATCTTGAAGGAGTTCAGGAAAATGCCAATTATTCTTTTGTTTGTGCCGATATTTGTAATGGAGAGATTGTTGATGAGGTTATGCGGGGAGTTGATTTAGTAGTCCACTTCGCAGCAGAAACCCATGTGGACCGCTCGATTATGGATCCTCTGCCGTTTATTCATACCAATGTTGTCGGCACCTATACACTTTTGGATGCGGCAAAGAAGCATAATGTAAAACATTTTCATCATGTTTCAACAGATGAAGTGTTCGGAAGTCTGGATTTGAATGAGCCAGCTCAGTTTACTGAAGAGACTCGTTATGAACCTTCAAGTCCGTATTCAGCTACAAAAGCTGGATCAGATCATCTGGTACGAGCATATGAACGAACGTATGGATTGCCAATAACTATCAGCAACTGTAGCAATAATTACGGGCCGGCGATGTATCCTGAAAAATTGATTCCAATTGCAATTACCAATTTGCTCGAAGGGAAAAAGGTTCCGCTGCATGGTGATGGGAAAAATGTCCGTGACTGGTTATATGTCGAAGATCATGTCCGCGCAATTGAAGCAATTCTCAAAAAGGGGAAAATCGGTGAAACCTATTTGGTAGGAGGGATGAATAAAGGTATTTCAAATTATGATGTTGTTAAAAGTATTCTTAAAATTATGGGAAAGACTGAAGATGAAATTAAGTTTGTTAAGGATCGTCCCGGAAATGATAGAAAATATGATATTGATTGGTCCAAGATTCATAAAGAACTTGGATGGGAACCTCTCCATGATCTTGATGTATGGCTTGAAAAGACTATTACCTGGTATTCTGAGAATAGGTCCTGGTGGGAAAAAATCAAGGCAGAAGATTATCAGGACATTCTCCGCAATAATTTGGGAGGAGATACGGATCAGTTATAATTCCTGATGAGTGTACTTTCAACGAAAACTGTTTATACTGCAAAATATTTTAAAGTTGTCCAGAAAGAAGTTAAAAGAAACGGGAAAATTTTTACTAAGGATTTTGTTGAGAGAACTCCAACAGTCTTTATTATTCCATATACTAAAGATGAGATTTATATTGAGTCACAATATCGTGATGCCTTTGAAAAAAAATTTCTTGAAGTAGTTGCAGGAAAGATTGAAGGAGATGACGATCCGTTGGAGACTGCAAAACGTGAATTACTGGAAGAAGCAGGATTGGTGGCTAAAAAATGGGTTAAAATCGCTGAATGGGAATTATCAGCGAATATGCAGTCAAAAGTACTAGTTTTTGTTGCCACAGAATTGGAAGAACACAAACAACAACTTGATTTGGATGAAGAAATAGAGATAATAAAACTACCAATACATAAAGTGTTACAGAAAATAGATGAGGGTGAAATAAAAATTTCAACTTCAATTGCAGCATTATTATTATTTGATCGTTTAAAAAAAGAGGGGAAATTATAATATGAAAATTTATACAATAGGCGGATCAGGACTTGTCGGTACAAAAATCGTTGAAATACTTCAGGACAAAAAACTTGTTTCTAGTGATTATGCAGTTGATGATTTGAGTCTTACCAATGGGGTTGATATAACGGATCCAACAAGTTTGGACGTTATTCGAAAAGACACAGAACATGATGTCGTCTTACACATTGCAGCAAAAACTGATGTTGAAGGATGCGAAAAGGATAAAGTACTGGGAGAGGATGGAGCAGCGTATAAAATAAATGTTTTAGGAACTCGAAATGTTGCAGAAGCGGCAAAAGCTGGGAATAAAAAACTGCTTTATATCTCAACTGATTATGTTTTTGATGGGAAAAAGGAACCGCCATACAAATATAAAGAAGACGATGAACCAAATCCGGTCAATTGGTATGCAACGACAAAATATAAAGGAGAACTTGAAGTTCAGCGCTCAGGTGTTCCCTATACCATTATTCGAATTGGCTATCCATTCCGGGCAGATCCATTTGAACTGAAAAATGATTTTGTTCATGCGATTATGAATCGACTTTCAAAAAATATGCCATTAACTGCTGTTACAGATCATATTATGACGCCGACTTTTATTGATGATATAGCATATGCAATAGATACGATCATTAGTAAAAAGGCTGAAGGGATCTATCATGTCGTAGGAAGTCAAAGTTTGAGCCCCTATGACGCATTTATGCTAATGGCTGACAAGTTCCACTATGATAAAAATCTTATCACTAAAATATCTCGCGAAGAGCTGTATAAAGGAAAAGCGTCTAGGGCCTTTAATCTTTCGATAAACAATGTTAAAATAACACAATTAGGAGTAAAAATGAGAACGTTTGAAGAAGGATTGGATAAAGTTTTTAATTAATTATGATAATAACTTTTGTTGGACACGGATATGTTGGATTAGTAAGCGCAGCTGTTTTTGCTGATTTAGGAAATACCGTTTGGGTTATCGGCCACACACCAGAAAAAGTTAATAACCTCAAAAAAGGAATAATCCCCATATATGAACCAGGACTCGAAGAGCTGGTCAAGAAAAATATTGCAGCAAAGCGATTATTATTTACCATGGATTATGATGAAGCAATTCCGCAGTCGGATGCCATATTTATTGCTGTTGGTACACCGCCAAAATCGAATGGTGAAGCAAATCTTTCGGTTGTTTTGGATGTTGCCGAACAGATCGGTCGGCATCTTGATGGCTATTCAGTAGTCGCAACCAAAAGTACTGTTCCCGTTGCCACAAACGAAAAGGTACGGGAAATTATCAATGAAGTAAAACCTGAAACCGCACAATTTGATTATGCTTCAGTACCTGAATTCTTGCGGGAAGGACAAGCACTTTCGGATACTTTTTATCCTGATCGGGTAGTTATTGGAACCAACGCGAAAAGAGCCGGGGATTTGCTTAAAAAATTGCATGAACCAATTCTCAATAATGATAAAGTCCCAGGTGGTACAAAATTAATTGACACAAATATTCCAACCGCTGAAATGATCAAATACGCGTCAAACGCATTTCTAGCAACGAAAATCTCATATGCTAACGCGATTGCACACATTTCAGAGCTGGCAGGTGCCGATGGTATAGATGTGCTTGAAGGAATGGGACTTGATAAGCGCATTGGCAATTTATTCCTGCAAGCTGGTGCAGGCTATGGCGGCAGCTGTTTCCCCAAAGATGTACGCGCACTTATTGAAATCGCAAAAGGTCTCGGATATGATTTCCGGCTTCTCAAAGATGTTGAAGAGATAAATAAGGATATGATGTTCTCAATTGTTAAAAAAGCGAGAAATCTCTTAAATCAAAAAATGAGAAAAAAGACAGTTGCAGTTTTGGGTTTAGCTTTTAAACCAAATACTGATGACATGCGTGATGCTCCAGCAATTACTATTATTAAAGATTTGGTAGAAGAAGGGGCATTGGTTAATGTGTATGACCCAATCGCGATGGACAATGCAAAAAGGATTTTTGCTCAGGTAAGTGGAATTTCTTTTGTTAAAGATGCCTATACGGCGGTAAAAGATGCAGATCTTTGTATTTTGGTTACAGAATGGAATGAATTTAAAGAAATTGATCTTAAAAAAGTGAAAAAACTTATGAAATCACCATATCTTGTTGATGGACGCAATATCTTTAATCCTGAAGATGTTCGAAAACTTGGCTTTACCTATATTGGAGTTGGTCGAAGTTAAGCATTTTCCATGAAAAAAGTACTAATCACCGGCGTTACCGGCTTTGTAGGCAAACACCTTTCTAACCATCTCCTAATTGATAAATCCTATGAATTAATCGGCACCTTTCGTTCGGAATCAAGCATTGAAACACTTGACGAAATTAAAGATCAGATTGTCCTTAAAAAAGTAGATTTAAATGATGCAAAAGACGTCGAATCACTGATTCTTACTACAAAACCTGATGTCATTTTTCATCTAGCAGCACAAGCGTCACCTTCAAAAAGTTTTTCTCATCCTGTTGAGACATTTACCAACAATATTGTTTCCGAATTTTCATTACTGGATACGATAAAACAACATAAAATGGAACATGTGCGCGTGGTGATTATTTCATCCGCTGATATTTATGGCGTTATTACTCCTTCAGATATCCCGGTTGATGAAAATACTCCACTTCGGCCTGCAACGCCGTATGCAGTCTCCAAGATCGCACAGGATTTTTTAAGTTATCAACATTATCTTGCCTATAAATTAGATATCGTTCGTCTTCGTCCCTACAATCATATCGGCCCGGGACAAAAGGAAGGCTACGTAGTTTCAGACTTTGCCAAACAAATCGCTGAAATAGAAAAAGGTGAAAAAGACACTGAGATCATTGTGGGGAATTTACAAGCGAAGCGTGATTTTACTGATGTGCGAGATATGGTAAAAGCGTATAGATTAGCTATAGAAAAAGGAATTTCGGGTGAAGTTTATAATCTCGGTTCAGGCGTTTCCCATAAAATTGAAGATGTATTGCAAACACTTTTATCATTTTCTTCAAAGAAAATTACTGTTAAGGTAGATGAGGCAAGATTTAGGCCTATTGATGTTCCGGAAATCAGATGTGACAGTTCGAAATTTCAAAAACTTACCGGATGGGAACCTACGATTCCCTTTGAAAATACCCTTGAAGACATACTAGACTATTGGAGAAAGATAGTGTAGTATAGAAAAATATTAACACTTAGTTAGAGAAAAATTTATGAAGAGTGCATTAATCACAGGCATTACAGGACAAGATGGATCATATCTGGCAGAATTTCTCCTCGAAAAAGGCTACAAAGTGTACGGGACAGTAAGACGATTAAGTACTCCAAATATGGAGAATATCCGCAATATTCAGGATGACATTGAGCTTCTCTCTGCAGACCTACTTGACCAAACATCACTTACTGAAGCAATCGAGCAGGCAAAACCTGATGAATTGTACAATCTTGCAGCTCAGTCTTTTGTGAAGGCATCCTTTGATCAGCCTGTTCTGACAGGTGAATTTACCGCACTTGGTGTAACCCGTGTTCTTGAGGCGATCAGAAATGTTAATCCTAAAATAAAATACTATCAGGCTTCAAGTTCTGAGATGTTTGGCAAAGTAGTAGAAACTCCTCAGAAAGAGACAACGAGGTTTCATCCACGAAGTCCATATGGTGTTGCGAAAGTGTATGGACACTACATAACGTTAAATTATCGGGAAAGTTATGATATGTTTGCGTGCAACGGTATTTTATTCAATCATGAATCGCCGCGCCGGGGTATTGAATTTGTAACGCGTAAAATTTCCCACGCTGTTGCTCGGATCAAATTGGGTAAACTGAAAAAATTGGAACTCGGTAATATTGATGCAAAGCGGGATTGGGGTTATGCAAAAGATTACATAGAAGCAATGTGGCTCATGCTGCAGCAAGACAAGCCTGATGATTTTGTTGTCGCAACAGGAGAAACACACTCTGTTAAAGAATTTATCGAAATTGCATTTGCGCATGTGGGACTTAAAGATTGGGAAAAATATGTTTCCTACAATAGTCCTAAACATCTTAGGCCTGCTGAAGTTGATTATTTGATAGGTGACAGTTCGAAAGCAAAGAAAGTACTTGGTTGGGAGCCAAAAACAAGCTTCAAAGAATTGGTCCAAATTATGGTAGATTCAGATCTTCAAAGAGAAAAGGATCTTTAATCTTCACTCTTCCAATCGTGCCTCTACTTTAGTATTATACGAATATGGCAAAAGTAATTGTGACCGGCGGCGCGGGCTTTATTGGGTCTCACTTGTGTGAGGTATTGCTGAGTATGAATCACGATGTTGTTTGTGTTGATAATTTATTAACAGGCTCCGAAGAAAATATAGCTCACCTCAAGTCTAACACTCAGTTTGAGTTTATCAATCATAATGTCATTGAACCTTTACCTGACAGTTTATCCGCAGAGTTTATTTTCCATTTAGCATCGCCAGCTTCACCTAATCACCATAGTGATATAAGCTATCACAAATTACCTATGGAGACCATGATGGTAAATACCACCGGCACGCACAATGTCCTAAAATTCGCAGAAGCAAAACACGCCCGATTTTTGTTTACCTCTACATCTGAAGTATATGGTGATCCGTTGGAGCATCCACAGAAAGAAACATACAGAGGAAATGTATCAAGCATTGGCCCAAGATCTGTTTACGATGAAGCAAAACGATTTGGGGAGACCCTCGTATCCTATTATTGGCGTGATAAAGGGCTTGATGCTCGGATTGTGAGGATTTTTAACACGTATGGTCCCCGAATGAGCAAAGCAGATATGCGGATGATTAGTATTTTTATCAATCAGGCACTTGAGAATAAGCCTATCACTATTTTTGGCGATGGTAAGCAAACGCGATCATTATGTTATGTATCTGACACAGTTGATGGACTTACAAAGATGATGTTTGCGGAAAATACGATGGGCGAGGTAGTTAATATTGGATCATCGGATGAACATACTGTTTTAGATTATGCTGAAATTGTAAAGAGACTAACTAAGAGTACCAGCGAAATTATCTTCAGTGAGCAGCTGCCGGAAGATGATCCCTTGAGGCGAAAAGCAGACATTTCAAAGGCTAAAGAAATGTTGGGTTGGGCGCCGATTGTTCCGTTGGAAGAAGGATTGAAAAAAATGATTGAGTTTAATAAAAATAAGTAATCTTATTTTCCGTTTTCCAGTTTCCATATACCATTGATTTTCAGTTTGCAATTTAGATAAATGAAAATGTTACAATAAATGGTAAACGGTAAATGGACAATGGAAAATCATTTATGAAAATAGTTATTATTATCCCCACGTATAACGAAAGGCCCAATATTGAAATAATGGTTCCACTTTTGGAAAACGAAATTTTTCCAACAATAAAAAATCATAAAATGCATATCCTCGTTGTTGATGATACATCACCTGATGGCACCGCAGATCTAGTCAAAGAATGTATGAAAAAATGGTCAAATATTGAACTTTTAAGTGGTGAAAAAAACGGTCTCGGAGCAGCATATGTCCGGGGCATGAAATTTGCTATGGAGAAAATGGATGCTGATGCGGTAATGGAATTTGATTCTGATTTTCAGCATACTCCTCACGATATCCCACGATTGGTCCATGCAATGGATGAGGGCGCGGATTATGTTATCGGCAGCCGATATATTCCTGGGGGATCGATTCCCAAAGGTTGGGGACTGGATAGAAAATTTTTAAGTGTATTTGGGAGCCTCTTTATTCGAATAGCCTGGCTTAATTTTTCAATCCACGATATGACATCAGGATTTAAACTTACCAAAACGTCATTTTTAAAAAAAGTTGATCTAAATCATCTGCTATCAAAAAATTTTGCTTACAAAGTAGAAATTCTTCATGATATTGTTAAATTGAAAGCAAAAGTAGCCGAAGTCCCAATTATTTTTAATGAGCGTGAAAAAGGGAAAAGCAAAATTAATGTTAAAGACCAGTTCGAATCTTTTTATGTTGTCATCCGTTTGGCTATGAGAGACCGTAAACGATTTATACAATTTTTATTAGTCGGAGGTACTGGTTTTATTTTACAGTTTTTAACTGTTTACCTCGTTATTTTTTTTGGAATTACACAAGCAATTGCAGCAATGATAGGAGGAGAAATCGCGATTCTCTGGAATTTTATGGCAAATAATATGTGGACTTTTGGAGACACGAAGCATCTTCATGGTCAAGGAAGTTTATTTAAACGATTAATCAAATTTAATGTTGCTTCTCTTGCTTCAATTGGCATTCAAGGATTTGTCGTTCATTTAGCAGTAAATGCTTTCGGCGAAAAAGTTTCATTACTGGGACGCACTTTTTATACTTCATTTGTCATTCTTATTCCAACAATTTTATTAGTTGTTATACCTATGAATTATGTAATTTATAATCGTTTTATCTGGAAAACACATCACCTGAAAAAAAGTTAAGGGATATGAAAAGAAAGTTTAGCATTTCACTTGTATTACTTATCCTCATTCTTCTTCTCGCTGCTTTTATGCGGCTTTATCGGATCTCAGATTATATGACGTTTCTTGGTGACGAAGGACGTGATGTTTTGGTTGCATTAGGGATATTGCAGGGGCATTTTACCCTTCTTGGCCCGCGAGCAAGTGCCGGTGATTTTTTTACGGGTCCGATTTATTACTACATGATGGCGCCGTTTCTTTGGCTTTTTCATTTGGATCCAGTCGGTCCTGCTGTCATGGTTGCATTATTCGGTACAGCAACGGTTTGGCTTATCTATCACGTTGGGAAGAACTTTTTTGATAAAAAGACGGGACTTATTGCAGCAGCGCTGTATGCTGTTTCACCTTTGGTAATTACCTATTCTCATTCTTCATGGAATCCAAATGTCGTGCCATTTTTCTCTCTTATGACAATTTATTTACTCTACAAAGCCGTTACTACCACTCGATCTTGGAAATATTATTTGCTGGTTGGAGTATTTCTTGGGATAAGTATACAACTTCATTATATTTCTGTATTTCTTGCGGTTATCGTTGCGGTTTCACTTTTTATTATGCAGTGGTTTCTTACCAATAAAATTCAGATTGTTCCGCTTATCAAATATTATGTAGAAATATTTGTAGGATTTCTCATTGGTTATTCTCCTTTTTTGGCTTTTGAAGCTCGACACGGATTTCCAAACACGCGGACAATTCTGAAGTTTATTTCAACCGATACAACTAAAGCCAGTTATGAAACATACCATGCTTTTTATCAACCAATTTTAGATGTCTTTTTTAGACTCTTTGCAAGACTTGTATTTGTATTCCCTTCTCCTGATCTTTATCAATATCGTGCTATGCAACAGCTGGAAATCTATGGAGTAGTCATTGTTATCATCGCGTTTGTCTCGATCGCTGCGTTATTTCTCATTAAAAATAAATTTGTCGTCATTCTCATAACAACCTGGTTGGTACTAGGTGTGTTGCTTTTCGGTTTATATAAAAAACCTATCTATGATTATTATCTTGTATTTATTTTCCCTTTACCGTTTTTTCTTATTGCAAATCTCATCAGCAAAATATCTGAATTGAAAAAAGGAAATTTTACCTATGGAATTATTTTAGGAGCTTTATTATTTGCGGCAATTTTTGGATACAATCTCTATTTCCAGCCATTCCAATATGCACCAAATAAACAGAAAGCTCAGACCGAAGAAATAGCCAAATTTGTCATTACACAAACCAATAATAAACAATTTAATTTCGCGATGCTTTCGGCCGGTCATGGAAACTCAGACCATGCATATGTATATTATTTAACAATTTTAGATCACGCACCAATAACTATTCAAAATCAGGCAGTTGATCCGGGGAGATCTACAGTAACTGATCAATTACTTATTGTATGTGAAGATAAAAATTGTAAGCCACTTGGTGATCCATTGTGGGAAGTTGCAGGTTTTGGACAAGCTGCTGTATGGAAAAGCTGGGATTTACCTTGGGTAAAAGTCTACAAACTCGTCCACATACAAACATATACAATTACTAAGTAATTAATTGATAAATTGAAATGAACTGATTATCTTCTGGAATAGATCACTATTATAACTTGAAACATCATTTGATAGCGACACGAAAGCAATATCATACATAAGATTGCCTTTATGAATGAGATAGTGAGTTTCATATTGCGGATAGGTATTCGTGGATTTTACAAAATTATAATTAACGGTATCATATCCAAGAATCGACATATTGGTTATTTTTGTCGTTACATCTTTTGTAACTCCGTCTTCAATTACCAGACCAGGAGCCGCCGTAAATAATTGTTGAAACCCTTTGTAATCATACGTTGAGACAGTAATTGTCATCCAGGTACCACCAGTAATTGTTCCGGTAAAGTTATTATAAAAAGTAGTCGACTTTTCATTCCATTCATAAACAGTCCATGCTTGTGGATATTGTATAGAATAACCATACGTTGTATTAGTATACTGCCTCATTTGTTGAGCCGCTAGAAAATTATCTTCCTGCTGTTGCACAAAATTGATAAAAGGTTGATATTCGTTAATCATAAATACAGCAAGTAAAATAAAATTCATAAAACCAAAAATTATTATTACATTGACGAGAAATGGAGGTTTTTGTGTAGTTTGAATAACCGGCTGAACTGCGTTCAAACGAAATTTTTCCCAGAGCAAATAGGCGAGAAATGTAGTCCCGATACAAGCACAATACATGCCAATTGTTGCTCCTAAATAAAGATACAACACGACCATTTTCGATATGAAAAAGGCAAAAGCGATATATAGTATAAGATAGAGAATAAAAAAAGTTGGTAAAGATCTAAAGACAATGGTTTGGCTCTCTTTAATAGCCTGTTGAAAAGAAAGATTTTCTAATAAGACGGTTAAGAATGTTTGTAACGTGATTATTGAGAAAATGAACAAGCCAACTACAAGAATAAAACCAAGGATAAGAATGATAAACCAAAAGATAAAGGAATTACTCCATGAGAGATGTAACAGTTCAAATGTATAACTAAGGAAAACCGAAACAATGATAAATCCTAAAAATGATTCCTGAATGATTGCAGTTTGGGTAAGTACAGGATAAATAATTGCACTAAATCGCGGAGTTAGCATATGAAAACTATGCCACAAACTTATTTTTTCACCTGACTCTTTATGTTTTATAAAATTGAATAGTGCCGAGATGCAATAAATATTGAGTAGAAGAATTGGAATAAGGCCAATAAAAAAGGCTATGATATACGTCTGAAATAAATTAAGAAGGAGAATTGTTAAAGGAAAAGTGAATGCAAAAATGATAAATATTTCGGCGTAACATGAAATAACTATTCTTATTGTTTCTTTGAAAAGCGAGAAAATAAGAGCAAACAGAGGAAGTTTCATGAGTGTATTCAAAAGAGTTTTAAAAAGATTTAAAAGTGCAATAAATATATTAGAATCCTTTGTGTCGGTATAAAGCTTTTTCCCTAGAGTTGTAAAATAATTATTTATTAGATTACACAGAAATTTAATATCATCAATAAATTTACCTGTCTTAATACGATAGTCAAAATAATCCACACAGGTATTTAAAAATGTGTCAAGTTGACTGAAGAAATTGTAGGATGGATTCATACCTATCTATTGTTTCATCAAAGCAAAATAGGTGTCAAGGAGGAGGGTTTTTTATGGTGGAGTTAATTTGGTTCTTTGAGTTTGGTAGAAAGTGCCAGATAGTAGTTTAAGTTTGCAATTTTAGAAACCAAGAAAACCCCGCAAAAGCAGGGTTTTCTTCCCCGATTGTTAAACAAAGCCGGGGCAGTGTTCCTTGAAACGATCGTCTCAAGGAGGTGTACAAAACTATTTTGAACCAATCTTGTACATACCTGTACCACAAACTGGGCACTTAGCTTTAA
>CAZILC010000001.1:0-120441 GCA_964540055.1 uncultured Gammaproteobacteria bacterium | reverse complement strand
TCCGATTTTTGAGCTTTTCCTGTATACTAAGCCTAATGAAAATAATTGTTACCCATATGTCACCTGATTGGGACGCGATAACCTCAGTATGGCTAATTAAAAAATTTCTTGCAGGATGGCAGGAGGCCGATGTGAAATTTGTGCCTGCAGGACAACGATTGGTGAATAAAGATTTAGGATCCACTATTACAGATCCGGTTGAAAAAGTCGGGGAAGATGAGGTAATTCACGTTGATACAGGACTTGGCCCACTTGATCATCATCAAACGCAGGATAAAAATGTTTGCGGTGCGTCTCGCACATGGGATTATGTTTTATCGGAATTTAAAGAAGCACATGAGAAATTAACTCCTGAACACAAAGAAGCAATATCACGAATCGTTAAAGTCGTTGTAGATATTGATCATTTTGGTGAAGTATTCTGGCATGACGCGGCATCTGATATCTATGAATTTTCACTTTTGGGAGTTCTGGAAGGGCTTAAGTATGAAAAACCCGGACAGGATTTGATGTATGTAAAATTCGGTATCAATTGTCTTAATTCGTTAACTGCAGAATTCGAAAACCGCATCTGGGCGGAACATGAAATTAAAGAGAAAGGAATCCAGTTTGCGACTAGTAAAGGAAAGGGAATAGGGTTTGAAACAATTAATGATACTGTATTGAAACTGGCTCAGAAAATGGGATATCAATTAGTAGTCCGTAAAGATCCACGAAAAGGATATATACGGATTAAAACCTTGCCTGAACATGATGGAGAACAAGGGATTGATTTAACCAATGTCTATCACCAGCTGAGTAAAATGGATCCGGATGCCACATGGTTTTTGCATGTTTCGAAAAAGATGCTTCTTAATGGAACACCGAAAAATCCCAAGATGGTACCCACGAAACTGACTCTTAAAGAAATTATCAAAGTTTTAGAGCAAATTTAGATGTAATTTTCTATGAAAGATTGTCTTTTTTGTAAATTGGTAAAAAATGAAATCCCTTCACTTCGTGTTTACGAAGATGACGATACGGTCTCTTTCTTAGAACTTTTTCCCTCTGCTCCCGGTCATGCGATGGTAATTTTGAAAAAGCATGGGAATAATATACTGGAATATTCGCAGGAAGAATTGGGGAGATTGATGGGAAGTGTTCAAAAAGTCGCTGCAAAATTAGAAAAAGCATTGAATCCTGATTCAATCACGATTGGAATCAATCATAAAGAACGAAGAGGAGTTCCACATCTTCATGTGCATTTGATCCCTCGATGGGAAACTGACAAAGGCTGGATCATCCAGTCCGTTGTCAATAATAAGCCAAAAGAGAGTAGAGAAGTGCTAGCAAAGAAGATTAAGGATGCGCTCTAGTTTGTGCGCCTACAAGAATTTTAGGCCTTGGCGGTAAAATTGCAGCAAATGCTTCAGTTACGGCTGCAATTCCTGCTCGACCTTTCAGTGATAAATGATCAATTCCCGGTAATACCGCTACCCGCACGTTTGCCCCTCTTGGTGCAAAATCTACTGGCGCTAGAGGATCATGTCCTCCGTGAATAGAGTATACTGTTTGGTGTTTAGTTACCAATTTGGGAAATCCTATATAGGGATCTGTAGCAGGTGTTCCGAGCAGAACCGTTGCACTCACATTATCGGGTTGCCGGTTGCCAGCTCCAATTGCAATTAGACCTCCAAGACTTTCTCCAAAAATAATAACTGGGTTTCCTGTTTTTGCTGCAAGTTCCTCAACTGTTTCAGCTGTTCTTCTTTCTTCTGTTGTTCGCATTGGGCCCATAGGTGCACCATTAAATCCAAACGTAAAATCTTGTAAGACTAAGAGAGATCTGTCAGGAACTAGTGGTTGGACTGCTTGGGCAACAGGTCGCAATTCGCAACTATTGAATGATCCCAATCCTCCAACAAAGAGTATTCCTTGTACATCATATGAAGGAGTAACTCGTGGAAGTTCCGAACGCCGTAGAATTTCTGACATACTGAAGGAATTATACTGTGACAGTCTAGTGAAGTCAAAAATTATAACGAGAAGTAGTGTAGAGATTTACTTATTGTCCGATTTAGAGTAAAATAGGGACGAAAGTTAAATGAAGGGGGTGTTTTTTTTATGGTATTAGTTAAGAAACAACCAGGACAATCAGATGACAAACTCATCCGTGACTTTTCTCAAAAAGTTATGGCTGCAGGAATAGTACAAGAGGCTAAACGCCGAAAATTTTATCTTAAACCTTCGCTTGCTAAAAAGCTGAAGAAAAAATTAAAACAAGAAGAAGCAGCTCGAGTAAAGCTGTTCTAATTCGTTGATGAACAATCCAAGAGTCCTTATCTACGTTGAAAGCAGATATAAAGTTAACCGCAAGCGAATAAAGAAAGCGGTGCAATATGTGCTGGAAGATCAGAATGTCCAAACTCCTATAGAAGTCTCGATCGCAGTAATCGGTGATCGAAAAATGAAGGAACTGAATAAAAAGTACCGCAATAAAGAGGGGACTGCAAATATTCTTGAATTCCCATTGCAGGAAGGAGAACAAACGAAATTGCCGGGCGACATTATGCGCTTGGGTGATATTGTAATCTCTTATCCGATGGTGATAAAAGAGTCTTCAGAACAGGAAATGCTTGTTGATGACAGAGTTGATGAATTGGTACAACATGGAATGCTGCACCTACTTGGACTGCACCACGAGTAATTCCTAAAAGCGTGCCTTTCAGATTGTAAGCGTTTTTGCTACACTGAGTATTCCGAATTATGGTTTTTTATCGAAAGTATAGACCTCAAAAAATTGATGATCTTGATAGTGCATCAGTCAGGGAAACGCTTCACGCAGTTCTTCAGAAAAACATCCCGCATGCGTTTCTTTTTACCGGACCAAAAGGATTGGGCAAGACTTCAACTGCACGTATCGTTGCCAAAGTAGTGAATTGCGAGATCCCAAAAGAGAAAAGAGAAAAGGAAATGGAACCATGCAATACTTGTGATCAATGTGTTTCTATAACCGTAGGAAATAATGTCGATATTTTGGAAATTGATGCAGCATCTAATCGCGGGATTGATGAAATTCGGGAATTGAAAGAAAAAATCCGTCTCGCACCGGTCGCCGCAAAAAGAAAAGTGTACATTATTGATGAAGTGCATATGTTAACCACGGAAGCATTCAATGCGCTTTTAAAAACGCTTGAGGAACCGCCTGATCATGCTATGTTTATTCTATGTACCACTGAAGCACACAAAGTTCCCGAGACGATTGTCTCCAGATGTTTTCAAATTATGTTTAAACCGGCGACTGAAGAAGAGTTAGTTCGTTCTTTTAAGAGGATTGTAACGGGTGAAAAGTTAAAGATTGATGAGGATGCACTAAAATATATTGCTCAATTGGCAGACAGAGGATTCCGTGATGGGGTTAAAGTACTGGAAGAGCTAGTTTTATTGGCCGCCAATGAAAAGATTACTAAGGAGTTTATTGAGAAAAAATTTCAAGCGACTACAGATTTTTTGGTGGTCAATCTACTTGTTGCTTTGCGGAATAAGCAAGTAAAAGAAGGGATTTCGATAATTGCTGAATTAGTAACATTAGGAATCGATATAAAATATTTTTTAACAAAATTGCTCGAAGGACTTCATATGAATTTAATGACAAATATTGGTTTGCAGGAAGAAAATCTGGTACAAAATGTAAAATTTTCTCTAGAGGAAATAAAACAACTAACAGAACTGTTTTCAAAAGCGTATGCTGAGACAAAAACCGCAGTCTTGCAGCAGCTGCCGTTGGAGTTGGCTGTTATTGAATGGTGTGAACAAATCCAAAAACAGACTAATAACGTCATTCCAGCACAAGCCAGTAAGCAGAATGATGTGGTGACCGAAGATGAGGATGTTTCAGTTACATCACTTCGCAAACAAGTCGGTACGATGAAAAAATTGAAAGCTCTGTATGGTGAAAAAAAGACTGAGCCTGAGGTTGAGGTATCAATTGAGACAACCTCTGTTGAATTGATGCACACTAATGGAAATGGGCCGGTCACAAAAGAATGGATGGAAATGTTTTGGAGAAATCTTATTACAGAAATGAAGAAACATAATCACACGTTGGCGGGAGTTCTCCATGGCTGTACGATAAAAAGTTTTGGCGATCAAACTCTTGTGATTCAGACAGCATATAAATTTCATAAGGAACGATTGGACGATATGAAGAACCGGGAAGCACTTTTACGTATAGGTAAATTACTCACTGGAAAAGATATTGAAATTACGGTAGAATTAAAGAAATAGGCGCCGAAAGGCAAAAGCCATTTCGGCATCACCAATTTTAATTGATAATAATAATTAAGGAAGGTGAGGTGAATTTTTATGGCATTTAATCCATTTGGACAATTAGGAGAACTTAAAAAAATGCGTGATCAGGCGATGGAAATGCAGCGTGAACTGCAGTCAGAAATCGTTGAAGTCAGTAAGCGTGGAGTATACGTCAAAATCAGCGGAGACCAGAAAATTATTGAACTGAAATCAAACGATAAGTCAGATGATGATATCCGAGAAGCAGTTAATGAAGCAGTCAAAAAATCCCAGGAAGTTGCTGCAAAGAAAATGCAGTCAATGATGGGAGGTATGGGTGGCCTCGCCAACATGCTTGGTGGAGGAAAATAATATGGCTGATAACGATAAAGTGTATTCAGAAAAGGCGAGAGATTTTATTCTGCTCACCGGTCGTGCCAATCCTGGATTGGCCGAAGCTGTCGGAAAAATTTTAAAAGTTGAAGTAACATGTCCGATCAGTGTTTTTTCCGATGGTGAAATACGGGTTCGCATCAAACCAAACCTCAGACGCCGCAAGGTTTTTATTATTCAGTCGACTTCCATACCAGTCAATGATCATATAATGGAACTGGCACTTATGGCTGATGCAGCCAAAAGAGCTTCGGCTTCAGAAGTTACTGCTGTTATTCCATATTTTGGGTATGCACGTCAGGACCGAAAAGAAATGTCACGAGTTCCGATTTCATCCAGTGCTGTAGCGTCGTTATTAATTAATGCCGGGATCGACCGCATTCTTACGCTTGATATTCATTCAGAACAGCTTGAAGGTTCTATCAAGCAGCCCTGGGATAATTTATATGGCAGTTATTCGATTTTGCCAGCACTCCAAGAGCGAAAAATGCGAAATCTTGTTGTTGCCTCACCTGATAAGGGAGGATTTCTCCGAGCAGCCGGTTATGCTAAGTTATTAAATGCTGAAGGCATGGCAATTGCCTATAAAGATCGAGATTTGTCAGTAAATAATGTTTCAGAAACCGTTAATATCATCGGCGAAGTAAAAGATAAGGATGTACTATTGGTTGATGATATGATTGATACCGCAGGAACAATAGTGCATGCGGCAAATTTCATAAAAGAAAAAGGTGCTAGAAGTGTCCGCGTTGCGGCTACTCATGGATTATTCTCGGGCGAAGCGCTACATAAAATAAATGATTCGGCGATTGAAGAAGTGATTATTTCCGATTCGATAAAACCCCGTGACGAAGTGAAGAATAACAATAAAGTAGCAATTGTAACCGTTGCGCCACTTCTTGCCGAAGCCATCAAACGTATCAGAACGGGTGAATCTATCAGTAAAGCCCTAATCCTCTAATTTCTTGCAAACAACTCACACAGTTTTTTTATAATTGGCACTATTGTTTTCTTTATGACTGAGTCAGAGAGAGTTTCTTCTACGAAAATAGTTTTACCATGGCGTGCAAGAGTTATAGAAAAGGCAGCAAGAGATGTTGGCGTTACATCAGAAAGAGTTGCTGGTCCAGGCGAAATTGTATTTATATCAGGTACTGAACCGTCAACTGTTGATCAACATCATGTTGCTGTTCAAATCGTAAGTGGCACACTGGAGCTTAACCATGAATTTGCGAGAAGGGATGGAGATCTTCTCGATAGAATAAATCGAGACAAAATTACGTTTAACCCATTACTTATTCCATTTGTTTGGGGAAATCGTGTTCGTAGAATAATACAGGAAAAGCCCTTGCAGCGTCGTGCAGCCCGCAGACTTTCGTGATACAATAGCCACATGAAGTTATTTTCCGGATCTTCCAATCTCCGTTTGGCGAAAAAGGTAGCAGACGAGTTGCAAATTGAACTTTCCTCAATTGAAACAATGATTTTTCCCGATGGTGAGAGACGAGTCAAACTGAATGTCCCTGTTGTAGAAGAAGATACAGTTGTGATCCAATCCACCAACACACCGGTTGATCAAAATTATATTGAATTATTTTTTATTATCGATGCGTTGAAAAGAAATGGGGCAAAATCAGTAACTGCAGTCATTCCGTACCTTGGCTATCAGCGTCAGGATCATGTTTTCAGAGATGGGGAAGTGGTTTCACTTGATGTAATGATCCGTTTTCTTGAATCGTTAAAAGTTGATAAAGTAATCGCATTTGATTTGCATTCAATAAAAATTCCTGAACTTTTTCATATCTCAGTCGGGCATTTGTCGGCGTTGCCCCTTTTTGCAGAAAGGATTCAAAGTAAGGCATTTAATAAATTAATAACAGACAATCCTGATGATTTTTTGAAAGATAAAATTCTTGTTTCACCTGATATGGGTGGTCTTCGAAGAATTGAACAGATGTCTGAGCTTTTAGGTAATATGCCTTGGATTGCCACAGTAAAGGATCGGGATTTACGAACAGGTGAAATATCGATAAAACAATTTGATGGACCGTTAAATCCTGCAGATTTGCCTGGCAAAAGGGCCCTTATTGTGGATGATATGATTTCAAGCGGCAATACTGTTGTGCAGTCTGTGGAACTGCTTAAAGATCACGGAGTGGTATCCTGCGACGTTTTTGCAACGCATGCGATTTTTTCAGAAGAAGCCCCGGAGCTTCTTCAGGATTCACGGATTGATAGAGTCTATGTGACCAATACCGTATTGATACCGGAAGAAAAGTATTTTCCCAAGCTTCACAGGCTATCAGTTGCAGGGATGATTGCGAGAGAGCTACAAAAGTAATTTTCAATTGTCCATTTACCGTTTTCCATTGAGAACATAAGATTTTTATGAAAATTCCAAAAGCTATCCAAAATGTTGTTGAAAGTTTCGAAAGACTTCCGGGGATTGGTCCAAAATCTGCTGAACGGTTGACATTCTATTTGTTGCATGTTCCCCAAGGTGAACTTGATCGGTTTGCTCAATCAGTACAAAATCTGAAGAAAGATACAACAATTTGTTCGAATTGTTTTAACATAGGAGAGACAGATCCTTGTTCCGTTTGTGAAGATGCGAGTCGAAACCAGACACTTGTTTGTGTGGTAGAACAGCCGCTTGATGTTATTGCGCTTGAGAAAAGCAAAAAGTATTCAGGAGTGTATCATGTGCTCAATGGGAAAATCGATCCATTGAATAATATAGGGCCGGATGAAATTCGTATCAGCGAGTTGATACGCAGAATTAGGAATCAAGAAGCTGGAATTAAGGAAGTAATACTTGCAACTAATCCAACTATGGAAGGTGAGGCGACAGCGATGTATATTGCGAAAAAGTTAAAAGAAGTTGATTCCAGTGTAAAAGTTTCCCGTATTGGACGGGGACTTCCGATTGGTGCTGATATTGAATATGCTGATCCCACAACTCTTGATCGAGCACTTGAAGGCCGATCAGATTATTAACTTGTAATGTTTACAAAAAGTTTTTATAAAGCGCAATCTGTGGTAATCTGGTAGTATACGTCTATGCCAAACATTAACCCTTTTTCAAATGATGCCGAAGATACAAGCTTTGAGCAGGGCACACCAGTGACGCAAGCAGCTAAATCTGTAACCAAAGCAGCTTCAGCACAAGCACAAGCGGTTGCGAAACAAGCGACAGATGATTTGGTTAATTTCCTTTATGCTCCATCTGAACCACAAGAGCCGGGTACCGATGAAACAAACACACAACATACAGACGCCAGCAATGCTTCTACCAGAACCGCTTCGACTCATGCGGGCGTTTCCAAAACAGCAAATGTAAATCCCAACCAAACTCCTGAAGAACAGGCAAAAATGGAGAAAATTCGCGGAGAATTATTTGGTAATTATAGCGCCGCATTTAAGAGAGAAGGTATGAGCGGGGCGCAAAATATTACAACAAGTGTTGATCAGGAAATGGAAAAAGCACGTCGTGAACGTGAACAAATGGAAATGCAGCGTAAGCAGGAGGAAGAGGAAGAAGAACAGCGTAAAAAAGAGGAAGAGGCAGCACAGCAGGAAGAATTAGCTATGCCTGCTGGCAAAAAAACCGGAATGCAAATGGGTAAGCAAAAACAGGAACCCATGGCGTTGCGTCTCGCAAAGACAAAAGCTGAAAGCAACCGCGGATCTACCGGATAATCCTCAACCATTATTGACAACAAAGCTATTTCTGCTAGAATTTTGTATGCATGAGTGAGCTCTGATAGGTAACTATCGTAATACATGCAAAACAAAATCTATGGCGAAACCTGATAGACTGGGTGGTCCTGGTGGTATTCCTTATGAAGGAAAAAGGGGACCTATACCAATAACCGATATTGACAGATTCGGTGAACCGACAAATGCAGGCGGATATCTGGGAGTATTTGCTGATCAAATCGCCGATGCGAGAGAACGAGGATTGGGAAAGGCGTTTGGTTATTCTGTCGGAAAGACGTTTCGCGGGGTGATGTTCGCTCTGCCTTTAACTGATTTTACTGATACAAGTATTCCAAGTGCTGATCATCGTGTACTTTTAATTTCTCCTAAAGATACAGGTGTTAGTCTTCTTGTTGCCCGTCCGAATCAAGAACCTCCTTCTGAAATGGAAAGTGTTCAAGATATAGAAATGCGCAGGAGGCATTCACGAAATGAGGCCAGAGCAAACGAATTCCGAAGCCTGTTTGAACCAAGCCCTCAGGCACATATCGGAGGGTTTTGGAGAAATGATCCGAGACTTGCGTTTGCAGAATTTGCATCGCATCCTGAGATATTATCAAATGCAGTCGTAGTAGATTCAGAAATACCGGATGCTGAAAAAGTATCTGTATTACATCATGCTTTTACCGTTGCCGAAACTATGGAGGCGAAGAGAAAAGTAACGGAGTTGGATGATCAAACTCTTGATGCCGGAGGTTTTCAAGGAAGATTTGCCGAACAAATTGCTCTCCTGCAGCAACAAGGTCGTGGAAAAGCATTTGGTTTTACAACGGCTCCTGAAACTTCCTATGACCCACCCACCTTTCATGGTGTCTTTTTTGCTCTCCCTTTAACTGATATAACCGATGAAACTATCCCGGCTCAGGATCATCACATGTTATTAATTTTTCCCCGTAGAAATGATGCAAGTTTTCTCGTCGCGCGTCCAATGCAGAATATACTATATCCACATAACTCACCCTATGCAGCACAAAATGTTGCATTAGCAGCAGAAAATGACGAGCATCGAACTGTTTTTTCTCGTCTCTTTACCCCTCATCCAAGTCCCAATACCGAAGTAACTTGGGAACAAGGAGATCTGGACCAGGCTTTTACTAATTTTCATCATGAACCAGGTTTATTATCACCTTCGATAGATATTGCAAGACAGATTGTCGACGGTAATGAAATAGCACGCGTTTTTGAGCAGGCTGTGCAGATGTCAGAAACTGTGGCTGCAAAACGGAGAGAATCACGAGAAGTTGCAGCTTTTGGTGAGGAAATAGAGTTATTTGATCAGGCGCAAGCAGCAAGATTTGGAGGAGTGCAAGATAGCTCAGATCATAGAGATGATGGGTTTTTATTACGAGCTCTTGACCCTGATTTTGTTGACGCGTTGGCAGAAACAAGTGATACTCTCGCGATTCATCAAAAGATGAGAGAAGCGGATCAAGAAGCTCAGGTCTTAGGAGAGGTACAGGCTATTATAGATGCAACCGGAAGTGAAAGTTTATCGAGTAGAGGAGAGTTCATTGGTATTCGCGGTAATGAAATAAATCACGTACACGAAGAAACATTGGGTAAAGCCATTGGTGTACCAATAAGAGATGAAGATGGAGAGGTTGATGATTCAACATTTCGGGGGGTAATTTATGCACTGCCTTTTCCTGTTCCGAACACAACCGGAGACAGACAAGTCTTACTTATTGCACCAACCTATGAAAATTGTCGAATGGCTCTGGTAAGCCCACGAAGATCATACGAAAAAGACGCATTGATACGAGGAATAGAAGACGCAACTTCAGAGCAAGAGTTTACTGAATTTTTTTCTCCATCTGCTAGGCCTGCTTTATTTGCAAATTGGAAGCCAGGCAGTGTTAAAAATCCTTTGAGTGAATTTCTTGATGAACATATAGGTCTTGTACCTTTTATTAAACTGGATCGAATAATAAGAGGTGAGAATCAAGATGCAATCTTACAATTCGCTGTCGATTACGCAAGAAGAATAAAAGCGTCGGTAACCGGAAATGGTGATGCCACAGTTTTCCCCCGCTAAAGCAATGCTTTGTTTTCCCTCAGGCATAGGTTATAATGCAAGTAAGCTCAAAACGAGATTTTAGTTATGCTAAAAATTTATAATTCACTCACAAAAAAAGTAGAAGCATTTAAACCGATTCATCCGTTGCAGGTTGGGATGTATACTTGCGGACCCACGGTGTATTCGTTTGCTCACATTGGTAATTTCCGCACGTACACATCTGCGGATATAATGCTGCGTGTTTTGCAATATAACGGGTATGAGGTGACATACATTATGAATTTGACTGATGTGGGTCATCTGACTGGTGATAATTTGGGAGATGCGGATCTGGGTGAAGACCGTATGGAAAAAGCAGCACAAAAAGAAGGCAAAACTGCTTGGGAGATTGCTCAGTTTTATAGTGATGTATTTTTTAAAGATTTTAAAAGTCTCAATCTTGAGCAGCCAAATAAATTCACGAAAGCAACTGATCATATCAAAGAGCAGATTGATCTGGTGAAAAAATTGGAAGAAAAGGATTTTACCTATCGAACAACGGATGGAATATATTTTGATACTGCAAAATTTCCGCAGTATGGTCTGCTCTCAAATCTCGATCAACGTAAGGCAGGAGCACGAGTTGAAATAAATCCGGAAAAGAAAAATCAAAATGATTTTGCATTATGGAAATTCAGTTATCCCGAAGGAGTAACATACAAAGAATACATAGCAAAAACAGGCAAAAATGCATCGGAAGTTTCTAAACGTCAAATGGAATGGAAAAGTCCCTGGGGAGTTGGTTTTCCTGGATGGCATATAGAGTGTTCCGCGATGAGTGTGAAATATCTCGGCGTACCCTTTGATATCCATACTGGCGGCATAGATTTGAAAGAAACCCATCATCCCAATGAAATCGCACAGACTGAAGCTGCAACGGGGAAGAAGTTTGTAAATTATTGGTTGCATGGAGCATTTATTCTGGTAAATGGTGAGAGAATGAGCAAAAGCAAAGGCAATCTTTATACTGTGTATGATCTTGAAAAAGAGGGATATGACATTTTGGCTCTTCGCTATTTATATTTGCAGACACATTACCGACAAGAAATGAATTTCACTTTTGAAGCGCTTGATGCTGCACAAAATGCATATAAAAAATTAGTTGTTGAAATTAGCCGTTGGGAGGATCCATCAGAAAGCAGCGGGAAAGTGCCGACAAGTGTTTTTGAAGACTTCGAAAAGCGGTTTTTGGATGCCTTGAATGATGATTTGAGTACGCCGCAAGCACTTGCTGTCATGTGGGAGGTTGTAAAATCTGAGTATCCGACCGGTCAGAAGATGCGGACGCTGTATAAATTTGATCGCGTATTGGGATTGAATTTAAAAGAAATGAGTCACCAGCTTCGAAATGCGCAGCAAATTGTTCCAGGACATGTGCAGAAATTAATTGAAGAACGTCAGCACCTTCGAAAGCTGCGGAAATTTAATGCCGCTGATCAGATTCGAGCACAAATTGAAAAATTAGGATACGAATTGGAAGACACTAAAAAAGGCCCCAGAGTAACAAAAAAGTAAGATTTTCCCAAATCTATTGCACAGCATCGTCTACAGGACTATAATTCAGGCGATTATGGGTCGCATAGAGCCTGAAGGTTCAGGTGGCCCCAAAAGGCGTGGTATTGGTAATGAGGAAAAAGCTAGTGGGCGGCCGTCTATTTATGGACACAAATCCGCCGTTTCAACTGGTGGAAAAGCTTCTGAATTGCCTCAGCATGCAAGAACTCACAGACACGTACCGCAAGTTCCTGAACGTCAAGTCCTGGTTACTTTTTTTCAAGAGCCCACTCCTCATGCTCCGGAAGTAATTGACGATATCGCACCGCAGGAAACTATCACGACTCGAAGAAGTACCCGTCTGGAAGATTATCCCCACAGACTAAGACCTGATGACCAACCTGATGAATTAGTTGAATTTGAACGACTCTATGGCAGGCGAAAAACAATTTGTAAATTGTTTGCTAAAAGGACGAGTTATGATTATCACCGAATAGAGGAAGCTGTGGATGATGCGTATTGGGTTGCATATCGTAAATGGAATGATTTCGAAGAACGAGAAGTGGGAAATCGGTGGAATTGGTTAATGAAAATTACTTATAGTACTCTTTCTAGAATTCAACGATATGAAAATCGCCGTCCTCAACGTGTGTTAACTGATAATGAAAATCAGGAAAGTTTGGAAAATCAAACGGATAGAATGCTACAGCCCGAAGAAGCAGCTATACGTACAGTTGATCGGCTTGAAGTTGCTCTACGCGGTATTCCCCATAGTGAAGTACTCATCGCGGCAGCAAATGGATTAACATATGATGAAATCGGAAGCGTTTTACTGGTTTCACATACCACTGTAGGAAAATATATTAGAATCGGAACTGAGCATTTGATGAAAAGAGTAGGCGTTGATCCTGAAGATTCAGAAGAAGTAAAGCGAAGGAAATTAGGCTTATTTCTGATAGGTGGGGTAATTGAAGAAGATGTCTACGATGCAGAAGAACCTATTTTTACTCCTCGAATAGGAACTAATGTCCCGGTGGAAGTTCAAAGAGCAGGATGGCTTGCAAAGCAAACAAGAGAAGCTCATGGAAAATTAGGATTCCAAGTTGCAGATCCTACAGGTTTGGATTATCCATCGCTCTATAATTTTGAGAATGGCAAACGTACGGTACTCATACGTCGCGTGTATAAAGGATTGCTGGATTGTGGTATTCGTCCAACGGATCATAGAATGGAGGAAATAAATACAATTATGCAAAATCAGAATTGGCTGCATACTCTTTCGCATTTGAGAGTTATATCGGGGGATAATTTCTCAGGAAATGCTATCAAGCTATTACGTCTGGCTGAACCACAGTACATGAATCCCGGAGAATTTGCAGAAAAAGTGCACATATCAGAAAGGTCTATAAATAAATATGAGGCTGGTAAGATAAGACCAAGTATTCCAGTCATGAATAGTATTCTGGAAAATTCTGTACTGACACAATTAGGAGAGAATAATAAGCTTTTACAGCTTTATCGATTATTTGCAATTGAACCGGAGACTTCTAAGGAACACAATGATCCTAAACCCATGACCCGTAGAGAAGTCAGCACAAGTTCGTTTGGAAGATTACTCAATTATCACCGGCGTTTAGCTGGTTTGACTTTGAAAGATTTGGCAAAAAAAATACCTTATGTATATACTGCAATTGCTAATTATGAAAACGATTTAGTGACTGAGGAAGAGAGTTTAGAAACTATGGCAAGAATGGTGATTGCAGGACTAAACCTACCTCCAGCGACGGCAGAATTATTTCAATACAAGGCTCAAAATAGTATGCAACCAGTTTCTGATGACCTGCTTGAGAGAGTTTTTGCAGAACCATTTTTGTATGAACGTGATTTGGGACAATTTAAGCAATTTCATTCTGCAGCAGTAAGTGGAGAAGATAGACGGATTGGATCGAGGATTAGAGTATTACGGGAAATTAGGGGAATTTCTCTTGCTGAACTTGCAGAAATGGCTGGATTATCAGGTAAAAATGCATTATGGAGAATTGAGACAAACCGTTTAAAGACAAGACCTGACGATAGATCAATGATGGGTATAATTACTGCTTTAGATCTAGATATTTTTGCTGATGATGATCAGACACTTTCTCTGTTATTTGATTAAAAACGTAACTACCTTCTTCTTTTTGCTACAAAAAAACTAATGAGAAAGTACAGTAAAAGTGCTTGCCAGAAGATGATGGAGATGAGTGTGGTGCTGAGGAATATAGCTACAGCTTCGCGTTTCATGCCGTAAAAAACGATAAGGAGGGATCCGAGTTTTGCTGCAAGAAATAATAAAAGTATCGCGATAAGTGGTGAAAAAATTACCGGCAAAAGGACGGGACGGCGGATAGTTTCACGTATTGAGAGATATGGATGAAAAGTCAGCCCGAGGAGGGTTCTTGTCCAGAGATAGCTTGCATAGATGACTAAGGTTCGTTTTTTCATAAATAAATTGTGTGCGGGTCCTGTCATAGGCTCCTCCCGTCAGTGCTCGTTGCTAGTGAAGCCATAGTAAATTTTTAATTTAGGTTTGCTTCAACGCACTGCGCGCTGTCGGGGACCTCCGCCTATGCCACCCGCAAATTTAAATGCTTCTAAAAATCCACAAGACAAAATTGGTATATTCATAACCAATTATGCCTCGCAATATGAGAGAAACAATAAAAGCGAGCGGGATGAGAAAGCGCCAGGGATGATTGCTGAGCCTTGCTAGGACAAATGAAAAAAATTTCGGAAAGGGGACAGCATCTAATTCCTTTTTTTGTGAGCGTGCCCGTTCTTGAAGAAGCTGTACAAAATCATGTTCCTGCATAATTTTTTATAAATTGTTGTCTCGCACGGTAAAGTCGTGATTCCGTTGCTTTAAATGATAAATTGAGTCGTGCCGATATAAGTTTTACGGGCAAGTCTTCTATATAATGCATATGAAGAATTTGTTGATATTTGATGGAAAGTTTTTCAAGCGCCATTTGCATGCGTATCAGTATTTCCCGCCGCTCCAATTGAAATTCCGGTTGATGGAATTCTTCAGCAATTATTTGCAGATAGGGAAATTGAGAAAAAAGTAAGGATTTTATTTTCTTTTTGCGGTAATAATTCACCATTTTGTTGTGTGCAATTTGATAAAGCCAGGATTTTACATTACTTTGTTCGGTAAGTGTGGGTAATCCTTCAATTGCATCAAGAAAAACATCATTGAGAATTTCCTGCGCGTCCTCACTTCGTGGAAGTTTGTTCTTTAAATACTGTGCTATTCCGGGTGAATAGTATTTGTAAAACGTCTCAACTGCGCTGTTGTCTCCTTGAAGAATTCGTTTAACGATATCTTTCATAGTTTGATTATACGTAAAAACGAATGATTTCGCAAAAAATTACGACTTAGTTAATAGGCCGTATCTAATTAGTATATGAATATACGAATGTTTAAAACACCCGCCTTGAGAAGGGAAGCGGTGGAAAAGGAGTTTGGTGTTAAACTCACCAATATAGGATCGTATTGCATCGATGATGAACAAGCTTCCACAAAAAATTGTGAGAATATGATCGGCGCAGCGCAAATTCCCCTTGGGATTGCCGGTCCGATTTCAATTAACGGGACTAATGCTGTAGGTGATTATTATCTTCCTTTGGCGACTACTGAAGGCGCGTTGGTAGCATCAATTTCACGAGGTTGTAAAGCGATTTGTGAATCAAGAGGAGCACTGACTCATGTCCAACGGGTAGGACAGACTCGAGGTCCGGTATTCGTAGTTGATTCAATAATCGAACGGGAGAAAGTTACTGCTTGGATTACAAAAAATAAAGAAAAATTACAGCAGGTAGCACAGACAACGTCACAGCATTTAAGTTTGCAACACATCCAGGTGAAATCAGTTGCGCATTATATTTTTGTACGCTTTGTTTTTGATACTGAAGATGCCATGGGAATGAACATGGTTACCATTGCTACAAGTGAAATAGCAGCGTTTATAGAAAAAGAAACAGGTGCGAAGTGTCTCTCAGTTGCTGGAAATTTTGATAGTGACAAAAAACCTGCATGGATTAATTTTGTTAACAACCGGGGTTTTGCGTCATGGGCTGAGGTTGTATTAAAAAAAGAGGTTTTAGAAAAAGTATTAAAAATAACCGCCCAAGATGTATTTGATGTTTGGCTTGGAAAATGTATGATCGGTTCTGCAATGAGCGGATCGATGGGTTTTAATGCTCATTATGCAAATATAATCGCAGCAATGTTTCTCGCAACAGGTCAGGATCCGGCTCATGTGGTTGAGGGCAGCATGGGGATAACGATAACCAAAGTCCTGCCAAATGGCGAGTTGTACGTTTCGGTTTACTTACCGGCACTAATCATTGGAACCATTGGAGGAGGAACCGGGTTAGCAACGCAACAGGAGGCACTAAAGCTTCTTGGTGTGTCTGGTGATGGAAAAGTCGAAAAGTTTGCTGAAATTATTGCAGCCGGAGTTCTAGCCGGAGAAATTTCACTATTAGCGAGTTTGGCAGAAGGAAGTTTGGGAAAAGCTCATAAGCAGTTGGGAAGGTAATTATGGCTGGCATTTTATCATATGGGGTGTATATACCCCGATACAGAATTTCACTTGAAGATATTGCTTTGGCATGGGATAAACAGCCTATGGAAATTATCGGGGCTTTGCAAATTAAGGGGAAAGCAGTTCCTGCTATTGATGAAGATGCTATTACCATAGGAGTTGAGGCAAGTTTAATAGCTCTTAAGCGCGCAAAATTAGACGCCCATGCTATACAAAGCTTATTTGTCGGATCAGAAAGTCATCCTTATGCAGTTAATCCGTCTTCATCGACAATTGCAGAAATTCTTGGGGTAGGCAATGATTATTTTGCAGCGGATTTGGAATTTGCTTGCAAAGCTGCTACAACTGGAATGGAAATTACGGCAGGATTGGTTGACAGCAAGAAAATTAAGTATGGGTTGGTCATTGGAGCCGATACCGCACAGGCCAAACCTCGAGATGTATTGGAATTTACTGCGGGTAGTGCAGCAGCAGCATATGTTGTGGGTGATGATAAAGCCGACGTAATTGCGCAGATTCTTTCTATGTCTTCGTATACATCCGATACTCCGGATTTCTGGCGGCGTGACGGAGCGCGATATCCTTCACATGCAGGACGTTTCACCGGGGAGCCGGCGTATTTCAATCATGTGTTAAGTGAAGGAAAAAAGTTATTGCAAGAGAGTGGCATGCAGCCTTCAGATTTTGATTATTGTGTTTTTCATATGCCAAATGGTAAATTCCCGCGTAATGCTGCAAAGAAATTAGGATTCACCGATGCGCAGATCAAGCCGTCTTTGATCGTAGAATCAATCGGGAATCCCTATACCGCATCAGCACTTGTAGGGCTGGCAGGTGTGCTAGATATTGCCAAACCTCACCAAAAAATCTTTTTTGTTTCCTACGGATCTGGAGCTGGATCTGATGGATTTATTTTCGAGACGACCAAACACATTGAAAGGAAAGCATCAGATGCTACTGTCAAACAGTTTATCGAGAATAAGATCACCATTGATTATCTCGATTATTTGAAAAAAACCAAAAATATATGAAAGCATACATCGCCGGAGCGGCAGTTACGAAATTTGGAGAACATTGGGATAAAACCCTTCTTGATCTGGCAACGGAAGCTTCTTTGGAAGCGATTAGAGATGCGCAAAGTAATGTGAAAGAAATTGAAGCTGTTTTTGTTGGTAATATGCTTTCGGGAAGTTTACAAAACCAGGAGCATATCGGTGCTGCTGTTGCATCCTCCTTAGGAATTCGATCGGGAGGATTCAAAGTCGAAGGCGCTTGTGCATCTGGCGGACTTGCTGTGCATCTTGCTGTTCAATCTCTTCTGGCTGGAACATATAAAACGGTTCTTGTAGTAGGTGCTGAGAAAATGACAGATTTTGCACCAGAGAAAATTAGTGCGCTTTTAATGGGAGCCGGATCCGAAGAAGAAAGACTTGCAGGTTTAACATTCCCGGCACTCTATGCATTGTTGGCAAAAACACATATGCAAGCATTTGGAACAACACGCGAACATATGGCACAGGTTGCGGTAAAAAATCATTATCATGCAAGCCTCAATGCAAAAGCACAATTTCCCTTTGAAATCTCAATTGAAAAAGTTCTTAACAGTTCAAAAGTAACTGATCCTTTTACGCTTCTCGATTCTTCGCCGATTACTGATGGAGCTGCTGCGCTAGTTTTACGGGCACAACCAACAAAACAGAAAGACCGCAAAGATGTTTTTATTTCTGCAAGCAGTGTCGTAACAGATTCACTTTCATTGTCCGGAAGAGTTAGTTTGACGGAGCTAGCCGCGACCAAAGATGCTGGAATGAAAGCTTTTAAACAAGCGGGAATTACTCATAAAGATGTCGATATTATGGAAGTGCATGATTGTTTTACGATAGCTGAAATATTGGCTATGGAGGATTTAGGATTTTGTGCAAAAGGAGAAGGAGGTGCATTTGTCGCAAGCGGTGCGACCAAACTTGGCGGCAAAAAACCTGTAAATACTTCGGGAGGACTAAAAGCTTGTGGCCACCCTGTAGGTGCGACGGGAGTCAAACAACTTGTTGAAGTTTATGAGCAACTTATCGGCCGGGGTGGGAAAAAACAAGTAGATGGTGTAAAAGTAGGTTTAACGCAAAATGTTGGTGGCACTGGAGCAACCGCTGTTGTGCATATTTTACAAGTTTAATTAATACTATGAACAATACGATAGCATCGTGGAGAACAATAAAAGGATTACACAAAGAGCTTGGAAAAACAGGCAACATTGTCGTATGGACAAAAATATTCGTCGCGCCGGAAGGCTTTTCCCAGCAGGTACCATATGTGGTTGCGATAGTATCATTTGGAGAAAAAAGGCAAACATTACAAGTTGTCGATTTTACTGAAGACCAGTTAAAAGTCGGGCAAAAGGTAGTGACAGTTGTCCGGCGGATCGGTACAGCCGGTAGCGAAGATGTTATCTCTTATGGATTAAAAGTAAAACCACTATGAAGATGCAGAGTAGTATCATTGTTTCTGCTCCAGGCAAGATCCATTTGATGGGTGAGCATTCGGTCGTATACGGTAAACCAGCACTCCTTGCAGCTGTCGATAAACGATGTTTTGTTGAACTGACAAAACGGGATGACAAAAAAATTGTGTTGATAGCCAATAATACTCCTGATTTTATAACAATCACTGAAGAAGAAATTCTTGCAAAAGATACAAAAATTTCTCTACAGCTTGATTATGTGATTTTGATTTTGCAGCAAGCATTGCGTTCTTATAAAAAACATTTTTCATCAGGTTTTTCACTAGTTATTAACAATCAAATACCTGAAGGGTGGGGACTTGGTTCATCTGCGGCAATAGCAGTCGCAATCGTCGGAGCAATAACTCTTTTTCTTAAAGAAAATTTTGATAAAGAAAAGATCAACAAAATTGCCTTTCTTGCGGAACAATTAGTTCATGGGACATCTTCCGGTGGAGATAATAGCGCGTCTGTTTTTGGCGGGTTTGTATGGTTTAGAAAAGAAACGGATGATTTGAAAATTATTCAGCAGATCCCGTTGGATCTTTCAGAAGAAGTGAAGCAAAACTTTTTTCTTCTTGATACCGGAAAACCGGAGGAAACGACAGGAGAAATGGTTGGGTTAGTAAAAAAATTTATTGATCAAAATCCTAGAAAGGCGAAAAAAATTTTTGATGAGCAGGAAGCGTTGGCGAAAGATTTATTATTCGCATTGCAGCATAATACTGATGCTGTTTTGGAAATCATCAAAAAAGGTGAGAAAAATTTGGAAAACTTGGGTGTTGTTTCGTCTTCAGTCAAGAAGATCATAAGAGCCATTGAAAAAGCAGGGGGCGCTGCAAAGATGAGTGGCGGTGGAGGAAAAACAAAAGGGACAGGAATGCTTATTGGCTATCTGAAGGATCATGAATATGATAGCATCGAGCTTGGTTGTGAGGGAGTAAGAGTCGATTGATGAAAAATGTTATTGTGTCAGCACCGGGGAAGTTGATGTTATTGGGAGATCATGCGGTCGTGCATAACAGGCCTTGTTTGGTAACTGCTGTTGATCAGCGGATGAAGTTGCAAATAGAGATTATAGATACTCCAGAGCTACAAATAGAAGCTCCTGATGTAAAGATAACTGGCTACAAAAAAGATTTGAAAGACCTCGGTCAGGGAGATATACCAAAAGGAGCAAAGTTCGTTGAAATTGCGGTTAAGAATTTCCTGAAAAAATATAAACTAATGGGTGGCTTGCGGATTGAGACAAAATCGGCTTTCTCATCAAGTGTCGGATTTGGTTCCTCATCTGCCTCAACTGTCTGTACGATGAAAGCCCTTGCCGAATTAACCGGCACGAAGTTGGATAACAAGTCATTATTCAAGCTTGCGTATCAAACGGTTATTGATATTCAGGGAGTTGGTTCAGGATTTGACATCGCAGCAGGTATTTACGGCGGCATTTTATATTTTGTTGGAGGCGGCAAAGTAATCAAGCCAATTTCCGTTGCAAATTTCCCGTTGATTGTTGGCTACAGTGGAAGTAAAGGAGATACTTCTACTTTGGTTAAAATGGTTGGTGCGAAATTGCAGCAATATCCCCAAATTTATCCTGTTCTTTTTGATGTCAGCACAGATTGTGTTGAGATCGGGAAAAAGGCATTGCAAAATAAAGATTTTGAAAAATTTGGAGAAATGATGAATATCAACGAAGGCCTTCTTGCTTCTTATGGTGTCGAAACAGACAAACTTGCGGTGATGAATCATGCGGCCCGAAATGCCGGTGCATACGGTGCTAAATTGTCCGGAGCTGGAGGAGGAGATTGTATGATTGCGATTTCTCCGAATGATAAAAGAAAAGCAATTGAAAAAGCAATTGTCGTTGCAGGAGGAGAAATCATTCACGTAAAAACAAATGCAGAAGGAGTCAGAATTGAGAAATGAAAGATGAACAGAGTGAATTATTTGTAGTCGTTGATGAGGACGATACTATTTTGGGGTATCGGACGAGGTATGATTGTCATCACAATAAAACACTTATTCATAGAGCAATAGGAATTGTTATCTTTAATGACAAAGGAGAGATTCTTTTACAAAAAAGAAGTAAGAATAAGGATACCGATCCCGGAAAATATGATATTGCCGTTTCAGGTCATGTAGGAAAAGGTGAGTCATATATCCAGGCGGCTCAACGAGAAATGCTAGAAGAAATAGGTATTACTACCGAGTTAACATTTGTTAAAAAATTGATGATTCGTTTTCCTAAAGAAACAGAATATGATTGTATTTTCAAAGCAACTTATAACGGTGCTTTTACAATTAACAAAGAAGAAATTGATGAGGCAATTTTTATGAAAAAACGTGAGATTATAAAAAATGGAGTGCCATTAAGTATGTTTGCCCGAGAAGCTTTAAAGTTAGTAGGAGTATTATGAAAGCAACAGCAATAGCGCCATCAAATATTGCGTTTATTAAATATTGGGGTAAAAAGGATGAAGTTTTGAGGCTTCCCGAGAACGGCAGCATCTCAATGAATTTAAGCAACCTGCTTACCACGACAACGGTTGCATTTGACGAATCGTTACAAGACGATTCGATACTGTTAAACGGTAAAAAAGAAGCTTTTGAAAATAACCGGGCGATCAAACATATTGACAGGATTAGAAAAATTGCAAAAATTAAAAAAAAAGTAAAAATCGTAACAGAAAATAATTTCCCGACTGGAACGGGTCTTTCTTCTTCTGCGTCCGGTTTTGCTGCTCTTACTGTAGCAGGAGCAGCAGCTGCAGGTTTAAAGCTTTCTGAAAAAGCATTGAGCATCCTGGCTAGACAGGGATCAGGTTCTGCTTGTCGGTCAATTCCCAATGGATTTGTCGAATGGCTCGATGGCGATACAAGTGAATCCTCGTACGCAGTTTCTTTATACGAACCTGAGTATTGGGATATTGTTGATGTCATTGCGGTAACAAATGTCGGCCCCAAAGATATCGCAACAAGTGAGGGTATGAAGAAAGCTTCATCAAGTCCTTTTTTTCAGGTGAGGCGCTCGCACATACAGCAAAAGATTACGTTGGCAAAAAAATTCATGAAGCAAAAAGATTTTCCGGCATTTGGAGAACTTGTAGAGGCGGAAGCGTTGGAGTTACATGCAATTATGCTCACATCAATACCGTCACTTATTTACTGGCTGCCAGGAACAGTTCGTGTAATGCTTGCTGTTAAAAAATGGCGAAGTGAAGGTTTGCAGGTTTACTTTACAATGAATACGGGTCAAGATATTCATCTTTTATGTAAAAAGAATGATTTTCCAAAGGTGATGAAAAATGTATCAGAGATCAAAGAAGTAAAACAAATTATAATGAATTATCCGTGTAGAGGAACACGATTGGTGGGAAAACATCTATTTTAATATGCAGGAATTAGTAGTCTTAGTTAATCATAACAATGAACAGATCGGTACGATGGAGAAAACGGAAGCGCATAATGCTCGCACGCCATTGCACCGGGCGTTTTCAGTTTACGTTTTTAATAAAGAAGGGAAGTTTCTACTCACGCAGCGTGCTTTGAGTAAAAAAGTTTTCCCGGGTGTTTGGACCAACACCTGCTGTGGTCATCCTGGTCCGGGGGAGACAACAGAGGATGCGATAAAAAGACGTTTGCAATTCGAACTTGGTTTGACTCCTGAGAAAATTAAAGTGGTTTTACCAAAGTACCGATATCGAGCTGAAATGAATGGCATTGTTGAGAATGAGATTTGTCCTGTTTACACAGCTGTAGTTTCAAAAGATCCAAAGCCAAATTCGAAAGAAGTTGAAGTATATGAGTGGGTTGAATGGGAAGAGTTTCTCACTCGTTTGAAGGATGATCCGGATAGATATTCGCTCTGGTGTAAATGGCAGGTTGAGGAATTAAAAAAAGTTTTAACATTTTGATATTTGAAATGTATGTTACAGCATGTCGCACTAATTATGGATGGGAATCGCCGTTGGGCGAGAAAGAGAAATCTTCCGGCTTTTGCAGGACATCAAAAGGGATATCAGCAAATTGAAAAAATTGTGACACGCGCACAAGATTTGGGTATCCGATATATTACTTTCTGGGCATTTTCAACTGAAAATTGGAAAAGAAACGAGGATGAAGTTAGTTATTTATTAAATTTATTCCGTAAAATTTTCAAAGGAAAATTGTTTGATAAATTGCTCAAAAAGGGAGGCAAAATTTGTGTGTTGGGAAATATTAGGGCTTTTCCTGAGGATATTCAAAAAATGATAGGTGAAGCCATTGAAAAATCAAAAAATAATACAGGAATTCAGATAAATATTGCTTTGAATTATGGAGGAAGGGAAGAAATTTTGCATGCGGTTAAGCAAATTGTTTCAAATACTGTAAAGGAATCTGAAATTTCTGAAGTTGAGTTTGAAAAATATTTATACACAGCAGGTCAGCCGGATCCTGACTTGATAATCCGCACGGGTGGATCAGTACGATTGAGTGGCTATCTTCCTTGGCAAAGTGTCTACAGCGAATTATATTTCACTGACACCTATTGGCCGGATTTTGGGGTGAACGGATTTGATAAGGCGATTGAGGAGTTTGAAAATAGGGAAAGAAGGTTTGGGAAGTAATTATTTTTTTTGATGGTTATTTTTGGGATTTTGTGTACGCAGTCTGTTTGCAAAACCACTAATAGTATAAAGTGTAGCGACTGTTGCAAAATCTACTAAAGACACTCCTAACTCTTGTAGATGATCTCGTAGGCGATAGATTTGTTGAGGAGGTGGATAAACAACAGTTTCTACACCTGCAACTCTTCGATCATGAACTCTTCTTTGATGAGCACCAGCGACTGTCTCATCAGTATATTTTATTACTCTAGGAGCTTGGGTCGTAAATGCAGAATCGATAAGATGTCGCACATCACCACTTACCCCGCCATGTTCCGGTAACGCCATAAGGTAATTATACTACAGAATAAATTGTGATTATAATGATTCTTGTGGTCGTAAGATAATTACTTTCAGGTTTGGCGATGAGAGTCATTATACAACAGCCTCACTGTTGCTTCTTTTGCTTATGCATTTTATACTTTTTATATGCGCCTTGAACAGGAAGCAGTTTTTCTCTTATTACTAATCCTCACCGGGATCTTTTTTGAAGGAATATTTGCCCGCATGTATTTCAAGCATAAAAAGCCTTCAGTTCGTCGGCATTTTGCTTTTATCAGATACGTGTATCTCATATTGTTTCCCTTAGTGGGAGTAGTTATGAGTACTTATTTTGTCGGACTTGATGCTTTACGGATTTTTCTTCTTTTTGCCATTTTAGGGCCAATAGGAGAATGGAGCATAGGATTTGCGTATGAAGCAATTGTGGGTCAAAAATTATGGACCTATCATAGATTTTCTCTTAATGGAAATACAAGTTTTTTGACTGTACCTTTTTGGGGATTTGCGGGAGTTTTATTCTATTATCTTTCCAAAATTTTTTATTAGTTCTTTATTAATCATCTTCGATTGGTACAAATACTCCAACTAAATTCGCAATAGCTGTCGATCCCCAAAAATAAGCCGAGGCGTAATCTTTTTCTTTTATTGCTTGCCAGGCATAATAGCCACAAACTATAGCAGGAATCAGAAATTGCGGACGAAAAGTAATTTCGTCAGAAGCCTGTTTATCTAAGGTTTGCTCGCGCCTTACCTCTAATTTGCTTTCTCGTCGAGGTAGTCTATCTTCAAGTTCTTTTACTACTCTATAGTGATTTTTTAGCTCTACTCCGTTAGGTCGGGCAATACTATCAAAGACAGTTATCGCTCTACCATATTCCGCAGGCCTAAATCTTACTCTTGCCGTACCTAGTTCAAAAACCCTTGTAGAACCTGGAGATATCTCTGCTTGAAAGTCTATTGCCTCAACCGCTTGTGAGATAGTATTATTTGAAAGGTTTGATTCGATACCTATTTTTTTTACAATAGCTTTTGTAACACCTAAATCTTTTTGATATTGTGAAGCCTCGCTTAACATATCGGGATTATAGCAACAAATCAATAGAAAAATGAATTCATTCCAGTTGCGGATTCCAAACCTTCCCAGTATACTTTGGATTATGAAGTTTAAAAATGCAATTGTCGGGGGAACTTTTGATCGATTTCATGTAGGACATCAAGCGTTATTGACTGCTGCCTTTGAACAATCTGAACATGTCACGATAGGTATCGCGACTGATGCATTGTTTAAAGATAAAAATTTCGCGAAGTTAATTGAAGATTATAAAACCCGTGAACATGCAGTCTCAGTTTTTCTGGTTACCCATGGTTTGACTAGACGATCAAAGATTATCCCAATTCACGATATTTTTGGCAATAGTTTGGATGATGAACATATTGATGCTATTTTTGTTACGGAAAAAACCAAATTGAATGCAGAAAAAATAAATGAAGAGCGTGAGAAAAAAAGTTTCAAAAAACTTGAGATTATTACGGTACCATTTGTAATAGGTGATGATAATGAGATTATTTCTTCTGAGCGGATTCGTCGAGGTGTAACTAATCGGGAAGGGAAGTCCTACGCGAAAGTGTTTGAGGGTCAATTGGAGTTTGTACTCCCTGACTCTCTTCGCGCAGAACTCCAGACTCCCATCGGGTCTATTGCAACAGATATGCAAACTCTCCTCGGGTCCTTAGATTCGCAATCTATGTTGATTACAGTCGGTGATATTGTGTCGCTATCGGCTGCACAGGCAGGAAGAACAGCCGATATCACTATCATCGACGGACGAACACGCAGGCATCTGTTAGACAAAGATCACGCCGTTTCTTTTGATAATTTATATAAAAGAGCTACTCATAATGCTCCCGGAACAATTTCCTATGATGCAGCGAAAACTATAAAGGAAGCGATTTCAGATTTTGAAACGACGCACGCAGAGCAACTGATAGTCGTCTCAGGAGAAGAAGATTTACTGGCGATTCCGGCGATACTCTTTGCTCCACTCCAAAGTATTGTGCTCTACGGGCAGTTTGACGTAGGCATTGTCGTCGTTAAAGTTACTGAACAAAGCAAAAAGCATATCTATAATCTCTTTAGGAAATTTAAGTAACATCATTAACACCTCCTTTCTCCATTCTTTAATCCATTCGCAGTGAGATTGACATCTGTCACAAATAAAGGTTTGTTATACCCGAGAAGTAATTTCATAAGACTTACAGATTTCTCAAGCGCGGGCGGCAAAATATCGGAATCTTTTTTACCGCACGTTAGATGGATGTGAAAGCGGCCAAGCGGATCACGGTTCCAGTTCCACCGGGTCCTTCCGGCATATGTTGCTGCTCGCGCTCCTTTTGCGATTTTGTGTTGGCAGAGATATTCAAGAAGGATGTGCTCAAAAAGATGACCGAGTTCTGTATTGCGGACTTCAACATCAAAGGGAAGTCCCATGTCGTTATAGCATTTTGTCAAAAGAACAGACGGCAAATTTTCTTCCAAGAGTTCGATTACATAGGGAATTTCAGCTGTATTTAATTGATTATAAAGTACGTCCATAGTTATTTTGGTACTCGTCCTTTTCTGAGTTATAGCCAGAGAAAACATATTTTCAACAAAGTATTTTTGTACTTCGGGTTGTAATAGTTTCCAATTAGGACGAAATGTGCTGGCAGCGGTTGATAAATTCTGAATCATAAAGAGATAAATTCTGTGAATCTCGTCTTACGGGATTCTTACGGATCTATGATTTACTCTAATTATTTTAGGCAAGTAAGTCAAGCTGATCAGGCTCGAAATTTGAGGCTACGATAAGGATTAGAAATAATGCGAACATTTTCTTACAAAGATTGCTGTTGAGCGAATTGCGTTGTTTAACAAATGTTTTTTTAAAAAATACCTAAGTTGTCGATTTTTGACAAATCTTTTACAGACCTTTTACCAATACTATACACAAAATTCATCCCTATATAGTAAGAATAGAGTTACCTAAAATACCTATGGCAGAATTTGAATCCGATATATTAACTATTGATACTGTAAAAGCAGCGGAAATGTATCCGGCTGCAAGTTCGTGGTTTAATCCACCCTCCGAACAATCGCGTCATACATCACGCTTTGTCACAGCACTTGTCTCTGATGACGGGAAAACAAGATATTCCTCCGCACAGCAAAGAATTTTGGCAGCAGGCGGAATTGAAAGGGTGGGAAGAGCTTTTGATGCAGATTTAGCAAGAGGAGATTATGGCCCTTTTACTCTTTATATGGCAGCTAGGCCAACGACAGCTATGGATATTTATACAGGTGCCGTAATGCTTGATTCAGGAGGTGATAGCCATTCACTAGCTAGCATTTACGAAACTAGAGATCAGCTATTGGAAACTGGCTTGTTGCAGCCCGCTGGAGATATTGTGGTTTTGTCACGAAATGTCAAAGAACCGGGTAGAATAGCAGTGTTTCAAGATATGGGTTTTCAAACGACACCTAGTGGCATTGGCAGATTACAGGAGGCTAGAGTAATACCTAGACGAAGGGGTGCTTCAGGAAATCTCTACCTGAGAGGTCGTCATTCGTAGTTTACGACTACTTTACATAGGCATTGCATCGCCATTTTTAAAACAGGATTTATGATTTTGTTTGTCTGCGCGCATTGGGCCTGATTGACCACAGTAATAATTTGAAGGACAATCTTTGTTTGTGCGGCATGCGACTTGACCATCGGGTGGTTGGGCACATGTGTTGGAAGTTTTATACACGATCATTTCATTATCCTGTTTGTAATCATCCATTTGCTTTTGATAATAAATACCAAAATAAAATCCAAGAATGGGGAAAATAACAAGAATGCAAAGTGCGAGAAATTTGGAAAACGGTGTAACAGTGGTTGCCCAGGTGGGCAATTTCTTTTTCTTTGCCATAGATTAATCATTAATGAAAAAAGGCAAGAAGTCAAGAATTTATTATAACTGAATCGTTGGAGTAGGGATGGAAATAGTGGGTGCAGAGGATGTCGGTGTTGATTGTAACGCAGTTGTAGGCGTTGGTGCTGGTGTTGAGGTTGGTTGATTTGGTTTATTTGTCGGAGTTGGCGTTAGTTTGCTCGTCGGAGTTGGCGTAAACGTTGGCGCGATTGTGGGCTGGCCGCAGGAATTGGCTAGTGTTCCTGAGATGAAGTATTCAGTATAGGTATGCAGATACCCGGCTGCAGCGCCCGGGCAGACTATTTGACTTACGATAAACGTCGGACGGGGGAATTGTTCAACAGGTTTACCCACCAAGTAGTCTTCCATCATATTTCTCCAGATAGGAGCAGCACCCAGTGATCCTGCGATATTATCCATCGGCGTATTGTCATTATTACCAACCCAGACACCTACAACAAGACTTGGTGTATAACCAATTGTCAGCGCATCGCGAAAGTCTTCTGTTGTACCTGTCTTCACAGCTGCAGGCCGATTGATAGTAAGAGCACCATCAAATTCTTCCGCACGCGTATTGTTATCTGATAGTATCGATGTGATAAGATATGCAGCTTCTTTACTCATAACTTGACTGCCATTCTGTGCGGAGGGATTAATTAAGTTCATCGGATTTAATACATCAAGGAAGGAAAAGAAATTAGAAGGTGCTTGGACAGTATTGCCATATTTATCTTTAATTGAGATGACGTCATTTGTTTTATGATACACACCTTGTGCGGCAAAAACTGCATAAGCATCAGTCATTTCAAGAAGTGGCACTTCGCCTGAGCCAAGGACGAGAGATAAACCGTAATTGTGATTGGGATCAAGTGTATCGATGCCGAATTTCTGTGCCTGATTAAGCCCGTTCCCGGTACCGACCATTTGCATAACTTCAACAGCTGGAATGTTAAGAGAATTCGCGAGTGCCCGACGCACTGTTACATCACCACGATAACGCTGATCGTAATCGTGCGGCGTATATCCGCCATCAAACGTTGTCTTCACATCTTTAAGAATTGTCGCAGGTGTAATGAGTCTGTCATCAATAGCCCGGCCATAGATGATGGGTTTGAATGATGAACCCGGCTGGCGGGGAGTGAGGCCCATATTGGTTTGGCCAAATTTCGGATCATAAAAATTATAACTGCCGACCATGGCGAGGATCTGACCGTTTTTGGGATCCAAAGCAACTGCAGCGCCGTTACTTGCGTGATTGTAGGTAAGTCGTGTTACCTGGGTTTTAACAGATCCTTCGGCAAACGTTTGTAGATCTCGGTCAAGCGTTGTAGTGACCCGGAAACCGTCTCGGATAACGCGTTCCTCGCCATACTGTTTGTATAATTGATCACGGACATACATTGCGAAATGCGGCGCAATGAAATTATCGAGTGTTGATTTGTTTGGATTGTATTTCAATGTTTCATTTTCTGCAGCATCGGCGTCGCTTTGTGTGATATATCCATCCTGAACCATCTCCGAAAGTACAATGTGCTGACGCTGGAGAGCTTTGTCCGGCGGATTGGAAAGAGGAGAATAGACTGATGGAGCTGGAAGAACACCGATAAGAAGAGCCGATTCGGCTAAATCCAGATCTTTTGCGGGTTTACCAAAATATGCCTCGGCTGCGTTTTGGATTCCGAAAGCTCCTTCACCAAAATAAACAGAATTAAGATACATTTCCAGGATATCCTGCTTGCTGAATTTTCGATTGAGCTCTGCTGCAAGTACAAGCTCCTGATATTTCCGAAGGACGTTTCTGGATTGACTCAGGAAAGCATTTTTCGCAAGTTCCTGAGTGATTGTCGATCCTCCTTCTATAACTTTTCCAGCGAATATATCCGTCAGAAACGCTCTTGCAATACCGGTTACGGAAAATCCAGGATTGGTATAGAAATTTTTGTCTTCGGTTGCGACTGCGCCGTCCTGTGCTGTTTTGGGGATGTCTGAAATTGGAATATAGGTAAATGATTTTGCCAGATCAAAGGTATAAAAAATTTGACCGTCTCTGTCCATGAGTGTGAGTCCTGTCTGCTGACGATTCATGACACTGTCTTTACTTTTCAGATCTTTCGCGAAATATAAATAGGTTGCAGGTGGAATAAGAAGCATGATGAGGAGGAAAATGAGAAAAACATAAAGCAATTTACGCCTTTTATTTTTAAAGATGTTTTTAATAGAAGTTTTTATACCTGGTTTGGATTTTTTTGCAGTCTTATTTTTAAATTTAAAGTCGGTGACGGAACGTCTCCGAAGTCTTGAGCGGGGATGCATATACTCTATCTTAGCATACCATGAGTTTGAAATATGAATTTTTAGCTGAGTTTGGATGTTGTGTAGCGTAAAGCTACGCATAAAAATTTTTTTCTTGGTTTCAGGCGGGATATTGATCCTTATTTTGAGATTCCCACCCCTGTCTCGCTACGCTCGCAGGCGGGCTCCCTCGCTTTAGCTCAGTCCGCCCCCTAGTGAAACAGAAAAAAATCTTTATGCTTCGCTTATATCTATGATTCAAAAAAAGCTATTGGCAGGTAGCCTATTGACCACCTGCCTTGCTCTCATTTCATTTTATGTATTGTGCGAAGATACTTTAGAGATCTTCATCACTCAGTGATGAATCACTTGTAGGATCGTTTGATCTACCAGTGTTGGAAGTATCAGAGTTGAAATCACTCTGTGCTTGACCTCCTTTTTGCCCTGAGTAGGAAGATTGATCTCCCATTTGACCCATATCTTCATCCTGTGCATTGTCTTGTTGTCTTTTATTGTCTACCATATCGTTTTCACCCCCTTTCAATAACAGGGCTTTATCATAAAGGATGAAATTAAGAGCAGGGTAAAGTGGTTGTAAGAATCAAGTAGCATTCACTTATTTTAAGAAAAGTTGCTTATTCGCGGACAAAATGACACTGGATGCTGGGGATCGAGAAATGGAAACCTGCAATGGTAATTACATGATTGGTTTGTTCGCAGATAAATCTCACACCAGGTCTAACAGGTTCATTTACAATTATTTCGGAAGTTGGAGTAGGTGTTGGAGTTAACGTAGGAGTTGGCGTAGGTGTTGCAATTGTTGGCGTAGGAGTTAATTCTGCAGCCGGACTCGATGCATTTCTTGGATTTGCTGAAGTCAGTAAAACAAAATCTGTTGCATTATCATCGGTATCAAAGCCGTTTCCAAATAAAACATCAGCTCCCCCAGGGGCAAGGGAAATTGCAGTTGAATTGGAAAATGCTTTTCGAATAACACTTTGTCCGGCAGTTGGATTGGTGGTAAAAGAAGCGGTTTCATTGTCTTGAGCTGTTCCCAATCCAAGTTTGTCTACCAGCGTTGTACCTGCATCACTAAATAAGAGGACGGTATTATTTGCTGCAATATGATTTGAGGTACTATATACTTTGTCAGCAGAACCACTGGCAGGGGATTCTTTTGAGGTAATAAGATAATAGCCACGGGCGCAATTATACCTGAAAGACTCGCAACAAGATTGGCTGTTGTAGCGCTTATACTTGCGGTTCTTCTTTGAACCCGCCATGCGGTAAGATCGATCGCGGAATTTGTCGGATTAAAGAGTTCAACAAATTCGTCGTTTGCTTTAATTCCGGTTATTTGCACTTGTGAGATAACAACGTTTGTACCATTTGTTGCTGTTCTGGCAGTCTGTAGTTCTCTACCGGAAATAAAAATAACTACGCCTAGGGCGTAGACTAAGAGAAGAGGAGAAAAATTCTCGAGAATAATCTCATCTGTTTATATAATCATTATTGTAGAGCTTCGTCAAGATGACAAAAAAGGTCATAGTAATACAAAAGAAGACTTAATTTCCAAAAGTGGCATTAAGTTTGTCCCAAATATCCGGGTAATTTTTATCAAGTCCCACTGTCCATAAAGCTATTCCTAGGTTGTATTTATTGGCAAAATCAAATCGGGATTGGAGCATTCGATTATCAGCGATCCATACTTGATGATCAATACCAGTTTGCTTATCAGTAAACCAGCACCATGTCTCTTCTGATATAGTATCCCAGTTGCATTGTGCAGGTTTGAGATCGGTGTCTTCACGAGCACGCGCATATGATATGACTGCGGCATAGCTATTTGGACTCGTTGAGGCATATGTTCTGCTGTTTTTAACCGATCCGTTAGTAACTGCCCACTCCCAGCCGTAGGTGGGAACTCCCATAACAAGTTTGCTTTTCGGGATATACTTGAGGTAGTCAAAATAAGTGGTGGTTACATCAAAGAAATACGTATTGTCTTTGAATCCATTCATCGGTGCAACGGGTCCGGCAATATCAGAACTTTGTCCATAATAATCGTAAGACATCCCAATGAATCGATCATATATCGGCACTAGCTGCTCGAAGATATACAAATCTTTATTTCGTGCGGATAGTGGCATGATACTTAGAGATAACTGCGCATTTGGATCCTGGTTTTTAAGCGCGGTTGAGAGTCTCTTACTGAAATAGGTGAATTTCGGCGGGAGAGTGTCATCTGGCTCGCCGGTATATTCAAAATCTATGTTAATGCCGTCGAGTTTGTTTACTTTTACTTGCTTAAGGATATCTGAGATGAGATTTTGTTGGAATGAATTATTATTGAGGATATTATCAATGAGCTGATTGTCCTGAGCTGCAATAGTAACGGTAACTTTTGCTCCCATAATTTTAGATTTAGTGAGAAAGTCTTTCGTTGATTGTTTGGTCCAGCTGTTCCAGCCTGGATCAGCCTGACCGTTGGTTACTGTTAGCAAATGGCCATCTGGTCCAACAGAGAGGCTAAAATAATTAAGCTCGGATAGTTTATTTGGCTCAATATTTTGTATTTGATCCATCTTCCAATAGGGCAAAAAGCCAATGACATAATTTTTATAATCGACATGAGGTGTATAACTATGTTCCAGGAAATAGAGAATAGAAGTTTGAAATGGAGTTTGGGGATAGGTTTTACTAAAATAAAACCAAATAACGTAGAGTACCACCATCAACCCCAAAAAAATTTTAAATAGCCGGATCATTGTTCCATTATAAGGATCAGCCGGAGAATTGCAAAACGTTTTTATTGTATATTAGCCATATTTTGTTATAATGGCTCTACCATGGCTGGTAGAGGACTTGAGAGTGAGCTTGCGGTTATGCTGCATCCTCAATTAGAATTGTACGGTATTCATCGGGTTGAACCTCCACCTGATGCTTTATGGCTCCAATTTACGGCGGAATTAAATGCTGAAGTTGTCGCTCTAGCGAAAAAGGAAGACATACGAGCTAGTGAAAAATCCCATATGAGAGACGGAGCCAAGTACCTTTATGATCAAGCGTCACATACCTGGTATGATGATCACGATGATAGGACTTTGGCCATATCAAGAACGTTAGGTATCGCCGCTGCGCACAGGGTTTTGAGAATTCCGGTTGAAGCAAAAGGGGAAAAGCTTCCTGAAATAACGATTCCCAGAGCTGGTGATTTTACTGCACATATGCGCGTTAGACCTGACAAACTTAATCGCTGGTTCGACGTTGTAACGACTGGAAATGATGAGTTAAGAAATTTAGTAAATGGATTTAGAACTGATCAAGCAAAATTTGGAGCAAAAATGCTCATTGGGCTTTTCGGTGATTTTATCAATCCATCATTTCGATTTGATGTTCCGGGACATGTCCCGGCAGAAGTACCAAAAATTCAGCCTGCACAGTTATTTCCCCCAATTTTACCGCAAATACAACCCCGTGGTCAGGCCGGAAAACGTTAACGATTTGACTGGTAATTTTCCTCTTTGACATTTTATTTTTCCAAATGCTACGCTAGAGTATAGTATGGAAGAACCACATCGGCATTATAATGTAATAACTGTTGGAGAATCGACGATTGATGCTTTTATGACTATGGCGCACGCTAAGTCGGATGTGCATCTGGATAAAGCAAGCGGCGGGTTGTGTTTTCGGTTTGGAGAAAAAATTGACGTTGACCGGTATGATTTTGCGATTGGCGGGAATGCGACAAATGTAGCGGTTGGGTTATCAAGATTGGGAGTTAAAGCTACACTGTGTACCGAAACAGGCGATGATGAATTTTCTCTGAAGATCCGTAATTGTCTTGCAAATGAACATGTTGAGCGCGTGTTGGTTCATCAGGTGAGTGGTCCTTCAAATTTTTCAGTTATTATAAATTTCAAAGGTGACAGAACGCTTTTTGTTGAAGATGTAACCCGCAAACACGAATTTGATTTCCAGGACTTCACAACAGATATGGTATATATTACAAGTCTTGGCAATGTTTGGGAAAAACCATATAGAACTGCACTTGAATTCGCACATAAATGTAAGGCAAAAATAGCATTCAATCCGGGTTCCCGTCAGCTTAGAGAAGGAAAAGATCTTGTACATGAGGTAGTACAACAGACACAAATGTTTTTTGTAAATAAAGAGGAGGCGGAACTCCTGTTGTTTGGAAAAGAAACACAGGATCATGAAATGACCTATATACGAGAGATGCTAACAAAAATTAAGAAATTAGGTCCGAAAATTATCGTTATTACCGATGGCAAACAAGGCTCGTTTGCATTGGATGAGAAAGGCGATTTCCATCACCAGAGTATTTTTGATTGTGAAGTCGTGGAGAGGACAGGAGCAGGGGATGGGTTCACTGCAGGATTTATTGCTGCTACATTTCAGAAAAAGTCTGTGTCGGAAGCAATGGAATGGGGTTCTTATAATGCTGCATCGGTAGTCGGAAAAGTCGGTGCACAGGCCGGATTGTTGACGAAAGAAAAGATGGAAGAGAAGGTGAAATAAACTTATTTATCTATATATCTGTGAATGATTTCCTGGAGTTTTTTATGGATCTCAGGCGTACCCGCACAAAAGGGAAAAAGCTCTTTTGCTCTTTGTAAGTGATCCTTGTAGTTTAATTTTTCGCCATTATAGTTTGTGAATACTCCTCCTGCTTCTTCAACGAGAACTTGTGTGCCTGCGACATCCCAGATTTTTGTATTTTTATGATGTGCACCACCATAAGTGCCGCGTGCGACAAGCATGCAATCAAGCATACTTCCACTGCTACGTAAATTTCTGCAGTTCAAAATAATATCTTTTATGATGTGCGATTCTAACTCTGTTTTTTCCGGGTTATTCTGGAAACCATCCACATTATAACTAATTAACATGTTTAGCATGTTTGGTTCCTCACTTACGTGAATTTGTTTACCATTGCAAAAACTTCCTTTCCCTTTTTCAGCAGTGTATATTTCTTTGAAATAGGGAAGTACCATGCCACCGGCAATAGGTTGATCTTGATAGAGCAAGCCAACAATTGTTGCAAAAAGCTGAGAAGCGCTAGCAAAATTACTTGTACCATCAATTGGATCAATCACCCAAGTATATTCTGAATTATTATCAATTACACCAGCTTCCTCATCAATTATATTGTGTTTCGGGTATTCTTCTTTTATTTTTCCAACGATATACTTTCCCACTTCGAGATCTGTTTTTGTTAACACTTGATTATTATCTCCTGCTTTTGTCGCCCCCTGAATTTCCCCAAAGTTATTTATGCTTATCTCTGAAGCTTTAGAAAGGACAGAAGAAATAAAGGGTGTGTAGTCCATGAGTACTTAGAGATCCTGGGATTTTGTCACGAAGTCATCGTTGTGCAGTTGGGATTCATCGAGTTCGCCTTTGCTTGCTCTTCCTGCAAAATTCAACTGATTCGCAAATAATTTTTGGACAGATTCTTTGTCATCTCGGGATTTCGCCCAGGCTTTGAGAACTGGATCTTGCAGCGCACGTGAATAAGAGAAGGTGACACCCCATGGATGTGGGCCTTTTTTGGCGATGCGATTGAGATTGATAAAAGCATCGTTACTCGTTTGCCCACCACTTAGAAATACTACACCACCCAGATCATTCGGTACATGATCATGAAGTACTCTGACAGTTCTTTCAGATACATCATCATGATCAATCGAGGTTCCGCTTTCTTTACCAGGAAGGACCATACTGGTTTTTAAAATTGCACCAGGCATAAATATATTTTTTTGTTTCATCGCTTTAAAAAGCGCCTCAAACGTTTTGGCCATTACTTCTTCACATTCCTGGCTCGTATGCGTGCCATCAAAGAGAACTTCGGGTTCTACAATCGGTACGACATTTACCTGTTGGCAGATAAAGGCGTATTGTGCGAGAACGTCGGCGTTGGCATTGATACAATCATCCGTTGGGATGCCTTCACCAATTGCGATAACTGATCGCCATTTTGCGAATTTTGCGCCAGCATCTGCATACTTTCTTATACGCTCCGGTAAATCATCCAGTCCTTGGGAAACTTTTTCTCCCGGATGATCGGGGATATCAATAAGTCCTTTGTCGACTTTAATTCCCGGCAAAATATCATTTTCTTCCAAATATTTTGTAAAATCTTTTCCCTCATCAGTCTTTTGCCAGAAGGTTTCATCATAAAGAATGACACCGCTCATGTGTTCATTTGCGCCAGGTGTAGTAAGTAAAATACCTCGATATTCACGTCTCGTTTCCTCGGTACACTCCACGCCAACGCTGTCAAATCGTTTCTGGCATGTCTTGTCACTTTCATCCGCTGCGAGGAGACCTTTACTTGGGGCGACCATTGCTTTTGCTGTTTTTTGGAGAATGTCCTGATCCATTTATGTAATTATACTATAGTGTTTTTGCCGGAATTGCAATAACAAGTTGAAGTCTGCGCTTATTTTACTGCTGGCACTTTGATGGTGTCCCAGTTGGTGCGGATGTGATCCATGGCATAGGTGAGGTTGCCATGAACTTTTTTGCGGGGATTGAAAATACCATCGGGATCAAAAATGTGTTTGGTTTGCTCAAAGAGTTTGATAATTTCTTTCCCGTACATTCCTTCAAGATAGGGAGTGCGAATGAGGCCATCATTGTGTTCGCCGGTAATTGATCCATGATATTTACTGATAATTTTGTATACCTCATCAGAAATAACTGGAATAGCCTCAAGAACTTTGGGATTTGTAATATCTACTAGTGGGATAATATGAAAATTGCCGTCCCCGATATGACCGGCTACTGTATAAATAAATTCAGGATGCTTTTTGACGACATCGGTAATTTGGGGAAGCACTTCACCGATATCATGAGGATTAATGACAAAATCATCGATGAACGGTGCTGTATGTTTATCACGTATCTTGTTTCGAAGAAGGTTAAAGCTTTCGCGTCTCACCAGCCAATAGCGTTTTTCCTGATCTTCAATTGCAATTTTTGTTTCAGGATGCAGCGGCTTTAATTTCTCTCGCAATTGAGCAATTTTTTGTTTTAATTCTTCAGGATCATTACCGGTAAAATCGATCTGCAATATGAGTTTGGGAAGCTTACCGACAAACATTTCCATAAAGGCCGGTGCAAAAGCAAGTCCGGATTGAACAAGTCCGACCGGACCAAGCTGTTTGGCGAATTCGGGGAAGAATCGAAGTGCTAGTTTGAGGGTATTATCATCATAACTTTCAAAACTTTCAGGTTTGAGCGGCAAAACTGCATCTATAATTTCTCCCAGATGTGTCAGATCATGAAGGAAAATGATTTCCATCTCTCGATGTTTGTGGACCTGCACCAATTCCAAATCAGCCTCAAGCATCATGCCAAGCGTTCCTTGTGCACCTGTCCAAAGTTTGTTCAAATCGAATATATCTTTTTCTTTGTCCCATACATTCCAGAGAAAATAACCAGCAGAATTTTTATTAACCTGAGGTTTGGCTTTTTCCAAAAGCGCGTAGTTTTTCTTAATTAAATTATAAATACCTTTGTAGACTTTTCCTTCAAAATCATTCTTCGCCAATTTACTTCTGAGTTTTTGACGAGTTAGAGGTTTAAGTTCATAGGTATTTCCATCTGCGAGAACGACTTTGGTTCTTTTGACGAAATTTTCTGTCTTGCCGTACATGAGTGATTTTTCACCACCTGAGTTATTGTTAACAATTCCGCCAATCGCACAAAGTTCACGGGAAGCAGGATAGGAAGCAAAAATGAGGTCTTGTTTCAAAGTTTCTTTCTCAAAATCTCGATAGAAAACTCCGGGTTCTACGGTACCGACATTATTTTTTATTGCACCGATGCGGGTGAAATATTTCATGAAGTCGACAATGATTGAATCATTGATCGAACCTCCGCCCATATCAGTTCCGGCCGAGCGTCCAGTAAGAGAGAGGTGAGGATGAGCTTTTTTGTGTTTGGAGACGAATTTGATAAGAGCTTCTACGTCTGATGCGTCTTTTGGATAGACGACGACTTGTGGTTTGACCTCAAAAAGACTCGCGTCATGACTATGTTTCATAAGCGTTTCATCATCAGTCGCAACGTCACCTTTTATAATAGTTTTTAATTCTTCGAGAAGGGCAGCATCCATGGTTTTAGTTTATTTTCTCCTAATTACTCTTTTAACGGCTTGCTTGATAGCTTTTACATCCATTCCGTATTTTTCGATTAACTCTTTCGGAGTTCCGGATTCGGCAAAAGTATTTTGCAACCCTATAAATTCTATCGGAAGTGGAGTGGTTTTGGCAAGTAGTTCAGCAATTGCCGAGCCCATTCCACCTTCAACTTGATGGTCTTCAACCGTTACTGCAGCTTGAGATACGCGAGTTGATTCGAGAATTCCTTCTTCATCAAGCGGTTTGATTGTTGCCGCATTTACAACAAGCACAGGAATTTTTTCTTCTTCAAGTTCTTTTGCTGCAACAAGCGCATAATACAGCATATAACCTGTTGCGAAAATTGTTGCTTTGGGATGTTCGGTTACCCAAAACGTCTGCATTTTGCCGACTTTGAATGGAGTATTTTCGGTTGTCATGACAGGCGTTTTGTCTCTCGTATAACGCAGATACACTGGAGTGCTGATATCAACTGACGCAATTGTCGCTTTTCGTGATTCAATCGCGTCACAGGGGACATAGACATGCATTTTGGGCCAGCAGCGGGTGATTGCGATATCCTCAGTTGCTTGATGGGTTGCCCCGTCAGGTCCAGTCATGATCCCTGAATGGTGTCCTGCAATTTTAACATTTGCCTCATTATAAACTGCTGTTGTGCGAAGTGTCTCCCAATTTTTCCCCGGTGAAAATGTTGCATACGATGAAATAAAAGCGATTTTTCCACTTTCTGCGAGTCCTGCTGCAATTGCCGCCATATTTTGTTCACCAATGCCGACCTGGAAAAATCTTTCTGGGAATTTCTCTGCAAATTTATGCGCCTGTGTTGATTCGGTCAAATCCGCAGCGAGAGCGACGACATTTGGATTAATTTCTCCCAATGCCAAAAGTCCACTGCCAAAACCAGCACGTGTAGGTTGAACCTCGACGTCTTCATCAAAGAGTTTTTCGTTTAGTTTTAGGTTAGGATTTAACATAATTTATTTATGTTCACTTTCAATTTTTCCGCCAAGCGTTCTTATTTCTTCAAGCGCTTTTTTCGCTTCATCTGCATTTGGGGGTTTTCCGTGCCAGTGGAAGTCTTTTTCCATAAAATCAACGCCTTTGCCCGGGATTGAGTGTGCGATGATTACTGTTGGTTTTTCATAAATCGCATGTGCTTCATTGACTCTATCAACGAATTGTTTGATATTATGCGCATCGGATTCTAGCACATGCCAGCCAAATGCTTCAAATTTTTCTTTGAGTGGTTCAAGCGGCATGACATCTTCGGTGAAGCCGTCAATTTGAATATTGTTTCGGTCAATCACCATAATGAGATTATTAATCTTATTTTTTCCGGCAAACATCACCGATTCCCAAATATTTCCTTCATCCAATTCACCGTCACCAGTTATGACATAGGTATAGTATTTCTTTTTGTCCAGATCCGCAGCGAGTGCAATGCCGATTGCCTGTCCGATGCCTTCACCTAGCGGCCCAGATGTTGTTTCCAATCCCGGTAAAGCAGTTCTGTGCGGATGTCCTTGAAGGCGTGAGTTTATTTTTCTGAGTGTTTTTAATTCTTCAATAGGAAAGTATCCAGCTTGAGCCATAGAAACGTAGCGGATCGGGCAGATGTGGCCATTTGAAAGCACAAGTCTATCGCGGTCTTCCCAATCAGGATTCTTGGGGTCATGATTGAGAATATGAAAATAGAACGCTGTAAAGACATCTGCCATCCCGAGTGGTCCAGCTGAGTGTCCCGATCCAGCTTCGAGAAGCGAGTTGATGACAAGTTCGCGCGCATGTTCAGCTTTTTCCTCAAGATCTTTTAATTTATCTTCGTATAAATCTGCAAGCATAAAATGTAAGTTACTACTTATCATCTCTTAAAAATAAGAAGACGTCAAGCTTTTACGATATATGAAGTTATATTATTTCTTGAGGAGTTGTTTTACTTTTTTGACAATGGCGTTGCTGGAAATTTCTTCATAATCAAGGAGCTCCTGGGGTTTGCCACTGTGTGGCATTTTGGTAACAGCGAGTGAATAGACGTATACGTTTTCATTGACCAATGCAGCCTTTACTGCTTCACTGATGCCGCCTTCTTCGAAATGATCTTCAACAGTGACGATGGCTTTGGTTTCCTTACCTGCTTTAACAAGTGTTTTAATATCTAATGGTTTGATACTGTACAAGTCGATAACACGAATCAAAATGTTTTCTTTTTTTAATTCCTCATACGCCTTGAGAGCTTCATGAAGAGTAATTCCAGCGCCAACTACAGTGACTACATCGTTTTTACTGCTTTGAAGTGTTTTACTGCCGCCGATGGGGAACATCTCATTTTTACCATAGAGTACCGGGGTGTCGGCTCGGGTTGTTCTGATATAGACCATGCCGTGGTGTTTGGCAGCCTGCATGACCAACATTTCCGTTGAGACAGCATCGCTGGGATAAAGAACTACGCTTCCCATTGGCGTTCGGAACATAGCAATGTCTTCAAGTCCCATCTGCGAGGAGCCGTCTTCGCCGATTGAGACACCGGCATGTGAGCCGACGAATTTGACATTTGCATCTGCATATTGTCCCATCCGAATCTGATCAAAAGCGCGTGAGAAAAATGCAGCAAACGTTGAAACAAATGGAATCTTACCAACTCGTGACAATCCAACTGCAACACCTACCATATTTTGCTCTGCAATGTACATCTCAAAAAATCTTTCAGGTGCAACTTCGCTGGCTTTTGCTGAAAAAGTCGAGTTACTTGTCTCGGCGTCCAACACAACGACGTTCGGGTCCATTGCTACAAGACATTTCAGCGCATCACCGTATGCTTTACGGGTGGCGACTTTTTGGTCTTTTTCATACGGTGTCATTTTAACCGTGTGTGGCTTTATGGGTGTTTGTCTCACCACTTTTGGTTTAAGAACTTTGCCTCGAAGTTTGTACTCTATTTTCCCTAATTCCTTTAAGGCGTCTTGAAATTGGTCAGGACTGAGCGCTTTGCCGTGCCAGTTTTCTTTGTCATTGAGAAAGGAGATGCCATGACCTTTGAATGTTTTTGCAACGATCATGACTGGTTTGTCTTTTACTGTTTCGGCTTTGGCAAAGGCTTTTTGGATTTGAGGAATCGAATGTCCATCAACGATGATTGTTTCCCAACCAAAAGCTTCAACTTTTTTGGCAATGGTTTTAATAGCATGTCCATCAAGAGTCTCTCTGCTTTGTCCGAGACGGTTAACATCGATAATGCCGATAAGATTGTTAAGTTTATAATGCTTTGCAATCTCTAACGCTTCCCAAACTGATCCTTCTGCAATTTCACTATCACCCAAAAGGACATAGGTCTTTGCTGGAATTTTCTCTAAATATTTTGCGTTAATTGCCATACCGATTCCGTTTGAAAGCCCTTGACCGAGAGATCCACTTGGAACTTGAGTGAATGGAAATTCAAGAGTTGGGTGGCCTTCGAGTCGGCTGCCGAATTTTCGAAGCGTTTTCAACTCATCTTCTGTGATTGCACCAGCGGCTGCAAACAGTGCATAAAAAAGCGGGGATGCATGGCCTTTTGAAAAGATCAAGCGGTCGTTGTTGGGATTTTTGGGAGTATCAAAATCATAGCGAAAAATACCATCGAAAAAGAGCACTGTCATGAGCTCGACTGCTGAGAGTGAAGATGTAGGGTGACCTGAGCCGGCTTCTGTTGTTGAAAGAAGTATGAAGTAACGGATTAATTTAGCTAATTCCTCAAGATTTTTCATGTAAAACAGAGTCATTATAGCAGCTTTTATCAAATTATGAATTAGGAAATATGAGAGCAATTTTCAATTTACAATTTCTAATTTTCAATCAATTTTCAATGACCAATGTTTCAAATTTGAAAATTAATTAATTGAATCATTCAATGAAAATTGAGAATTGAAAATTATTAAGAGGGTTTAAAAACGATATATAAATCAGAGACATTTGAATCCAGATGGCCTGTTTGGATTCCATCACCTGTTTTCATCCAGAATTCGTAACTATTATCATCTTCGATAAAAGGCTTTGGATCCAAGTTCATTTCCTGCATTTTTGTATGGGTTTCGCCATCGGCAAGAGCGCCGGCGAGCTCATAAAAATCCCATCCATCAGAGCCAAATGAGGCGAGAATTGTATCTCCACTTATATGAGAGAGCGCGTTAAGAACCAGAGCCTGATTTCGTCCACCTTTGCCATGTCCGGTGACTTTAATTGTTGATTCCCCGCCTGCGAGCAATAGTTGTTTGGGAGCAGTTTCTTTAAGTAATTTTTCACCAAGTGTTCTTGCATCACCCTGCAATTTATCTGAAAATATATGTACATTTATCCCTTTTTCTTTGGCAACTTTTTCCATGGCTGTTAGTGCTGTATGGTTACTAAGCATTAAAATATTATGCACGTTTTTGAAGTATTTCGGATCGGTTGGAGTCTCGGAAAATGCATCGTCGGGGACAGTTACTTTTTTTGTAAGATCATATTTCTTGATAATATTTTTAACATCATCCATGGTTGAGTGATCCGAAACAAGTGGTCCTGATGCTATAACAGATAAATCATTTCCTGGGACATCGGAGTAGATAAGGTTGACAACAGTTGATGGATAAAGAATTTTGGCGAGTCCGCCGCCTTTAACACGTGAGAGATGTTTGCGAATCGAATTCATTTCAGTGATGTCGGCACCGGATTCAAGTAATGCTTTATTTACCGCAGTTATTTCATCAAGTGAAAGTTTATTTGGCGCTTCAAAAAGTACCGATCCACCACCACAGGTGACGATTATTACCAAATGATTTTCTCCTGAGCTTTCAAAATGTTCAATTGCATGCTTAGTAAACGCGATATTTTCTTCTGAAGGCAGGGGATGAGTGCCTTTGGTGTAGTGTACTTTTTTAAATTGAGGATCTTCAACAACATCGATATCATAGCCATCGATAATGCGATCGCCGAGTTTCTCCTCGAGCAATTTGCAGTTTCCGGCACTCCCTTTACCAAAACCGAGTAAAAAGATGCCGTCAAATTTACTCAGGTCAAATTTTTTATCCAAGATTGTAAGAGTATCACCATCAAGTGAAAAGTTATGCTCAAAGACTAGTTGCGGTTGAATTGCCGCATATGCTACTTCGATGAGGTCAAGAACAATTTTTCTGTTGTCATTGGTCGCGAGCTGGTCGTAATTTTTTATATATCCCATGGCAGTACGTTAGATTTTATTGATAGTGTTCTTAGTCTAACAAAATAATTAATTCTGTTGCAACACAAAGATCATATAATACGTTTTTTAAGCGAATTCTTACCCAATTCTCATCGAATTTCCATTAGCGTATAAGTATAATCATCTTTTCTTTATGGAACAAATCCTTGTCGTTGATGACGACTCAGACATTCTGGATGCCCTGCAATGTGTCCTGGAAGACGCCGGTTATACAGTGAAGACCTGTAAAGACGGGGGACATGCCGAGCGGCTTTCGGATGAATCAAAATTACCAGAACTCATAATCCTTGATGTCTTACTTTCGGGTAAAGACGGTCGGGAAATTTGCCGAAAACTTAAGCATTCCGAGCGGACTAAGCGGATTCCAATTGTAATGATTTCCGCACATCCTACGGCTCGAAAATCAGTAATTGCCTCAGGAGCTAATAAATTTCTTCCCAAACCTTTTGACATTAACAATCTCCTCACCACAGTCGATTCAGAGATAGATGCTTCTTGACAAATGCAAGTAAGTCGCATATACTAAATGCAATTGAGTTGCATTTATGGCCAAGTCACAAATCCACGATTGTAAAGTTGAATTAAAAAACGCAAATCTTAAAGTTACTCCCGCGCGTCTTGGAGTTTTACAAGTACTTGAAAGATCAGCTAAACCTGTCGATATTGCCACTGTTTCAGGATATTTAGATAGAAAACAAATCAAGGCAGATCAAGCGACAATTTTCAGGATAATTAATACGTTCGCTGAAAAGGGATTGGTTGTTCCAGTCCAGTTTAATGAAGGGAAATTCAGATATGAATATGGTCCGGCAGCTGATCATCATCATTTTATCTGTGAAAAGTGCGGTGAAATTGAAGATATTTCCGATTGTCATATCGATGAACTTGAAAAAGAAATTCAACAGAAGAAAAAATTAGTAATAAAACGGCATAGCCTCGAGTTCTTCGGTCTTTGCCCTAATTGTCAAAAATAATATGGAAGCTATTCTTTTATCAATTTGCTCCTTTCTTTCAACGTTTATTGGCGGGATATTCGGAATTAAGAATCGGGATAAATTGCATTATATAATGAGTTTTACTGCAGGCGTTCTGGTGGCAGTTTGTTTTTTTGACATTCTCCCAGAAGTTGTTTCATTGAGTGCTGAAAAAGGATTTCCAATAATTAATGCTTTTATTGCCGTTGTCGTCGGATTTCTCGCGTTCCATGTTTTGGAGAAAACTATCATCATTCATCATTCTCACGAAATGGATCACAACACTGAGGAGCATCATTTTGATCATCATAGTGAAGCAGTCGGACTTTTCGGTGCTCTTGGATTATCATTCCATAGTTTTCTCGACGGCGTCGGAATTGGGTTGGGATTTCATGTAAATCAACAGGTAGGTTTATTAATAGCGATTGCGGTTATAGCCCATGATTTTTCAGACGGACTCAATACAGTGACGCTCATGCTGACAAATAAAAACACGATACAGAAATCTTTTAGACTTCTTATTCTTGATGCTATAGCTCCTGTTCTTGGAGTACTTTCAACATTTATATTTCTGATCCCTGATAACATTTTGCAACTCTATTTAGGATTTTTTGCCGGATTTCTTTTGTATATTGGCGCAAGTGAGTTGCTTCCCGAAGCACATAGCCATCACTCGTCATTTAAAATGTTATTCCTAACAATTGCCGGTGTTATCTTTATTTTCCTCGTAACTAGAGCCGTGTAGCTTTTTTTGCTATAATCAGTCATATGAAAAAGCCTCAGTATCAAGTGTTACTTTATTATAAATATATTTCAATTCCTGAAGCAGAAAACGTTCGGGACGAGCAGCGGGATTTGTGTTTGAAACTTAATTTGAAAGGCCGTATTATTGTCGCTGACGAGGGAATTAATGGGACTGTTGAAGGTACCGTTGAGGACACCGAAAAATATATCAAAGCAATGGAGAAAAGTACCTATTTCAAAGGGATTTCTTATAAAAAAAGTAAAGGGACAGGTGAGGCTTTTCCGAAATTATCAGTAAAATATCGTCCTGAAGTTGTAACAACAAAGATTAAAGGATTAAACCCAAACCAAGTTACTGGAAAATATCTCTTAGCAGAAGAACTACACGCATGGTTTGAGAATGGAAAAGAGTTTTACATTGTTGATATGCGAAATGACTACGAATATATTTCGGGTTACTTTGAAAATTTTATACCGTCTGGAATTCATAATTTTTATGATTTGCCGGATGTGCTACCACGATTGGAACATTTAAAGAACAAAACCGTAGTCACAGTTTGTACAGGCGGAATTAGATGTGAAAAAGCTTCAGGATTTTTGGTTGATAATGGATTTAATGATGTCTATCAACTCAAAGATGGGATTGTTACTTATATGGAAAAATATCCCAATCAGCATTTTAAAGGTAAATTATATGTGTTTGATAAGCGCCTGACGGTTGGATTTAATACCGAATCTTCAGAGCATGAAATCGTTGGGAAATGCATGCATTGCGGAGTTGCCTGCGATTCGTACGTCAATTGTGAATATGACTTGTGTCACTATCATTATATTTGCTGTTTGGCTTGTCGCGATAAGGAAACGGGATTGGCATTTGACAAAAAAGTCTGCAAAGAAAAATATTTGCAATTTCAACGTCCTCGAGCTGAGAGTTTGTAAAGACGATTTCCCTTTTGCATGTTATAAATCCGCTGTTATAATGTAACCTCAAGTATGAATAGGGGTAAACGGTTCTGGATTTCATTTGTTGTGCTTTTTGGTCTTACTGTTGGCGTGTTTTACCTTCGGCAAAGTAATGCTGCTCCTGCAGTTGAATTAAGAAAAACGATTCAGAAAGTGGTTTACAAAACCATAATCGTTCCAACTCCCACACCGTATCCTTATGAAGATCTGACGATTCCATACTTACGTCAATTGACCTATAAAAGTAGTCTCAGCGATTTGCAGCAAATTGATCAGAATGCAAATTATATTTCTTATCTCACCAGCTATTTATCGGATGGATTAAAAATAAATGGTTTACTCACTGTACCGACAGGCACACCACCGGATGGAGGTTGGCCGGCAATTGTTTTTGTTCACGGATATATTCCGCCAAAAGAGTATACGACGCTTGGTCGCTATGTTGATTACGTAGATTATTTGGCGCGGAATGGATTTGTGGTTTTCAAAATTGATTTACGCGGCAATGGTGATTCAGAAGGGGAGCCTGCTGGTGCATATTATTCGGCAGGATATGTAAAGGATACACTAAATGCTTATGCTGCTTTACAGGCAACGCATATAGCATCTACTTCAGCAACTCCGATTGTTAGTGCGACACCAGGAGAGGATTTACAAATTAATCCAAAAAAAATCGGTCTCTGGGGACATAGTATGGCAGGGAATATTGTCATGCGTGCATGGGCGACAAAACCTGATATCCCTGCAGTTGTCATTTGGTCCGGAGCTGGATATACCTACACTGATTTACAAAAATATAAATTAAATGATCCGAGTTATCAGCCAAGCCCGACAGATCCTGAAGCGACTACATCTGCGAGTTTTAGACTCCGTAGACAATTACAAAGACTTTATGGCAAGCCCGATCTGAAAAATCATTTCTGGCACGATCTTGCACCGGTGAGTTATCTTTCCGATTTAAAGGGCGCGATTCAGATCGATCAGGCGCAGGATGACACAGTCGTTAATATAGGATATAATAGGGATCTTATAAAATTGTTTGATGCGACAACTGTTGTGCATAGGATGAATGAGTTTCCTACAGGCGGACACAATATTTCAGGACCAAGTTTTGATGAAGCTATGCAAGACACCGTCGCATTTTACAAAAAGTATTTGGAATAAGAAAAAATACTATGAGTGAAAAATTAAGAAGCAGACGGTGGTTTTTGGGCACAGGTGCAAAGGCACTAGGAGGTGCTGTTGTAGTTGATCAGCTGCCAAAGCTTGCGGAAATGCTGGATACAAGATCCTCCATAAGATTTCTGCCAGGTGAGAAAAGACGATCAGAATCTGCAGTTCTGGTGCTTGGTGGGGTTACGGTGAGTGATTCAAAAGGTCTTGCCCAGGATCTCCCTGCACTTAAGCAACTCGGTCCGGTCATGTATGCACATTACGCACAAACAGGACTACAAATTCCTCGACTCGCCAAAGATCTTCTTGCAATAAAAGAAGAACTCGGTGTTGAGTATCTTTCTATTTATGGTCATAGCATGGGAGTGCAGATAGCGGGGGCAATAACACAACATGTTGGCGACAAATTTCGGTTCCCCATGATCTTTATGGATGATCCAACCCCTGATTTGAAAGATACACGTTTTAATGGAGTCGCACAGGCAATTGCGGGAATTCCTGAATATCACGGAGGTACACTTCTGACCGAAGTTTTTGATATAGAAGCATATCATGATCCATTTGCAGGTTATGCCGCTATGCCTGATCTTTTATGGGATCAGGGACAGATGCTCTATCATGGGAAAAGATTTCTGCCACCTTTGGCAGCCGTTGTAAATCGTGATAATACCATAGTAAATGTTTTACATCCACAAGATCCAAAAAAAGATCCGGTAATTAATTTTCAAGCAGCCGAACGTGATCTTCGTCCTTCTTTTCCCCATATGCGAGTATTCGGATTGGGCGGCAATCAAGGACATGCAAATCCGCATCAAAACAAAGAGGAATATAATAGAGTCATAGATCAGGCAATTGCTTTGGGGGGAGTATTAATAAGATAAATTACTCTTCCGGTTCTGGAGGAAGGAATTCTTCACCGCCGCTGTCGAGATTTTCTTTTTGTGGATATTCACTTGGTTTGAGCCAGTAAATATAAGGGCATCCCGTTGCTTTGCGTTTTTTGGAATCCCAGCCTGCTGTTGAGCATTTTTTCATCTTTTTACCGGCATTTGTAGTAAAGAGTACCAATTTGTTTCCGCAGTCGGGACACTCCTCATCTAGCGGTTCTGTTGTTCCGTTGATCCATTCTACATAGTCGCAGCCTTCGACTTTTTTCGTTTCGCTGTTCCATTTGCCCGTTGAACATTTTTTCATCTTTTTACCAAAGCGAGTGGTTGCGAGGATGAGGGGATTTCCGCATTTTGGACATTTCTCATCAAGAGGTTTATCTTCGACTTGAAGCCATTTAACATAATCACAGCCGACATTTTTCTTAGTTTCTGGATCCCATGATCCGGCTGAGCAGCGCTGGAGCTTTTTTCCTGTTCTGGTCTCCATAACTTCTCCAAGTTTGGAGCCGCATTTGGGGCAAACTTCTTCTTTTTTATCCTTTTCTTCTTTTGGCATGAGATTTTTATATTATCTTTTTTCATTTGTCCCGTCAAGAATGAAAAGATGTTTTTTTTTGTTTTTGATACACTACTAGCATGCTTGGAATTATCTTACTTGCATTATTTATTTTTTATTGCGGAATAATGGCAGTCCGATTTGGACGAGTGAATAAACTTATCAAAACAAATAAATCATTTCCCACGTTTTACGTATCTAATAAAAATCCTTCTAAGCATATTCTTCTTCTGGGGGATAGTTCAATGTATGGAGCGGGGATTGAGCATACTAAAAAAACTTTTGGAGCTCTTATTGCCTCAAAAGAAAATAATGCAACGGTTGAAGTTTTAGCAGAAAACAGCGCAAAGGTTTCCGATTTGGTAAAACAAATTGAGAAAGCTCGCTACAACCAGTATGGATATATTGTCATAGGAATTGGAGCAAACGATATTATGTTTTTTAGTAATTATAAAACTCTGCAAAAGCGCTTACTAACTTTTTTACAGCAAACAAGTAAAATAACAGATCATATTATTTTATGTCACAGTGTAAATATCGGAAATGTAGGTTTTTTTCTCTTTCCCTTCGATTATGTTTTTGATTACCGAACTGAAGAATTGAGCAAGGTGTATGCAGAACTAGCAAAGAAAGTGCCACGTGTCACGTATCTTAATTTTTACCGTAAACGGGGAAATGATTATTATGATAAGAAAACTCGTAAAAAATTCGTAGCACGAGACGGCGCTCATCCGAGTGATTATGCCAATCAATTTTTCTTCAACATCATCTGGGATGCAATACAAAATATTGAAAAACAGAAGTAATCACGGTACAATACTCAAATCTTAAGCGAACGTAAAGTTTACAGTTTTACAATTATCACATGAGAATCTTAATTGTTGAGGATGAAATGAAATTGGCGCACGCGATGAAGCGTGCACTTGAGCTTCAGAAATATGCTGTTGATGTTGTGAATAATGGTAAGGATGGGTTGGATTTCGCGATCGGTGAGGAGTTTAGTTTAATTATTTTAGACATTATGCTACCCGGAATGAATGGTATTGAGATCTGCAAACGTATACGAACCGAAGGTATTCATACACCAGTTTTGATGTTAACTGCAAAAGGTCAAATTTCGGATAAAGTAACGGGACTTGATGTCGGAGCGGATGATTATATGGTCAAGCCATTTTCATTTGAAGAATTATTTGCGCGCATCAGGGCATTGGTTCGAAGACCACAACAAACAAATGATCCTGTGTTGGGAATAAAAGATCTGACACTTGATCCAAAAACGTTCACTGTCAAGCGCAATGGCAAAATGATTGAGTTATCCGCAAAAGAATTTTCACTGCTTGAATATTTATTGCGCAATAAAAATGTCGTTATGACAAAAGATCAAATTATCTCCCACGTTTGGGATTATGAATCAGATGTTTTACCCAGCACTATTGAAGTGCATGTGAAGCATCTTCGTGATAAGATTGATATTACCGGTGATGACTCTTTGATTTACACCATTCGCGGCCGCGGTTATACGATTAGAGAGTGAGCCAATTATGTTCCAATCCGCACGCCTCAAATTAACTGCTTGGTATCTCCTTATTACTATGCTCGTGAGTATTACCTTTAGTCTTGCTTTTTATCGGGAATCGACGTTTGAAATTCAACGGGTGATTGATAGAATTCATTATTTGCAGCAGCAGAGCAATCAGCTACAATTGCCGACTCCGCCTAATGCAATTATTACCCTTGATCAACTGCAGGATGTGAAGACGAGGCTTCAGATTTCACTGATTATCATTAATGGCATTATATTTGTTCTTGCAGGAGGTGCGGGCTATTTTCTTGCAGGGAGGACGCTTCGTCCTATTCAGGTGATGGTAGATGAACAAAACCAATTCATTTCAGACGCATCGCATGAACTCAGGACGCCAATTGCAACCCTCAGAGCGGAAATGGAAGCAACACTTCTGGAAAAGCATTTGAATGATAAAGACGCACGAAATTTGATAGAAAGCAATCTGGAAGAATTGGGGAAATTGCAGCAGCTTGCCAACAGACTTTTGCAATTGGCGCATGTGCATAAAAAAGATGAGGAAGTAACTGATAAAGTTGTTTTGCAGGAAGTTATTCAAGCTGCGTATAAAAAAGTATCGCCTATGGCCAAAAAGAAACGCATTACTTTTACTATTTTTACCATTGAGGGTATGGTGAAGGGCGATATGCAACGACTTACTGAAGTTTTCATCAATTTATTTGATAATGCGATTAAATATAGTCATTCGAAAACTACGGTAAGCGTTTCTTCCAAGAGACGGAAAAATGTAGTGGCAATTGCAATTGTTGATCAAGGAATTGGCATAGCTGATGCTGATTTACCGCATATTTTTGATCGGTTTTATCGTGCAGATAAGTCCCGCTCTCAGGCAGATGGACATGGCTTAGGGCTTTCGATTGCAAAGAAAATTATCAATGCTCATAATGGTTCAATAGAAGTAGAAAATACTTCGAAAAAAGGAACTACTTTTACGATTACGCTTCCAGTAATAGCTTCCTAGAGTGCCGCTCGGCACGAAAAAATTTTCTCCGTTGCAATTCACCGCGTTCAAGTGCAACCGAAAAATTTTTGTACCTCGCTCCACCAAACTTTGTTGTTGTTAATTTAGTTAAAGCGATTTTTAAGTTCTCCTTTATATACTCCCAAAACTTAATGAGGGGCGCCGCGAATCTAAAGACATTGCGGCATCGCTTATTATTTTATCGATTCTTATCAATGAAAGTGAGGTGAGTGAATGACAAAGAAATTAATATTAACTGTTGCGGCTATAAGTGTCTTAAGTGGCGGGCTGGTTGTCGCTACGAACGCATTTGCTCAAACTCCTGCTAATGGGCAAAATGGGGTTTCATCTCTTATACAGGAAATTGCCGATAAATTTCATCTCAACAAGGATGATGTGCAGTCAGTTTTTACGCAACATCAAAAGGAGATGCAGACTCAAAGAGAAGCAAATTATGAAAATTATCTGCAGAATTTAGTTGATACGGGGAAGATCACATCTTCTCAGAAACAACTGATTTTGGATAAACATAACGAGCTTCTGAGTCAGATGCAAAGTGATAAACAAAATCTCAAAACTATGACTCCTGCGCAAAGGCGTGCGCAAATGCAGTCGAATATGCAGGACCTGAAGAATTGGGCGAGTCAGAATAATATTCCATTACAATATCTTCGTCCGTTTGGGCCTGGGAAAGGACGGTTTGGAAAGTTTGGTGGGCATAACATGCCGACAGTAACGCCAACTCCGTAAAAAAAGCTTTGGCAGCGATGAGAACAGCTCCGATCTAATCGGGGCTGTTTTTGTTTAGATTATCTCGTTGTGTTTAAGCAAGATTAAAGGAATACGCAATAAAATAAGTACATGAAGAAATTATTATTGGTTGGATTTGTTATTGTAGTTTTTGTTTTATATTCGATTTATCACAATAATTCCACAACTGCGGTACCGGTTTCAACAAATAAAAATACATCAGATACTACAGCAACAGAAGCAAGCGTAAATACTTCTCAAAGGGCGTATAAAGACGGGACATATACTGGTTCAGCAGCGGATGCTATATACGGTACAATCCAAGTGCAGGCAACGATTCAAAACGGGAAAATTTCGGATGTGCAGTTCTTGCAGTATCCAAACGACAGAGATGATTCAATTCAAATAAATCAGCAAGCCATGCCGGTACTTAAGCAAGAAGCAATTCAGGCGCAATCCGCAAACGTTGATATCGTTTCAGGTGCAACTGATTCCAGCCAGGCTTTTATGCAGTCTTTGGCTAGCGCATTATCACAAGCGAAATAAATATGAAGCGTACTCGACTTCTCATGGGCATGCCAATTACAATTGAAGTTGTCGATCCACAGGTGACCGAATCCGACATTGCGGGCGTCTTTGATTATTTTGCATCCATTGACCGCATGTTCAGCACATACAAAAAAGACAGTGAAATTTCTCGACTTAACTCCGGCGAAATAACTAAAAAGCAAGTAAGCACTGATGTTCGCCAGATCCTTCAACTGGCCGATGATACAAGAAGAGAATCAAACGGCTATTTTAATATTGCGCACAACGGCATTATTGACCCGTCAGGAATTGTGAAAGGTTGGGCAATTTATAACGCCTATGGACTGTTAAAAAATCAAGGATTTCATAATTTTTTTGTTGATGCAGGTGGAGACATCCAGGTTTCGGGGAGAAATGAAAAGACTGAGCGATGGACCGTCGGTATTCGAAATCCTTTTAACCGGGAAGAAATTGTTAAAGTCGTTTGGCTTGAAAACAAGGGGATTGCAACGTCAGGACTCTATGTCAGAGGACAACATATTTACAATCCCCACAAACCGGATGATCCCCTTAAAGGGATTGCCAGCATGACGGTTATCGGCCCGACAGTATATGACGCGGATAGGTTTGCAACAGCTGCATTTGCAATGGGTGAGAAAGGCATTCGGTTCATTGAAAAGTTACCTGGTTATGATGGGTATATGATTGATGATAAAGGTACTGCGACAATGACAAGTAGGTTTGGACGATTCGTAATTAGCAGTTAGTAGCTGGCACTTGAGTTTTAGTTTATAATTCAATTATGGTTCATAAAGCATTAATTAAGTATCGCGAAATTATAATTTTAGTATCATGAGTTCAGCAAGTTTGGCTAAAAATAAGCCACAATCATTGCTTGCCCGCATTCGCAGTTTGTCTGTAATTAAAAAGGCACTAATTCTCGTCGTCGTTTTATTACTTCTCTGGTTTGCCGGAACAAAAGTGTTCGGACAGAAAAGCTCCGGTTCACAATACCAAACAGCAACAGCACAGCGACAAACTATCATTTCAACAATCTCAGAGAGTGGAAATGTCAGTGCGGATTCTCAAACAAGTGTAACTTCTCCTTCAACTGGTATTATTGAGGCCGTATATGTCAAAAATGGAGACCATGTAACTCAGGGAGAAAATTTGTTTAAAGTAAAAGCAACTGCAAATCAGCAGGACAAGGCAACGGCATACGCAAGTTATTTGAGTGCTCAAAATAATCTAAATACCGCCCAGGCAAAAATGAATTCTTTGCAGTCAGCGTTATTTAAAGCAAATCAGACATTTATCAATGATAAGGGAGTTCCAAATCCATCAGATTTGCAGAAAACCGATCCCGTTTATATTGAAGAAAATGCTGATTGGCTGCAAGCGCAGGCGGATTATAACAATCAGGCAGGTGTGATCTCACAAGCGCAAGCAGCGTTGACGGCTGCATCGTTATCGTATCAAGCGACACAGGATTCAGTCGTTACAGCACCAATTGAGGGGACAGTTGCTAATTTATCCGTAAGCCAGGGAAATAGTGTTACAGCATCGGGTACCGGAAGTAGCAATTCATCGAATTCATCCAATTCATCTGGAAGCAGCAGTACCGGTTCGACTTCAACTTCTGGATCCGGCTCCTCTTCATCTTCGGGATCATCAACATCCAATGGTTCAACAATTATGGTCATTGGAGATTTTTCTCAGTTGTCTGTTGTTGCACAAGTTAATGAAGTTGATATTCCAAAGGTAAAAGTCGGGCAAAACGCGACCGTCACGCTTGATGCATTTCCGGATCAAACCTTTGTCGGGCAAGTCGTCAATGTGGATAGCGTCGGAACGACCAGTTCAAATGTGGTGACATATAACGTCTATATCGATTTAGTGTCACCACCATCGACTATCAAACCTGGCATGACGGCTTCAATTGCAATTCAGACTGCCCGACATGACGATGTGATTACCGTACCAACAGCCGCAATTCAGTCATCGAATGGTGCCTCATATGTCCGAGTTTTGAAAAACGGTAAAGTTTCCACTGTCCAAGTAACAACTGGAATTTCTGATGATACCAATACTGAAGTTGAGTCTGGCATTAGTGAAGGAGACGTCGTCATTACTGGAACGAATGCAACAGCAACTGGATCTTCAGCAACAACATCACCTTTTAGCGGAGGATTCGGTGGAGGAGCCCGCGGAGGCGGTGGCGGCGGCGGTGCTGTGTTGTTCAGAAGAGGAGGATGATTTTTTGAGATTTAAACATGAACAATGAATATTATCGACGTATCACATCTTTCGAAAATTTATACCACGGCAGCAGGTGAGACTATTGCTCTTGATGACGTTTCTTTTTCCATAAAAAAGGGCGAATTCGTTGCCATTATGGGGCCTTCAGGAAGCGGAAAATCAACGCTTATGCATCTTTTAGGATGTCTGGATACCTCAACGAGTGGCACGTATATTCTTGATGGTGAAAATGTTGAAAATTTGACTGATGATGAACTTGCTGATATTCGAAACCGAAAAATAGGATTTATTTTCCAGGCATTTAATTTACTTCCCCGGACAACAGTTCTGCAAAATGTCATGCTTCCAATGCGCTACGCAGGTCTTCCTGAAGTAGAACGACAGGCTCGTGCAACAAAATATTTAAAAATGGTTGGACTTGGTGAGCGGTTAGATCATACTTCCAATCAAATTTCAGGCGGACAGCAGCAACGCGTTGCAATTGCCCGTGCTCTGACAATGGATCCGGCTATTCTTTTGGCCGATGAACCAACAGGCAATATTGCCAGTGCCCAAGCCGAAGAAATTATGGCAATTTTTCAGAATATCAATGAAAAAGGACACACGGTCGTTATGATTACGCATGAACCGGATATTGCTGCTCATGCAAAGCGAATTATTATGGTGAAAGATGGGAAATTGTTAAGTGATAAAGCCAATCCACATCCCACAAAAGCAAAATCAGCCGCAGGAGGTATGAGTTCGTTTGCATCTACATAACTATGGAAAAAGAAACAATTATCGAGAGTCTGACAACCTTGACCGTTAACAAAATGCGTACCGGTTTGGCAATTTTGGGGATTGTTATCGGCATTGGCAGTGTAATCGCTCTTGTTTCATTAGGACAGGCAACACAGCAGTCTGTTCAAAATCAAATTCAATCTTTGGGTGCCAACTTATTGACTGTCATCCCCGGATCACAAAATGCAGGTGCGGTTCGTGGAGCTGCCGGAGGAGGAACGACCTTGACTGCAGATGATGCGAAAGCAATTCAGACATCTGCATCGGTTACTGATATTACCAATGTTTCTCCTGAAATACAAAGCAGGGCACAAGTTACGGCTGGTGCAAGCAACGCCAATATCCAGGTAATCGGTGCGACAGGGGCATATGCTGAGGTACATAAAATTACTATGGATACAGGAAATTTTTTGACAGATCAGGATAATGCAAGTTCAGCAAAAGTTGCTGTTATCGGTCCAACAGCTGCACAAAATCTCTTCCCCAACAGTACTGATCCGGTCGGACAAACAATTCGTATCAAAGGAATGTCTTTTCGTATTGTGGGTATGACTGTTTCAAAAGGCGGAACGGGCTTTGGTAATCAGGATAATATTCTCTATATTCCTTTAAGCACAGCTCAGCTTCAAGTATTTGGTCAACCTTATTTGAGTAGCATTGCATTGGAGGCAAAAAACCAGGATGTTATGACCGATGCTGAGAACCAAGTCGGTTATTTACTTATGAGCCGGCATAAAATTTCAGATCCAACGCAAGCAGATTTTTCAATCTTTTCTCAACAGGATATCCTAAATGCGGCATCTGCCACTACCGGTACCTTTACCACATTACTTTCAGGAGTTGCTGCGATTTCACTTCTGGTTGGGGGAATTGGGATTATGAATATTATGCTGGTTACTGTTACCGAAAGAACTCGTGAAATCGGATTACGTAAAGCACTTGGTGCTAAGAAAAAAACGATCATTACTCAGTTTCTCACGGAATCAATTATTCTGACATTTGCCGGCGGCATAATTGGCGTAATGTTGGGGATTATTTTATCGTACATTATTTCACTCTTTGCTCATTCGTTATTTGTCCTTTCACCAGGTTCAATTTTACTTGCGTTTGTCGTCAGTGCCGGAATCGGTGTGCTTTTCGGTTGGTATCCAGCTCAAAAAGCAGCTGGTCTTGAACCAATTGAAGCTTTGAGATATGAATAACAATTTTCGAAAGGGGGTGAGTATATGAAACCTATTAAACCAATGTATGTACTTATTTTAGTAGTTGTCTTTGCGGCAGCTGCATTTTATGGTGGTATGCAATATCAGAAGAGTCAAACCCGTGCGAGTTTTGCCGGTGGAGCAAACGGACAGTTTGCTCGTCGATTTGGACAAGGTGGAAGCGGACCGGGAGGTTTCGGTGGCGGACAAGGAGCGGGTGGCATGATGCCCGTTCGTGGCCAAATAGTCAGCCAATCAAACGGTTCCATAACAGTTAAAATGAACGATGGAAGTAGTAAGATTGTCAATCTTACTGGATCTACAACTATTAGTAAAACAACAACCGGTACAACAAGTGATTTGAAATCGGGTGAAGATGTAACCGCTATTGGATCAGCGGGTTCTGATGGCAGTGTGACTGCTCAGACAGTCCTGATTGGTAACGGCAATATGTTCTTCAGACGCGGAGGCGCTCAAAACGCACCGACTGGTGGACAGTAAGATGAGGAATAGTATTTAGGTTTAGAATTGATAAATAAACTCTCCTTCGGGGGAGTTTATTGTTTTATATTTTAAAATAGTTGGTAAAATCGTAAACTCTTTTTATTTTTAAGAACACCATTCTACTGAAAAGTATAATACTCGTTAAGATAAAAACATAAATTGTCGGTAAGAGATATTTAATATTATTAAGTAAATCCTGGGCCAGTAGCGAATTGACAGTATTTTGCAGATCCGTTGCTATCACATTATGCCAAGCAAAAATGATGATTGAATGTCTGCCAATATATTCAAGAATGGTATTTTTTGCAATTATGCGACTAATAGTAATCCAGCTGATAATTCCGCCAAATGCGCCCATATAAAACAAGAAGAAATTGTTTAACTGGTTGCTTCTCAGATCAACTTTTGAACCTGTGGCATGATAATGTAAAGTCGCGATTACAATGGTAAATAGCAGAGCTGTTGTTGCAAGAAGTGGTTTTTGTTTGGCAAATATTTTGAAAATATGCTGATTTTGCTGTAATAAAAAGCCCGCTCCAAAAAAAGTTATTCCAGTTAGTGCGATTTCAAAGTTAAAAGGCAGTTTAAGCCAGGGGACATATAACGAAAGTAAATAACCAGTGATTCCACTGGCGAGTAATATAAACAGAAGCGATTTTGTCCTGGATACTTTTTTCGTAATAGTGGCAAAAGTGAGCTTTGTGATAAAAAGACAAGGAAGAAACCACAAGACGACATTATATCCAAGCATGCCATCACTGCCGCTTCCGTAGAGCATTCCAAATAATTGATAGCTAATTCCTCCGAGACTGACATCTCCTGCTGTTTGAGAAATGAGAGTAAATGCGTACGTCAGTATAGCGAAAATATAATAAGGAATTAACAATTGCTTGAAATATTTTTTCGTTATTTCCCAAAGTGACTTTGATGTAGGATGGAAAACCAGACCGGAAATAAAGAAAAAAAGTGGCATATGAAAAGCGAAGATCAGATAATTATTTTTATCAGAAACAAAAAGATGCCCGTAAAGCACAAGAATTATCCCGATTCCTCGGGCAATGTCTATCCAATGGACTCGATGGGGAGACTTTACTAGATGTTTGCTTGGTATATTCATAGTATAAAAATTCATGATAACAAAAGATGAGGTTTGTGACAATGTCTTAGAGTGTAACCCTAGGTGAAAGACACGGGAGCGATTTAAGGCTTAGTATACCATAGAAAAGTTAATAAAAGGTTTATGATGGGCTCTTTTATACTAATTCTTCTGGGATTCTTACAAGTTGTTCATATTACTTCTGTAGTATCAAAGTAGTTTTACAAGAAAGGATTATATGTTCGAAGATAGAGTAGAAGCAGGTAAACAATTAGCACAAAGGCTAAAAAAATATGAGAATGATAGTCCTCTTATTGTAGCACTCCCACGAGGAGGAGTTGCAGTTGGATTTCCTATCGCAAAAGAACTGCATGCGCCACTTGAAGTAGAAATTGTCAGAAAATTGGGAGCACCACAGAATTTGGAACTTGGTATAGGTGCAATTGCTGAAGATGGGGTGGTATATCTGGACCAGGAAATGCTTGAATACTTTCAGATATCAAACAGCACGCTTCATTTGATACAGGAACGTGAAATGGCTGAGCTGGATAGGAGACGTCAATTATACCGAAATGGAAAGCCCATCGGACTTTTGACCAATAGGACAGTAATTCTTGTTGACGATGGTTTGGCAACGGGTGTCACGGCTCGAGCCGCGATTCTTTCACTTAAAAAACATCACCCGAAAAAAATAATTTTTGCTGTCCCGGTTTGTGCTCAAGAAACAGCGATGCATATACGATCCATGGTTGATTCAATTACGTGTCTTGAACATCCCGAAAAGTTTGAGGCAATAGGGAAGTATTATGCTGATTTTAAACAAGTTAGCGATGAAGAGGTTCTGGCACAACTACGAAGAATAAATAGTGATGTAACACTTCCATCAACAATTGATCACGACTTTAATCATAAGATAGTATGGTAGTCAGCCTCATTTTTCCTCTTGCATTTTTCACGAAACTTTTTCACAATAAAGAAGAGTATGGATCTGACGGAGGAATTATTTGATAATTCGCCCGAAGGAAACGATGGCAGGAAGCAAGCAGTTATCATTTGCTTGCAATTTCCGATCGGCAAACTACAAGAAAAGAAAGCACTCAATGCTGTTTTTGAATTGGATGCGATTCTGAGAGATGTAATAGAAACATCTAAAGTTGGGACATACGGTGGAAATGAATTTGCTGAAAATGATGAAGGAGATAGTATTTCGTTTTATTTGTATGGATCGGATGCAGGAGAGATTTATTCTGAAATACAGCCTATATTTGATACCCTCTCAAGCTTAACAGGTTTTTATATTATCAAACGCTATTCTCAATTTAGTGAAAACCTCTATCATTAAATTCTCCTGAAAGTTTACAAAAGAAATAATTGCTGCATAACCATTAACAATTTCCTTACTCATTTTTAACGGGTTTTTATGTGCTCAACAGTATAATTGCAGGTAGCATGAAAAATACCTGGAATATGTTAGCAACTTTTAGCAAAGAATATTATCTTGCTATAACGTATCCCTTTGTTAAATGGTTTCTCCATCCCAATATTTACCGCAATCCACAGCCAAAGGGAACGATTATTCTGGTTGGCTGCTGGTTTAACGCTAATACCTATCATAAATATTGGGTATCTTTTCTGGAAAAAGTTGGATTCAGAACGTTTCTTATCGATCTTCCTTTTGCCCGGGAAAGTTTTGATACGACGACAAAACGACTTGCGTCATTTATCGCAGACCACGGTTTGGAAAATTATACAATTGTGGGTATCAGCTCAGGTGTACTTGTTTGTTGGAATTATCTTACAGAATATAAAAAATGGGATGAGATTCATCGTTTCATCAGTATTGGCGGACCTGTTCAGGGGACAATAACCGCGTGGCTGATAACGTTTACCAGCAAAGGAAGAGCAATGGTTCCGGGGAGTAGGTTTATTAAAAAACTTCATAAGAAACCTTTCCCGAAAGAGAAAATGGTAACGCTCACTGCAAGGTCCGATGAACTTGTCCCGTATAAATATGCCAGAATGGATGGCGTAAAAAACTATCAGCTTCCAAGTTGGGGACATAATAGTTTTCATTTGAAAAGTAGTGATACGTATGAAATTATTGCTGAAATAGCTGGTGAACCGAGCTAGTTATTATGGTAATATGTCACTTATGAAATGGGGAGTTTTTATTTTATTTGCAGTCCTGATCATTGGTAGTGTATTTTTTGTCTTTTTTCATATTCGACAACAACAAATTCCAATTTTTCATGCTCTGAGTGATTCAGTAGTTGCTCCAAAACCTACACTGATTCCCTGCAATGGAAAACCTACAATTGCTGAAGAAGAAGGACCGTATTACAAAGAAGGCTCACCACAAAAGTCAAGTCTCTATAACCAATCTATTCCCGGTAAAAAGTTTGTTTTGACCGGCTATGTTTTAGATACAAATTGTAATCCATTAGCGAATGTGTGGTTAGATTTTTGGCAAGCAAATGGCAATGGACACTATGATAATAATGGATATACCTTACGTGGACACCAATATACTGATATGAATGGAAAGTTTACTTTAACTACTGTCGTACCGGGTGAGTATCCCGGTCGAACACCACATATTCACGTAAAAGTGCGCGCAAGCAGTTCAAGTCCTATTTTGACGACACAGTTATATATTCCAGGTTTAGCAACAAATGTTCATGATGCAATTTATAATCCGACTCTTCAAATGCATAACGTTACCAAGACTCCGGACCAGGCGTCAGCAACATTCGTTTTTATAGTTAAATAACTTCTTTAGCAATACTTACCTAATTTTCAAAGTGATCTTACCCCGGGAAGGTAAAGTTTTGTTTACTACATTTATGAGAGGAGGTGATTGTTATGCAAGGAAAATTAAACGGTAAAAAAGTGGCAATTCTCGTTGCGGATGGCTTTGAGCAAATTGAAATGACAGCCCCTAGAAAAGCTCTTGAAGAAGAAGGAGCAATAACACATCTTATTACACCCGGTAACGATATGGTAAAAGGCTGGCAACATACCGAGTGGGGTGACAGATTTGATGCTGATGTGCGTCTTGAAAAAGCAAACGCGGATAATTATGACGCGCTTATGTTACCCGGTGGAGTCATGAGTCCAGATACATTACGTATGAATCCGGATGCGGTGGCATTCGTTAAAGAGTTTGTCCGAAGTGGCAAACCTATAGCAGCAATCTGTCATGGACAATGGACACTGATCGAAACAGGCGCAGTAAAAGGTCGCACAATGACTTCCTGGCCATCACTTAAGTCTGATTTGAAGAATGCGGGAGCAACGTGGGTTGATGAAGAAGTTGTCGTTGATAACGGTCTGATAACCTCACGAAAACCAAATGATATACCTGCATTTAACAAAAAAATGATTGAGGAAATTGTCGAGAGAATACATACACATAACCAACATTTTGCCGCGTAAATAGAAATTTCATTGTTGACTTTGCCAGCAACAAATTTTAGAATTTACCCAAATGGCGGAATCACTTAAACAAGGTCGGATGGAAAAGATTCATGGTGGTAAGGGTCGTGGTGTCATTGTCAGATTAGATCTTCCTTCGCTCGCAGCCGATGCAGTAAGTGCTCGTGCTGCAGCTGCAAATCGAGTAGCCAATGGAATGATGGGTTCGGCTGATGCATTAGGTTTTAATCCAGCATATGAAACACATGGCAGAATTCTTCTGGTACAAGATCGAATGGCAGGCCGATCTGTATTAGACAAGGAACAGGGCTTTATAGATATTCGCGCAGGACGTGTAAAAGCACATGCCCTTGCAGTTGAAATTCCCCCAGGCCATTATGATCCCGGTGGAGGGGCGTCAGATACGCAACAAAGCATACTTCAGAAAGCCATACGTGAGCCATCTGTCCTAGATGGTGATATGCCAGTTGTACCGCTTCTTCAAATGAATACGAGATCTTCGACCGGAAGAATAACTGATGTTATTGGTAAAATGGCTGAAATGAGAGTAGATGCAGTTGGCCTTAGGTATACTGAGAACGCTATGCAAGCCATACCAAGTTCTCCTGTGCCGATTTATGTTGAGGTACGAGGCAATCAGGGCCCACTTGCATTATTGGAACAAGCTCATCATGCAATGGAAGCCGGAGCTCAAGTTGTCATTGTAGGTGAATTAGGACCATTAGGTGAAAATTTAAATGAAATAAAAACAGTAGCTGCAGTAACAGAAGTAGTAAGTTTTAACATAGCACCGGATCAAGCACTGCGTAGTGCTCGGATGTCAAATTTATATTAAGGCATTTCCGATAACCTTATTTAGTTAAGTCTAAAGCCTCTGATATACTTGTACCATGCATCTTTTTTCCCTTATAGTCTTGTTATTGATCGGAATTGCCAACGGTTTTATCAATGTAACAGGCGGGGGAGGCGGGTTAATAACTACGCCATTATTACTTGCATTAGGACTCAATCCCTACGCATCACTTGCAACCAGCAAATTTATTCCTATTGGTGGGCTCCTTACTGGCGGCGCAAAATATTATAAAGCCAAAATAATCATATGGAATAAAGCGTTAGTTGTTTTGGCAATTGTTGTTTCAATTGGTGCTATTATCGCCGCTAACCTGACTCTTAGTATTAATGAACATGTTTTAAAGTATATTATTCTGATCGCAACAGCAATAATTCTTGTTTTAACAATTATTCCTCAAAATAATAAAAAGCCATTAGGCAATACTTCTACAAATACTTCTCATATTCCTTCAATTGGAGCACTCGTTTGGTCGTTTATTGTCAGTCTTTATCAAGGATCAATTGGAATTGGTGGTGGGATTTTCTTGGCATTTGTTTTAAGAAAATTCATGAGTCTTACTTATTTAGAAAGCGCAGCTCTTATGAATATATTAGCTGTACTCATTACTATTATTTCAGCGGCTACATTTACAGTTAAGGGTGTTGTTGATTATCAATACGGCATCCCGCTTTTTGTAGGAAGTATCATTGGAGGCTATTTAGGCGCACATATTGCGATTAAAAGGGGTGAAAGATTAATTAAATTCGTTACTATACTTGTGTGTGTTGGATTACTTATTAAAGTTATTTTGATGTAGATCACTGCAGAGAAATATAAAATATTGTATTATATGAGAGGAGGTGACTTATGGAAGTTGTTCATGAACAAATTATAAATATTGTATCAAATCCGATAATAATCATTTTACTTCTGTGGGATATAGTTTGGAAAACAATTGCCATGTGGAAAGCTGCCAGAAATAATCAGTTAGGATGGTTTATTGCTGTCGCTATTTTTAATACTGTTGGTATTTTACCAATCATATATATATTGTTCTTCCAGAAAAATAAAAAAGTGAAATAAGTGTACATGCAGCAGAAACTCCTTAAAAAAGCATTGTTCTATGAATATCTCACTATCGCCTGGAATCTTCTGGAAGGGATAGTATGCATCACAATTGGAGTTCTAATCGGTTCAAGTGCTCTTCTTGCTTACGGCCTTGAATCAGGCGTTGAAATTTTTGCATCAAGTGTTGTTGTCTGGGATCTTAAAGGAGGTACAAAAAAACGAGAAAAAGTTGCTTTACAATTAATCGGCATTGCATATTTTATCGTTTCAATTTATATTTTTATCCAAGCAATAGCAGGATTATCCTCACATAAACATCCTGATTCCTCATTTCTGGGAATTATCTTTATCGTCCTGACAATACTAATGATGGCTAGTTTGGGTCTTATTAAGAAACATATCGGCAATAAAATGGGAAGTGAAACAGTGCTTGCTGATGCTAAATTTACCCTTATCGATGGAGGACTTGCCGCAGCTGTGTTGCTTGGTCTTTTTTTGAACGCAGTATTTGGTTGGTGGTGGGCTGATCATTTGATGGCGATAGTTCTGGCAATTGTTGCTTTAAAAGAGGGGCTCGCAGAGTTTTCCTAAGAGCCATAGATTATTTTCATGAAAATTGCTGTTGCATTTTTCACGGAGATATTATAAGATTTGTATTATAGCTTTACGCTGCCCTGAGAAGCTTAATAACATGGCGCGAGTGAGAACTTATTTCATCCTTATAGTTTTAACTATCTTTATATTCGCTTTCTTCGGCGTTTCTCTTCAACAAGCAACAGCAGCTGGACAACGACTCGGTGGAATGAATCTCGGCGGCTACTGTTCAAGTATTGGACAGAACGGTGTTTCTTTAAACGGTTCCACTTGGGTTTGCACTCCTTCAAATAATGCATTAGATATGAATGCTGCCTGTCAATGGCAATATCCTGGACAAAATGCCGTTGCATCACAAGATTCTCCCGGAAATCCTTATTCCTGGACTTGTTATGCCGGGTCTGCACCAGTGACGCCAACTGCAACTCCTACACAAACGGTTTTACCCACCCCCACAGCAAGTGCTATTCCAACACCCACGACCTCCGTAACAAGCGTTAGATTGGGAGGCATGAATTTAGGTGGTTACTGTCAGAGTATTGGGCAAAGCAATTCGAGCTTAAACGGATCAACTTGGGTTTGTACGCCATCGGGTTCTTCAATTAATATGAATGGTGCCTGTCAGTGGCAATACGCAAATTCTTCGGCTTTTGCTCAGGAAGATTCACCAAACAATCCATATAGTTGGTCTTGTTATAGCGGTGGATCTGCTGTGCCAACCCCAACATCCGGATTTACTCCAACTGCCACGCCGACAATAAAGCCAACAGCGACGCCAACTCCTACTACTACACCAACCCCGACACAAGGATCAGCGCACTATCTTGCACTTGGTGATTCTTTCGCATTTGGTTATCATCTAGCACAATACAATCAGGAGATTGCCAATCATACCTACAGTGCATCATCATTTAATGATGGATATGACACAGATTTTTATAATTATCTCAAAGGTAAACTCAGTGGGATTAACGAAGTTAATTATTCCTGTCCTGGAGAAACTTCAGGAAGTTTTGTAAATGGGGGATGCGCATTTCATTCAAGTACAAGCTCACTTCACAGCAGTTATCCGACGAACCAAGTGCAACTTCAAGCAGCTGTAAATTATTTGCAGCAAAATCCATCCTCTGTCGTGACAATTGATATCGGTGTAAATGACGCGATAAATCTTTCAAATACCTGTCAAGCTCAATCCAATCCAGCAAGCTGCTATAGTCAACGCACACAAAATGTTCTGAATACTGAAAAACAAAATTACGACACAATTCTCAATGCATTGCAAAAAGCTGCCCCTAGTGCACGAATAATTTTGATCAAATCTCCTGATCCCGTATATTACGATAGCTCTGATGCTTTGGTGAGCGGAATTAATCAAATTGTTGATAATGAAGCCTCATCACGAGGCCTCCGTGAAGCAAATACCTACAGTATCTTTAACTCGAGTAACGTTTGTTCGCTCACAAATTTCTGTGCAAGCCCATCTGACTTCCACCCAAATGCATCTGGTTATAGCGCGATGGCAAGCGCTATTGAGTCTGTTTCAGGATACTAAATAACGTTTAAAATTTTTTATAACTTGCTATAATCTTCTTGTGGAACTGCATAAAGACACACCCGTATTTCTGTTTGAAACTCCAAATGAATGGGAGGATTGGCTCTCAAAAAATCACGATAAGTTTTCTGCTGTCTGGATAAAATTTGCCAAAAAAAATAGCGGTGTTGTTTCAATCTCTTATGATGAAGCCTTGGAAGTTGCGTTGTGTTTTGGTTGGATCGATGGTCTGTTGAACAAATTTGATGATAAGCATTATGTAATACGATTTACTCCACGTAAAGCAAAAAGTGTCTGGTCAAAAAAGAATGTGGAGCATGTTGAAACGTTGATAATGGAGGGGAAAATGCAGCCTGCTGGTTTGGTTGCGATTGAAATAGCAAAAGCAAACGGAAGTTGGCACAATGCATATGACAGTTCAACTGAAATGCAGATTCCAAAAGATTTTTTACAGGAACTTGCAAAAAATACATCTGCAGAGTCTTTTTTCAAATCGTTGAATAAGACAAATACATATGCGATTGTCTGGCGTTTACAAACAGCCAAAACTCCAGAGACCAGACAAAAAAGAATGGAGAAGATACTGGCAATGCTTAGGAAAGGAGAAAAATTTCATTAAATACTTGGCTTTATTACGCGGTATAAATGTAGGAGGTAACAGCATTATCAAAATGGCTGATCTTAAAGTTGCTTTTGAAAAGTGCGGATTTGCCGATGTGACTACCTTTATTCAAAGCGGCAACGTGGTTTTCTCATCTGATGCAAAAGATACTGAAATGATAGCTAAGAAATTAGAAGAAACGGTTTTGACAACATTCAATGTACATTCACGAATCGTTATTCGCTCATATTCGCAGGTTAAAAAGGTGATTGAAGAGGTACCAATAGAGTGGAAAAAAGAAAATGATTTACGTTGTTATCTGGCATTTATCAAAGAACCTGTCAAAGTAGAAGATGTTATTAAAGAGGTTACACTAAAAGAAGGCGTAGACTCGGTCAAAGCAGGCAATGGAGTTATGTATATGACAACAAAGATGAGCGGTTTGACACAAAGTGGTTTTACCAAACTTGCCAGCCGAAAAATATATAAAGACCTGACTATCCGAAACTATACAACAACGCATAAGATTTTGTTACTCATGGAAAATACCAATTCGTAAATATTATTCGAGGGGATTATCTGGGGCCGCTTGATATTGAAGTATTGGTTGCATTTCAGGAGCTGGTTCATATCCCACGGTCTCACGATAATATTGTCTTATCGTTCCCACTGTGTTTAGTCCGGTACCATCTGCTATTGCTTTAAATGCTAAATACTCATCTCCGTTATTGGCAATGAGAGCATCTGCAAGTGCTGCTGCTGTGTCGAGATTCTTGTTTATATCTTGCTCCAATACGTCAGGGCTCCGAGGAGTAACTCTTCTCATTTCTTCTCCTTTAAAACCATTACCGCGACTTTCCCAATCTGCGTAGGCACTATATAAATCTCGTATGCCATCAGCATCTTGTTCCTCTGCAAATCTAGCAATCTCCCGAGCTAGATCAGATTTAGTCACTCCCTTAACAGATCCTTCAGCTTTTCTCAATCTATTTGCAATAGATTCTGGAGGTTCCTGTTTCCCATGTTGGATTTCTGCGTCGCCTTCTGCCATAGTGTTCTAAGTATAAAAGTGTTTTATTGCAAAGTCAAAAATTATTTCTTTAACTCTACTGTAAGATATCTTTGCAATGTGGGTGCGATGTAGGAAATTAATTCGTCCTTCGGAAGTGATGCGATCGGTTCAATTTTGAGAATATATCGAGTTATGACTAATCCGACTAGTTGTGTCTGTACGAGTGTTGCCCGAAGTTCGGGATTATCAAGTTTTCCTGATTTTTTAAACACAGTTAGGATTGGACTCACCAGTATTGTTTTGAGGAGTGAAGCAGCCTCTGGTACGTGAATTACCGCGCGTAAGACTCCAATAACAATTTGATTTGTCGCTTTTGCTTCTAATAGACCTACAAAAAGTGTTGCGAGTCGTAATCCAAGAGTTTCTGCATCGCCTTCAAGAGCTTTTGCAATTTTTTGGGGCACTTGTTGTGGGGGAGTCATTGCCGAGATAAAAAGTTCTTGTTTTGTTCTGAAATAGTGCATTATGAGTGCCGGATCGACGTGTGCTTGTTTGGCAATGTCCCGGATTGTCGTCTGATCGTAGCTGGTTTTTGCAAAAAACGTTTGTGCAGCAGAAATGATTTGTTCTTTCGTTGCAGTTTTTCCGGGACGTCTTCCGGCCTTTTTGAGTGCATCCATTGTTCACAAGCATAATACAAAGGTATAAATAATTCAAGAATACTTGACAAAAATAATTCAACAGTGTTGAATAAATTTAGGTAGAGTTTTTAGTTCTACCTGTTCTATAATAAAATGTGATGAATAGTATTCTGTCCGAAATTCATAAAAGGAAATTGTTTCTTGTTCCAATTATTGGTATCACAATATTTCTTATTGTTCGTACAATTATCCTTCAGAAACCCAGTCCGGATATTCCCTATACCGTTAAAAAAGAAGATTTGGTAGATACCGTTCAAGTAAGTGGAACCTACACAACAGCAGCTCAAACAATTGTCACTTCACCTGCGAACGGGATAATTTCTCAACTGTATGTTAAGAATGGAGATTCTGTCAAAAAAGGCGATACCCTTTTTCATGTTGAAAGTACAGCAACAACAGATCAAATGAACGCAGCTTATACCGATTATACTGCAGCAATAAGCACGTATCAAACTGCTGTACAGGCTAAACAAACTGCCCAAGCGACTTTGGAAAAAGATCGGCAGTCCGTTATTGATGCACAAGATGCGTATAATTTAACGGTTGCTGGGTATGGCGGCACCAAAACCAATCCCAATACCGGATCAGGTTATAATAAAAATGAAGTAGATAGCTCGGAGTCTAAGCTCACAAGTGCCCATGAAACATTTACTGCGGATGAGACGAAATACAATCAGGCAGACACGGCAATTACAGCAGCACAAGCAAAAGTAACTCAAACCAAGCGTGAGTATGATGAGACAAAGAGCGCGACTGTTTATGCATCAGCAAATGGAAAAGTAGTTAATCTTCAAGATAGAGTCGGAGATTCAGTTACCGTTCCAAGTACTGCTGTTACAATTGCTGGATCTGCTACCGGTCAAGCGGCAATTTCAACAAATACACCCCAACCAGTATTAGTGATTGCAAATTTGTCCGACCCATATATCAGTGTAAATATTAGTGAAGATTACGCTACACGCGTGATGGAAGGCCAACCGGCAAGTGTCACTTTTGATGCATTGAGAAACGATACCTATCCTGCGAGAGTTTCAACGTTAGCAACAGTCGGGACCAATATCCAAGGCGTAGTCACATATGCAGCAAGAATTGAGACATCGCCATTACCTCCAAGCATTAAGCCAAATATGACGGCACTTGTAACCATTGAAACGCTTCGGCGCGATGGAGTCATAGATGTTCCAAATTCTGCCATCGTTTCAAAAGACGGCAATACCTATGTTTTGGCCGCAAATAGTCATAAGCAAATTCCAGTGACTCTTGGACAGAAGGGTGTTGCGAAGACGGAGATTGTCAGTGGGTTAGATGTTGGAATGGTCATTGTGGCGAATCCGGAGTAATTTATTTAACTATGTTATGGAAAGACAACTCATTCTTTGTTGGATTCTTCTTGGCAATTCGTGAAATACGTCGAAATAATCCTTGGACGACTGCACTCATTATCATTGTCATTAGCCTAACTTTTTTTAATATGCTCTTTCTGAGCGGCATTCTTCTCGGTTTTGCAGGTGCTGCAATTGGCACGTATCCGCAATATTATTCAGGCGATGTATTTATCGTTCCGGCGACGAATAAAACGTATATTGAAGATACCGATACTATTTTGAATGTGGTAAATAGTTTGCCGACGGTAAAGGCAGTCTCAACGAGGGAGACTTCAACAGGGCTTCTTGAGTACAATTATCAAAATAAATTACGACCCACAGATTTGTCAGAATCCGCATCAGGAACGGCAGCAGGTATTGATCCGATTGCTGAAGATAATATGAGCAAATTAGCAACGGCAATGGTTGCGGGGTCATATCTTAATCCCGCAGATGCTGATGAAATTATCATCGGTTCAAATCTTATTCAAAAATATGCAACTGTCAGAGGCGCTGTACTTGCAGTAGGGTCAAAAGTTTTGCAGCAAGCTGATGTTGGCTCACGGGTAAGACTTACCATTAACGGTGTGCAAAAAGAGGTGACGATAAAAGGTGTTTTTACCACTAACAGTGTTTTTGTAGATTCTCGTATTTATATGACTGAGTCTACTTTTCGGGAAATGACCCAAAATCAAAGTCTTAATGCAAATGAAATTGCCATACGTCTTAAGCCAAACACTGATCAAGAAGCCGCAAAACAATTTATCATCAGGAATTTACCAAAGAATGAAAATGTTCTCGTCGAAACTTCTAAAGAGGCACTGCCAAGCAGTATTTACACAATCATTCAGGCGCTTGGTAAGTTAGGTAATCTCGTTGGTGCAATTGCCTTGATGGTAAGTGCTGTTACGATATTTATCGTTATCTACGTAAACGCGATCACAAGAAGAAAATTTATTGGAATTCTCAAAGGTATTGGTATTTCATCTCGTGCTATAGAGATTTCCTATATTCTGCAAGCGTTATTTTATGCAATAGCTGGAATAACGATTTCAACAATTTTTATCATGGGACTTCTTAAACCCTACGTCGATTTACATCCGTTTAATTTTGCAAGCATAAATGCATCCCTCGCAATCGGTTACAGCAATGTTTTTTACAATGGATTGGCGTTGATTATTACTTCTTTTATTTCAGGATTTATTCCTGCCTGGCTCGTTACAAAACAAAATACATTGGATGCGATTTTAGGAAGATAATATGATTCAAATAAAAAATTTACGTAAGCAATTTTTAATGGGGGAAACTGAATTGGTTGTTTTGAATAATTTGAGTTTTGAAATTCCAACCGGTCAGTTTATTTCCATAACAGGCCGTTCAGGAGCCGGAAAAAGCACACTTCTTTATAATATTAGTTTGCTTGATAAACCAACAGCAGGTGAGGTGATTATTGACGGGCAAAATGTTGCGCAACTTGATGACAAAGCACGGGTTATTTATCGGCTAAATAATTTCGGTTTTATATTCCAGGATTATGCTTTACTTCCGACTCTCACCGCGAAGGAAAATGTAATGCTACCAATGCTTATGCAAGGGATTAATCAATCCGAAGTGTCAGACAAAGCCGAAGAGGCGCTCAAACGTGTAGATTTGGCGGAAAAATTTGATAATCTCCCAAATCAACTTTCAGGAGGACAGCAGCAACGGGTGAGTATTGCACGCTCAATTGTCCATAATCCCAAAATTCTCTTTGCCGATGAACCGACAGCCAATCTCGACTCCGAGTCATCAAAAACAATATTGGAGACTTTTTTAAGGCTAAATAAAGAAGAGAAACTTACTATCGTTATGGTTACTCATGAGAAGGATTATGCAAAAATTGCAGATAGGCAAATTGAGCTGTTTGATGGAAAAATTATTCATGATGTTGTGCAAAAACAATCTTCGAAGAAAAAGCACTTGGCATAAAACAATTGTTGCGCTACAATAGGTGAACTTATGAAGAAGTGGATTATCAGGATTCTCGTTGTAGTTATTGTTGCCCTCATCGCTACTTTTGGTGTCAAAGAATATAAAACGTTTACAACTCCTCAAAAAACTCACTACCATGCAGGTTTTGTATTATTTATTAACGATAAAAAAATTGATTTTTCAAGTGCAAGATATATGAGTGTTAGTCCCTGTACATTGCATGCGACAGAAGATGATAGTCCAGAAGCAATTCAGCATGATAAAGCGCATCTTCATGATTATGTCGGAAATGTAGTGCATGTTGAAAGAACCGGCGGGAAATGGAAAGATCTTTTCGTCAATATCAGTTATCCGATTGACTGGTCTAAAGTAACTGCATATGTCAATGGACAGCAAACACAAGATATTCAGGATCAGGTTATTAAACCTTTTGACAGTGTAGTATTTTTAATAGGTAAAAATAATGTGCAAAAAGATTTGAAACAAGCAGTTACAAGAGCTCAAATTGAACAGGAAGGTAAGAAAAGTGAAGATTGCGGAGCTGCTTGAAATTAGTGGTGATGCCGGATACCTCGTTTTACCAATGCATAATTAACAGGAAAAGCTACAACAAATCCAGCTGCAAGAGCAGTAAATAATCCGATCCAATATTGGATATGCACAAGTCCCATCCTTCTCATCCCAGGAAAAAGTAATTCTGTTCCTGCTTCTGCCGCTTCCATCGCCAGAATGCTTAACGTTTCTGTAGTCAAAATTATTTTTGCTGCATTTGCAAAAGATGTGTTTGCTTTAAGTAGAGGAATCGCACTGAAAATAAAACCAAAAATAAAACCAAAAATGACACCAACTACTATTCTTGTGACGTACGGCAAGCCTAAAAATGTACCTATGATTACTCCAAGTATATCTCCAACACCACAACCTAACAAACAATGTAGTGTTGTTTGTGCTGCAAGTTTTCTATTCGAAACGTGTGTATCATGGTGCATATTATTAATAAATGAAAGGAATGAGTGCTTTCGTTTTTTTGATATACTGAGGGTATTCTTTGGGAAAATGTTTGTACAAAAGCTTTTCTTCTTTTCTCATTTTGAATATGAGAAAAGCTGTCATACCTGTATAAAAAAGAGCGACTAATATCGATTGGTCAACAATAATCGAGCCCAAGCCCATGAATATTATTCCAGTATAAATCGGATGTCGAACTAATTTATAAACTCCATGAGTAATTAATTTGTGATCTTTTTTTAATTCCACATCGCTGCTCCAGTTATCAGCAAGAGTTTTTCTGGCAGCAATTGCGATATACAATCCGATTCCAGCAAAAATAATTCCTATGATATCCAGGAGTGTGATCGGTTTTGTTGAAAAAGTAAAAATATGAAATCCGTTTGTATGAAAAAGAAACCGTGAAGCCAAAACTAAAAGTATAACTATCCACAAAATCGTCCATCGAAACCCGGGTGCGCGCCATGCTGTTTCTTTCGTCGGTTTTACCGATTTCCAATTAATAATCCAATAGCCGAGAAAAATCACCCAGAATAATAAAATAATGTTTGACGCATTTAACATAGTTTTTTAGTATAACACAAGACCTTTATTGTGTGGGAGCGGGTGATGTGGTGGGAGTCACTGAAACCGTTTCAGTTGGGGGGACATTTGTTGGTGTTCCTGGAGTTACAGAAACTGATCCGATTTCTTGTTTGAACTCAGGTCTCATCGAGGCAAAGTCGGCGCGGATTTTAGCAAATCCACTTCTGACAATTTGCGCGATGTCCTGTTGCACTTTACTAAAGTCCTGCGAGTTACGTTTGGTTGTGGTAGATATATTTTGAACTGCGGTGATATCGCTAATCAACGTTGTATTAATAGTTTTTAGTTGCGTTGATACATCGTCAAGTGATTGTTGTAATTGAGTAGTATCTTTTCCTTGTGATTTTACATTATTTATCACATTTTGCAATTGCGGGACGAGAGCTTGCACATAGCCTGCTGTTGTTTGTAAATTATTTAAGGTGACTAACAACCTTATCTTAGGTTCAAAGACTGCGTATACGTAATAACCAGTAATAATTGTTTTAGCATCCGCACGTGCCGTGGTCACATTGGTATCTGCATCGATTTTTGCCTTTAACGTTGTTAATCCACTTACACTTTGTTGAATATTTTGTGTTAGACTGCTTTTTTCAGGTGTAGTCAGCCTCGAATCATTCTGTACGCGGTTTAATAACTCATTTAATGAATCAAGCCTGTTCATTATTAATGCATCGGCTCTGCTTTTGATATTATCTAGCTGATTTGCCGATTTATCTGCCGATTTGCTGGACATTTCTTGTTTATGTTCTTCTATTTTATTGGTAGCATTCAACAATTTCTGCCCACCCAGAGTATTAGCCGCAAAGGCAGGAACTACAGCTTGAGCAAATGAGATACTTCCGCAGGCGAGGACTGCAGTAATAAAATAAACTATTTTTTTCATAACCCTGAAGTACTGTCTTGTGAAGAATTAACTTTCTTGACGCTATTCAGATCAGTTTGTGCTTGATCAGTAGCTTCTTTAACTTTTGCATCACTATTATTCAGTGTTGAATCAACATTACCGGTTGTTACAGGTGAAATTGCCGGAGTTGGAGGAGCAGTAACTGGTACTGCAGTTGGGTTTACAACGGCCGGTGGTGCTTTGGGAGCCATAGGCTTTTGTTGATTTTGCATCGTCATATAAAGGTATCCACCCGCAGCAGCAATGAAAACTAACACCATTACAATAATTACAATCATTGCCTTTGGTTTGCCTTTAGCTGGTGGAGCTAGAGGAGTTGTCGGCGCTGTAGATGGAGCAGGAGGAGTAGCAGGAGTTGCTGCATCGGTTGGAGCTGGTGTTGGAGTTGTTGATGCGTCAGTACTGGTAGCATCAGTTGCGGGTGTGGGAGTTGGTTTATCTGAAGTGACCGGCGAGGGAGTTTCCGGATTACTTGCAGGAGGAGTTTCGGTTCCGCTTGCAGCAGATGCCTGATCCGTTGAAGGCGGGGTTTGTGCTGGGTCTTGTTTTTGATCTTCGGGTTTCTGATCCATGTACTAACGATAGCAGACTTTAATTTTCTTTGTCAACTCTTTTTAAAGTTTTTAGTCACCTGAGCCATTGCAAGGATAAGAATACCCACACCCATAACTTGAGAGAACGAAAGTGTCTTATGATACAAAAAGAAATCAATGAAAATTGCTGCAGCGGGGAATGTTAGTTCATATATAGCACTTGCCTTCGCCTGTACTTTACGTAGGCCGTAATAATAAATAAGTATTGCGACCATGCCGGTTGTGAAAGTAATAAGAAGGAGCGTTAGCCATTGTTGTTGATTAAGGGTAAAAAGAGCCGAAGTTTGATTAAAACTCACGACAAAAATGAATGCAAAAATTGGTGCGAAGAAAAATCGTAGAGCAGTTGCAGCGACATGTGAAACTTTGTTGAGGGTAAATTTACTGATAGCAGTTGTGCTTCCCCACATAAATCCCGCTCCAATTGCCAATAATCCTGCCTCAAGAGTGCCGCTACCTGTTGCCAAATTGACATGAAGGTCCTTAAAAGTAATAAAATAGGCTCCTACTAAAGCAACTATCGCCCAGAGTATGAAATGCTTTGTTAATTTTTCTTTTAGTAAAATTGCAGCAACCAAAATTGCCCAGATTGGCTGAAGCTGTTGTTGTAAAAGTACTACTACTGAATATTGGGTATATTGTACGAGTTGAAGTGCTGATGTATAAAAGATAGTGCCCAGAGCTCCTGAGAACAATGAAACTGCAATGATCGCAATCCATTCCTTGCGTTTCATTTTTTTCAATTCTCCAAACCATTTTGAAACGAAGAAGAGAAGCACGAAAAAACCCAAAACATGCTCGTAGAAAACAATAACTGCAGGCGGTAGGGAATAGAGACTGATTCTCAGTACTCCATCAAACGCCCATAACAGAGCAGCAATAATAATAAACAGCGGACCAAAGGCTAACAGCTTTTTCATAAAATTCTTTCTTTCATCCCGACTGTACGGTCGCTGTCTGAGTTACACAGACTCGTGTTTCTTTTCGAAACTCGTGGAGTTTACCACCGATTTTGATTTACACAAATCCCCGAAAGAATATAGAAGATATATTATATTGCTCAGCAAAAATAGTCAATAGTGAAGGAAGTGTGGTTATGAAGATTATTGAACGGTAAGTGTTCCGAACATGCCTTTTTGCTTGTGTCCTTTAACACTGCAGTAGTAGGTGAATGTGCCTTTTTTACTGGCGGTAAAAGTAGCTGTTACTGCCTCTCCGGTTTTGATCATCGGGGTTTTGACACCAAGTTCATCAATGACCAGATTATGAAATCCTCCCGCGTTAGTCATAACAAATGTAACTTTGTCTCCTTCATTGACAGTAATTTTGTCCGGAACAAAATAATAGTTGCCGCCTGTTATATTAAACGTTTTTGTAGTAGATGTTTTTTCGGTGCCCGCGGTTAGTTGCGATTGCTGTTGATCACTCACAGGTGGAGGAGTGACTGGCGCCATCATCATCGCCATCATATCTGAGCCTTTGCCACCTTTAGGTTTCATCATCATTTGATTATTCATAGCAGGTTTACTAGTCGCCATCATTGCTTGTTGCTGCTGTTGCTTGTTGTGGAAGTACATGTATTCGCCGCCCAATCCGGCGAGGAGAATGACAATAATAACTATATAGACTATATGAGTTGCTGATTTCGACATAGAAAGATATAAAAAATAATACTTTATTCTAACAAACTTGTAAAGTATTAATTACTAAAGAGTATTTTAAGATATCTGAAAAAACTTAAAATATGCTTTAGATTACTATTTTATTAATAATTGACTCATCAGGAAAGTCTGTTAGAATAAGCTTAGTATGGATGGATTTAAAAAGTTTATTTTACGGGGAAATGTTGTAGATCTGGCTGTCGGTGTGGTCATTGGTGCCTCTTTTAATACGGTAGTTTCTTCTTTTGTTAAGAGCTTTTTTACTCCAATTGAGACCTTCATAAGTGGAAATGGTAAACTCGCTTCTCTTTATTTTTCAATAGGATCGGTAAAAATTACCTATGGAGATTTTATTAACGCTCTGATTTCTTTTTTGATAGTAGCTGTTGTTATTTATTTTTTAGTAGTTCTGCCGATGAATAAATTACAGGAACTCTCCAATAAGGGAAAAACACTTGATCCAACGACGAAAAAATGTCCGTATTGTTTTTCAGAAATTAATATCAAAGCAACCCGTTGCGCTTTTTGTACAGCCGCAATACCTCAAAAAAAGTAATAAGTAAACAATTTACTATATTCCTTGACAAGAATATTCCTCATATGATATATTCAGTTTACTATGAATCCAATGACATTTCAAGCTCTTGCTGAACCGAATCGTTTTCAAATTGTAGAACTTTTACGTGATAGGCCACGAGGAGTTAACGAACTAGTCGATACATTGCATATCCGCCAGCCGCAAGTTTCAAAACACCTTAAAGTTCTGGCTGATGCAGGGATTGTTGAGGTACATCCTCAGGCAAATCAAAGAATTTACGAATTATCTCCACAAAAATTTAAAGAAATAGATGTATGGCTTGAAAAATACCGCAAAATATGGGAAGAGCGTTTTAATAGACTTGATGCATTTTTGCAAAGAAAAAAACACAAGGAGGTGAGTAAACATGGAAGAAAGTAAAAAAGAATTAACTCTTGAAAGGACCTTTGATGCACCGCGTGATTTGGTTTTCAAAGCCTGGACCGATCCAGAAATGGTGAAGGAGTGGTGGGGACCAAATGGCGTTACCAATACAGTAAACAAATGGGAAACTTACCCTGGAGGAAATATTGACTTGGTGATGCTTGCCGGTGAAGAATTAGGACCGATGAGCGGCCAAAAATGGCCGATGACGGGTGAATTTAAAGAAATTGAAGAACCTAATAAATTGGTTTTTATCGGTAATGCGATTGTGGACGGCAAAGAAGTTTTGCAACATCTTGCAACGGTAACATTTGAAGAAGATGGTGATAAGACACATATGAAAGTTCATATCGTTGTCACCATCGCAACTCCGGAAGCAGCCGGGCCACTTTCCGGTATGGAGATGGGCTGGAACATGCAACTGGATAAATTAGGAACATTTTTACAGAAGGCTTAAAAATTTAGGGGGCAGTTAGCCGCTGCCTCCAAAATATGGTTTATTTTTCAAAACTATGAATAAAGCAATCTCAAAAGACGGAACAAAAATAGTATATGACAAGGTTGGTATCGGTCCAGTTGTAATTCTGGTCGATGGGGCGTTATGTTATCGATCTTTCGGGCCAAGTCCAGCAATTGCCAATCTCCTAGCAGAAGATTTTTCAGTAATTACCTATGATCGGCGTGGAAGAGGAGATAGTAGCGACACTCAGCCATATACTGTTGAAAAGGAAATAGAAGATTTAGAGGCTATTATAAAAGAACTGGGTGGTTCTGTTTTTCTTTTTGGACAGTCTTCAGGCGCTGCATTGGTTCTTGCTACTGCCATTCGTGTAAAAGGAATTAAAAAAATTGCATTATATGAAGCTCCGTTTTTCATTGATAACACACATGAACCACTATCCGATGCATATTTGATGCAAATGAAAAAGTTGATTACTGATAATCGTCAAGGTGATGCAGTGAAATTATTTATGAAGACTGTGGGAGTACCTGCATTTTTTCTTTTTCTTATGCCGTTTATGCCAATGTGGAAAAAATTAACCGGTGTCGCGCATACGCTTCCTTATGATTTTGCCATCACCATTGAAAACCAAAAAGGCAAAGCACTATCTAAGAAAGAATGGGATAACGTGAAGATTCCAAAGCTAGTAATGAATGGTAGTAAAAGTCCGGTTTGGATGAAAAATGGCATGAAAGCATTAGCAGAAGTTTTGAAGGCAAAATATACAATTCTGGAAGGGCAAACTCATATTGTTAACGCAAAAGTGCTTGTTCCTCAGTTAAAGAAGTTTTTTAAGGAAGGGGGTGAATAATACATGGTGCAACTAAATCCGTATTTAAATTTTATGGGAAAAGGAACCGAAGCGATGAAATTTTATCATTCGATTTTCGGTGGAAAGCTAGACATACAAAGTTATGGTGATTCAGGTCAGGCAAAAAATGATGCCCAAAAGGATTATCTTATGCATGGTTCGTTAATCGCCGAAGGGATAACATTCTATGCTAGTGACGGCAATGAAGAACATCAAGTCACCCCAGGTAATAGTGTTCATATGTGTCTGATGGGAGATGATGAAGTAAAATTAACAGAATACTTCAACAAACTTTCAGAAGGAGGAAAAGAAGATATGCCTTTGGCAAAACAATTTTGGGGAGACACCTATGGTCAACTTACCGATAAATTCGGAATTCACTGGATGGTAAATATTACTGCAAAAAAGTAATTACTCTCTGACTGTCTCTCTCAAGGGAGGGAGACATTCAGAGGAAGGCGCCGAAAGGTTAAACCATTTCGGCATCCTCGATTTTAGATGAGAATAATCAAGGTAGAGGAGGTGATAAGTATGGCAAAAATTACACAAAAAATAACACCATTTTTATGGTTTGAAAAGGGAGCTGAAGATGCAGCTGAATATTATGTTTCCGTATTTAAGAATAGCAAAATTAAAGCTATGCAAAAGTATCCTGAAGCGGCAGAATCAGTTGTGGGAATGCCGGCAGGAAGTATCATGTCTGTTGATCTAGAGCTTGACGGAGTGAATTTTCAATTTTTAAACGGTGGTAAAATTCCACAATTTGATCTTAACACTTCCGCTATTTCATTTGTCGTTATGTGTGACACACAAGAAGAAATTGATACTTTTTGGAAAAAATTATCTGCCGTTCCACAAGCAGAACAGTGCGGGTGGTGCAAAGATAAATTCGGAGTCACATGGCAAATTGTTCCGACAGTCTTAAGTGAAATGTTGGCTGATGCAGATAAGAAAAAAGTTGAGCGAGTTACAGCTTGCTTTTTACGAATGAAAAAATTTGATATCGCAGAGCTGAAAAAAGCTTATGCGGGGAAATAATTTTTTTAATTAAAAATCCGGCCGGATTTGTTTGTTTTATTACTGATTTAAACTAACAGATATGCTATAGTAGAGGTATACTTTCCCAGTAAAAAGTTTCTGTTATCTTATGAGAAGAATTGTTGTCACAGAATTTATGTCACTTGATGGGGTTTTTGAAGCACCGGGTCCTGACGGATCAGGGTTTAAATATGAGGGGTGGACAATGAACTATGGCAATGATGAATTCATGAATTTTAAAAGTGAGGAACTTAAGGCAGCAGATGCACAACTTCTAGGCAGAATTACGTATGAGGCATTCGCGATTGCCTGGCCTAAGATGCAGGAAGATGAGTTCGGGAAAAAATTTAATAGCATGAAAAAATATGTTGTGTCAAAAACGCTTAAAAAAGCAGAGTGGGAAAATTCTGAGATTATTAAAAAAGATGTTGCCAAAGAGATCGCACGATTAAAGGGGAAAGAGGGGAAAGATATTATTGTCTATGGTAGCGGGCAACTGGTGAATTTTCTTTTGGAGCTTGGTTTGGTTGATGAATTTAGAATTCTCGTTTATCCGGTCGTTTTAGGAATGGGTAAAAAACTTTTTAAAGATAGTTATTCAAAACTCAAACTTATAGAAGCAACGCCTTTCAAAACCGGCGTTGTAGCCTTCAGATACGAGCCAATCTTATAATCTTATTTGAAAATCTCACAGGTTTGAAAGGAATGTATGTATGTTAAAAAATATTGATAGTCGATGGCTTGCTTTTATTATCCTTTGTCTGGGAACCCTTATGGAAGTTCTTGATTCGACGATTGTGAATGTGGCATTACCATCAATCCGCACCAATCTCCATTTTTCCGAAAGCAATCTAGCATGGGTTGTTAATGCCTATTTATTAACCTTTGGAGGATTTCTCTTATTGGGAGGCAAGCTGGGAGATATTTATGGCCAGCGAAAGTTATTTATCGCAGGAATAAGTATTTTTACTGCTGCATCATTATTATGCGGTTTGGCACAAACGCAAGAAGTGTTGATAATTGCACGGGCGGTTCAGGGTTTTGGTGGTGCAATTATAGCTGCAGTTTCCCTTTCTCTTGTTATGAATTTATTTACCAAACCGGATGAAAGAGCTAAGGCAATGGGGTATTTCGGATTTATAGCCGCTGGAGGGGGAGCGATCGGTGTTTTGGCTGGAGGATTATTAACAAATTCTTTCGACTGGCACTGGAATTTTTTAGTCAATATTCCAATCGGAATTTTAGTAATACTACTTTCTTTTAAAGTATTGCCGCATTCCCGGGCTGAATCAGGAAAACATCAATTGGATGTATGGGGTGCAGTGACGGTAACATCTTCTTTGCTTCTTGCTGTTTACGCAATTGTTAATGGCAATCAAGCCGGTTGGCTTTCCGGGCAAACTCTTGGTTTTCTTATAGCAGCAGGAGTATTGATAGGAATATTTTTATGGATTGAATCACATGTTAGGTCGCCCTTAATGCCTCTGACACTTTTTAAAATAAGAAATGTCTCTGTTGCCAATATCGTTGCAGTTCTCTGGGCAGCAGGAATGTTTGCATGGTTTTTCCTCTCGGCACTGTATCTGCAATTGGTTTTGCATTATAGTCCGTTGCAAGTCGGACTGTCATTTTTGCCGGCCAATCTTATCATGGCAATATTCTCACTCGGACTTTCCGCCAAACTTGTTATGAAATTCGGGATTAAAAAACCGCTTGCGATTGGACTGTTACTTGCCGCTATTGGTTTGCTTCTCTTTGTATGGGCACCTATCAACGGAAGTTTTATTCTTCACGTTTTGCCCAGTATGGTTATATTAGGATTCGGCGCGGGTATGGCATTTAATCCTATGCTTCTCGCCGCAATGAATGATGTACCGCAAGATGAATCCGGATTGGCTTCGGGCATTGTGAATACTGCTTTTATGATGGGCGGATCATTAGGCTTAGCAATTCTTGCTAGTATTGCTGCGTTTCAAACAAATGTGTTAGTAGCTGCAGGTAATGCACAAATTGTTGCTTTAACTGGCGGGTATCATGCAGCATTTTTGGTTGGCGCAATTTTTACTGGGATTGCCGCTATATTGAGTGCAGTTTTGTTACGGGTAGCAAAAGTTTCAAATGCTAAGGTAAGTCACTGAATGATATGAGAAAAATTAGTTTGTTTATGATGGTAACACTAGATGGGTATATTGAAGGGCCTGAGCATGATCTTTCGTGGCATCATGTCGACGCCGAATTTAATGAATTCGCGATTAATCAGTTGAAAGATGAAAGTACTATTTTATATGGCCGCAGGACATATCAATTGATGGAGTCTTACTGGCCAAGTGAGGATAGCCGTCGGGATGATCCGGAGGTGGCCCAATTAATGAATGATATTCCTAAGGTTGTTGTTTCAAATAGCTTGGAAAAAGTGAGAGAAACAAAAATTTGGAAGCATGTGCGCTTAATACATGATGATGTAGAAGCGCAGATTCGAAGCTTGAAAAAAGAAAAGGGTGGAAATATCCTACTTATGGCCAGCAATAATTTATGTGTCAGCCTTCTTGAATGGGGTCTGCTTGATGAAGTCAGGCTCATGATAAATCCTGTTGTTATCGGGAAAGGAACTTTTTTGTTTGAGGGTTTAAAGAACAAAATAAATTTCACTTTGATTACATCACGAAAGTTCTCTTCAGGAAATATGCTCTTAACATACTCTCCGAACCAATAAGCGTTCTGATTCTATCCGAATTCTCAATTACATCATATAGTGTTTTGAACTTGCTAGAGTAGTATTTTTGTATTGTGATTGAACATGAAGGAGAATTTGGAATTCAAAGTAGTGAGATTGCACAAAATTGGGGGTTTATTGTCCCAAGTGTGGATTTGGCAATTGTGGGTACGCAATGGGATCATTTGATTCATCATGCGGTTTTGCCGGAATTGCGTCATTTTGCAGCAGCTGGCGTAGCTGCAATAGCGGCCTCTCTCCCACCAGACGTTTGGGAAGAATCTTTAAGAAGTCCCAATAGAACTAATTTTTTTGCTGGTTTTCCGGAAGATGGCATGGCGGCAAAAGGTTCTCGGCAATTATATGACAGCGGCACCGCAGTGATTGGATCTGTAAAAGCTGCCAGCGCATTACAAGCGAGTGAGGGTACGGTAAACATAGTAGGTACACAGGGAACTACTCGACAAACCACCTACGGATTGTTTGTTCCTCGTGAGATTGCAATCGCTGAACAACCTGAAATTGCTGACACATTTCAATTGCAAGGAGCGGGTCCACTTATCTGGATGGGTGTTGGTTATGATGAGCAACACGTTCGTGACAATGAATTAGTTAATCCAAAAGATATTGTTTTTGCCGGTATTTTGGAAGGTGATCCGAGACAAAAAACGCATACATCCGTTTATACCTATCTCAGATTTAGTGATAATCCTGTTGATAATCTGGTTACCATACAAACTGGAAGAAGAGCTACTGATCGGGCGGCCAGTCATGGTGGAGATTTTTCTGATCCAAATTTTAGCGCTGTCAAAGCTTTTACATGCCTTATCAATCGAACACTAGAATTTCGTTGAGAGGGGAATAATTGATCCGTAAGGGAGTTCATACCAATAGGATGCGCCTTGTGTACCGTCTTCAGCTTTTGTATTGATTACAATAAGATTGTATCCTGCCCAACCGGTTGCTGCGTCATAGGTATAAGTGCTTCCATATTTGGCATATGCATCTGATAAATCACGATAAGGTTCACCATCGCCAAACGCTGAACCATCCGCAGTAAAAACAAGTATTTTTGGACCGTTACTCAAATTTTCCTGGATAAAAAAGTATCTGTTTTCCGGTTCCCAGGCATTAAACGGAAGGGTAATTGTTTCGTTTACTCCGAGTGTTTTTGTATAAAATGCAGGGTTATCATCTGTTGAGACTTCATACGTTTTTGTTAAATCCTGATTGTGAATTGTTTTTAATACCACGGTATGTTTGCCGTCGGCTGAGATTTGAGAATCCGAATTTGTTGTCGGTTGAAATGTGATTGTAGGAGTTGGTGTTGTTGATGGATTATCCTTTGCGATTGTGTCAGCATTGCTGTAAAACCGAACAGGTTGATTCCGTACATACGCAACCAGAAAAACGCCAAAAAATGCCCCAACTATTACAAAAAAGATAGCATCGATTTCTAATTTTTTAAACATACATTTTGTATTCCGGTTTGATACAAAATTTTTTTGTTTTCAATTCACACGATCAATAATTAAAAAATAATCGTTGTGATCAGATGAAAACGAAAAAAATTTCGCATCAAACCTCCACATTTATTAACTACTAATTGGATTTGTCTGCTGACAATTGTTCGGTTCAGAGAAAGAGTTACAAATTGAGACCGCTGTTCCTACATTTGCCCATTCAAATAATTGTTTCGCATCAACAAATCGTTCATTGATGCAGCCATGGCTCATCATATGTCCAAAATTATTGTGCCAATAAGCTCCGTGCAATCCGAAATCCTGATAGAAATACATGACATAGGGGACATTGGGCAAATCATACGCGTCAGCACCTTCGCCGCCTTTCATGCGAGTCGCTATTAATTTTTCCCAGATATGGAAATTGCCAACAGGTGTCGGATCCCATTTGCCGGATGAAATGAAAGTCTCCATATATTTTGTATCTCCATCGTATGCATATAATTTTTGTGTTGTCAGATCAACATAAATATGTTTATTATCTGCATCGGTGCTGGTTCCGAGAACAGATTTTGGAAGTGCATCTGCCAGATCAATTTTGGGAGGATTTACTTTGTGCCCTTCAAAAGTTCCGGTCGCATTATTATCAATATGCTGCGTCAGATCAGTTTGGCATGATTGGGAATTGGCGCAAGGCACATGAGGTTTCATCAGATAGTTTGCGACGAGAAAAGCAATAAGACAGGAAGTGAGTGAAAAAACCGTTAATTGTAAATAATAGCCTCCGGATTTTGGTTTGGATTTAGTATGTTTTCGAGAAGTTTTTTTTGCCATTCTATTTTTTAGTCTATTATTAGAGTAACGAAAAATGATGTTATTTTGCAACAGGAAATTTAGCATTTGTTTTTGTTTATCCTATTGTTTTTTTAGAACTTTAGCAGTACAATAACTTAATACATATGAAATTTCGATTTTCAAACCTTATTCTCGTCCTTATTACTCGCTAACGGCGGGTTTTATTGGTTGACAATAAAAACCAACCCCGCCACATAGGCGGGTTTTTTTGTTTTATGAAGCAAATGACTGGAGCACAAGCTGTTATGGAATCCCTTATTCAAGAGGGAGTTGATGTAATTTTTGGCTATCCTGGTGGGGCGATTATGCCTGTTTATGATGCATTATATGATTATCAAGATAGAATCCGTCATATTCTTGTTCGTCATGAACAAGGCGCAGGTCATGCAGCGGAAGGATATGCACGTATGACTGGCCAACCGGGAGTTGCACTTGTAACATCAGGACCCGGCGCAACTAATCTTGTCACAGCCATTGCGGATGCGATGCTTGATTCCGTGCCGATAGTGTGCATTACAGGACAAGTTAGTGCAACGCTTTTGGGAACAGATGCCTTTCAGGAAGCTGATGTAATCGGTATCACAACGCCAATTACCAAATGGAATTATCAGATTACCAATCCTCAAGAAATTCCTGAAGTGTTTGCCAAAGCGTTTCATATTGCCAGAACCGGCCGTCCGGGTCCTGTGCTTATAGATATCACAAAAAACGCTCAGTTTGATATGATGGATTTCTCCTATAACAAAAATCCCCAGATTGTCGGATATCAGCCAAATACCATTCCTAATGACCGGCAAATTGAAATGGCTGCTGAGTTACTCAATAATGCAAAGCGACCTTTCATGCTCATTGGTCATGGCATACTTATTTCAAAAGCCGAAAAAGAGGTTATGAAACTAGCAGAAAAGGCCGGGATTCCTGTCGGTTCGACGCTTCATGGGCTTTCCGTTATGCCGTCAGATCATCCAATGTATGTCGGAATGCTTGGTATGCATGGAAATTATGGTCCAAATATTTTGACAAATAAGGCGGATGTTATTCTTGCTGTTGGGATGCGGTTTGATGATCGAGTGACAGGTAGGTTATCTGATTATGCAAAGCAGGCAAAAATTATTCATATCGATATTGATCCTGCTGAACTTAATAAAAATGTGACACCTGATGTGCCGATTGTTGCAGATGCAAAAGATGCATTAACAAAACTTATTACGAAAGTAAATAAATCCTCACATACTGAATGGCTTGATCAATTTAGAGCTTGTTACAAAGAGGAAAACATAAAAGTAATTGAGGGTGAAATTCATGCGAAAACCGAAAAAATAAAAATGGCTGAAGTTATTGATAAACTGTCACACAAAACGAAAGGTGAAGCAGTAGTTGTCGCAGATGTTGGTCAGCATCAGATGTTGGCAGCACGATATTACAAACCGCAAAAACCGGACAGTTATATTACATCCGGTGGGTTGGGAACGATGGGGTTTGCGCTTCCTGCTGCAATGGGTGCAAAAGTTGCGGTACCGGATCGGGAAGTAGTCGCTGTAATAGGGGACGGGAGTTTTCAAATGAATATTCAGGAATTGGCGACGCTTGCTCAGGACAATATTCCAGTCAAAGTGATAATTTTAAATAATAATTATCTAGGGATGGTAAGGCAATGGCAGCAAATGTTTTTTTCAAAAAGGTACTCATTTGTTGATCTGAAAAATCCGGATTTTGTGGCTGTTTCCAAAGGATTTTATATTGACGCTGAAAGAGTAACTGAGCGAACTGATCTTGATAAAGCAATGGATAGATTACTTGCTTCAAAAGGACCAAGGGTTCTTGAGGTGCTGGTAAGTAAAGAAGAAAATATTTTTCCAATGGTACCAACAGGTGCATCGGTTGAGGAAATTCGATTGGAGTAATATGAGCAACTTAAAGTTATATACAATAATTATTTACACAGAAAATAAACCAGGGATTCTGTATCGAATTGCTGATGCATTTCTCAAACGCAAAATTAATATTGAGAGTTTGACCGTTTCTGAAATTGAAGCGCAAAAAATGTCACGGTTTACAATCACGGTAAAAGGAACGCAACTTGGCATCGAAAAAATTACCAAACAACTTTATAAAATTATCGAAGTTGTAAAAGTACTCGAAACAACTGATTCAGAATTAGTTTTTAGAGAAATAGCTCTCATTAAAGTGTCTACCAAAAATCCTGGTAAACGCCAGGAAGTTGAAGAAATTGCTGATCTTTTCCGGGCAAAAATTGTATATGTCGGTAGTAATTATTTGATGATTGAAAAATCTGGATCCGAAGAAGCGATAAATTCACTCTATTCTTTGTTAAAGCCTTTTGGCATCAGGGAATTTGTCCGATCAGGAAGAATTGCTTTGACAAAAGAAGAACAAATGTTTAACGGAAAAGCTGGAAGCGCTTTTATTGAACCGTCAACACTGACCTCAGCTATTGAAATGTCTGCAATAAAACGGGTGCAATTAATGGCAAAAGCCAATAAAGATATAATCTCATTGGCACAAGGTATTCCTTCATTTGCAACTCCAGGACATATTAAAAAAGCGGCAATTGAGGCGATCAAAAATGGCGATGTTGATAAATATACATCCGGTTATGGGATTGATGCATTGCGTGAGGCAATTGTGGAAAAAGTAAAGCGCGACAACAATATTGCTGCAACTAAAGATCAGATAATCGTGACCCACGGTGGAATTGAGGCAATGATGGCAACATTTATTGCACTCTTGAATCCGACAGATGAGATTATCGTATTATCTCCTGATTACGCGTCGCATATCACCCAAACGCAAATTGCCAGACATGGCGGAAGACCAATTTATGTTCCTTTGACCGAAACCGAAGATGGTTGGAAATTAAATCCTGAAAAAGTAGCATCGGCTGTGACACCTAAAACCAAAGCGATACTAATGTGTAATCCCTGTAATCCAACCGGTAAAGTGTATACATTGGAGGAACTAAAGCAGCTGGCGGAAATTGCTAAAAAGTTTAATTTATTTATCATTTCGGATGAAATTTATGAGTATTTCACGTATGATAAGAAACAACATATTAGTATAGGAAGTTTGCCTGAAGTAAGTGATCGCGTAATCTCAATATTCGGTGTTTCCAAATCATATGCAATGACTGGATGGAGAATTGGCTATATTGTTGCCAATAAAGATCTTGTTTCTCAAATCATGAAGATTCATGATTCACTGGTCACTTGTCCAACAGCTGTTTCGCAATATGCGGCGCTCGCTGCAATCACAGGTAAAAAAAATGTAGTTGAAGACTTTCAAAAAGAGTTTGCCACAAGAAGAAAGATTGTCATTGATTCGTTAAAAGGTGCTAAGAAGCTGCAGCTGATTGCACCGGAGGGGGCATATTATGCTTTTATCAAAGTTGCGGGTAATGTGGATGATTATGATTTGGCAATGCGTTTGTTGCACGAGGCAAAAGTTGCTGTGGTTCCGGGAAGCGCGTTTGGACTTGGCGGAGAAAGTCATATCAGAGTTTCATTTGGCGGAGAAGAGGGTGAAATTCGAGAAGGGATGAGTAGATTAGTTTCTTATATAGAAAAAAATGTGAAGGGAGGTGAGAAATAATTTTATGGCAAAAATTAATTTTGGCGGCGTCGTCGAGGCCGTCGTGACACGGGAAGAATTTCCTGTTAAAAAAGCAAAACAGGTACTCAAAAAAGAGGTAATTGCCGTTATCGGTTATGGTGTACAGGGACCAGCACAGGCAATGAATCTTCGGGATAATGGGTTCAATGTAATTGTTGGACAACGAAAAAAATCATCCAGCTGGAAAAAGGCAGTAGCTGATGGATGGAAGCCAGGAGAAACGCTCTTTGAGATAGAAGAAGCAGCTGAAAAAGGGACGATAATTTCTTACTTATTGTCCGATGCTGCGCAAATTGCAGTTTGGCCAACAATTAAACCTCATTTGACCAAAGGAAAAACTTTGTACTTTTCTCACGGTTTCGGGGTGACGTTTTCCAAACAAACCGGTATTGTTCCACCAAAAGATGTTGATGTAATTCTTGTTGCACCCAAAGGCTCAGGAAAAACAGTTCGCAAAATCTTTTTGGAAGGACGCGGTATTAATTCAAGTTATGCGGTTTTCCAGGACGCCAGCGGTACTGCTGAAGACAAGGTAAAAGCAATTGGTGTTGGTATCGGATCAGGATTTCTTTTCAAAACCACTTTTAAAAACGAAGTATATAGTGATTTGACTGGAGAACGTGGAGTCCTAATGGGCGCAATTGCGGGTCTTATGGAAGCGCAATATGCCTTACTTCGCAAAAAAGGACATAGTCCATCTGAAGCCTTCAACGAAACAGTTGAAGAAGCAACGCAGAGTTTGATTCCTCTTATTGGTGACAATGGTATGGATTGGATGTTTGCAAACTGTTCAACAACGGCGCAACGTGGCGCGCTTGATTGGAAAAATAAATTTCGAGATGCTGTTGCACCGGTTTTTACTGAACTTTATGAGAGCGTAAAAACAGGTAAAGAAGCGCAGCGTACCATCAAGAAAAATAGTGAGCCTGACTATAGAGAAAAATTACAAAAAGAACTTGACACTATGCAAAATAGCGAAATGTGGCAAGCAGGTAAAAAAGTCCGGGAATTACGTCCCGAGAACCAAAAATAAATTTTTACGTCATTGCGAGAAAATGAGTGACTTGCTTCACTTCGCTCGCAATGACGTAAGATTGGAGTTTCGTTTATGAAAATAACAGTACAACAAATTGATGAAGCGGCAAGTAGGCAAGAAGGAGTAGTAATCCGAACGCCGCTACAATTTTCCAAAAGGATGTCTGAAAAATTTCAGGCAAATATTTACTTAAAACGTGAAGATTTGCAGGAAGTCCGCTCATTTAAGATCCGTGGTGCATATAACAAGATATCATTGTTGTCTGAGGCAAAAAAAAGACAAGGAATAGTGACAGCAAGTACGGGAAATCATGCTCAAGGTGTGGCTTTAAGCTGCGCACTGTTAAAAATTCATGGTGTTATTTTTATGCCGGTTGTTACTCCCAATCAAAAGATAACTAAAGTAAAACATTTTGGTGATAAATATATAACCATCAAATTGGTAGGGGATACATTTGATGATGCGGTCGAGGCTTCAAAGCAATACCAAAAGGAACATAAGGTGGCCTATATTCACCCTTTTGATGATGAAGATACAATTATTGGACAAGGGACAATCGGTAAAGAAATTTTTGAAAAATTACAAGGGAATGTTGATATCGTAATTTCTCCAATTGGTGGCGGAGGAATTGCCTCAGGTATAGCGTCTTATCTTAAACAAAAGTCTCACAAAATTACAGTGTACGGAGCGGAAGCTGAAGGCGCAGCCAGCATGGCGAAATCATTTGAAGAAAATAAAGTTGTCGAGCTTGGTAAATTAGATACATTTGTAGATGGTGCTGCTGTTAATAAAGTCGGCAAGTTAACGTTTGAACTTTGTAAAAAATATCTTGAAAAAGTTCTTATCGTGCCGGTTGGGAGAATCTGCAAAACGATGATCGATTTATATCAAAACGAAGGGATTATAGCTGAGCCAGCAGGTGCACTCTCTATTGCCGCACTAAGTAGCTTGCGAGAAGTTATTAAAGGCAAAACTGTTGTTTGTGTCCTGAGCGGTGGCAATAATGATTTTATGCGCTACCCGGAAATTCTAGAAAAAAGTCTTGTTTATCAAGGTCTCAAACACTATTTTTTGCTCGAGTTTACTCAAAAACCAGGACAGTTGAGAAAGTTTCTTGATAATGCTTTAGGACCGACAGATGATATTGTGCGATTTGAATATATGAAAAAGACAAATAAAGAAAAGGGCGCAGCACTTGTTGGTGTGGAACTCGCGAGTAAAAATGATTATGAACCTTTGCTTAAAAAAATGAAAGAAATCGGCCTTAATTTTGAGATTCTCTCAGACAAAGATATGCTTTATAATTATCTTGTTTAGAGTTAGTGTTTACTTTCTATGAATAAAAATAATAAAAAACATGAGTGCAAATGCGGTGGGGCTTGCCGTGAAAGTTTTGTTTCCGAGAATCCGGGGCGCGATGTGCAGCGGGTTGGAACAGCTAAATTCACCGGACAAAATCCCTATGCCATTCATGGTGATGTATGGGCTGTGATTGGCAATCAAGGCGACAGTCAATGTTATTTGGGAGTTACCGAAAAAGTTGCTGCAATTCAAAAAGCAGTTGCTGATTTTATTAAAAAAGAAAACTTAGGTATTCGATTGATCCCGCAATATTTTGCCGGAGGAATATCAGATGGGCAATTGAATGGGACTGATGAAATGCGTTTTTCTTTGATCGGCAGGGAAGTTTCCCACGATACGATTTGTTTACATCTTAGCGGCAGCAGAGTTAAAGGGTCAATTGCAGTTGTTGCATGTGACAAACCGCCTGTGGGAACTGTTGCTGCTTTTTTGGAACATAATGAACCGGCGATTATTATGTCGGATGGATCCATACGACCGGGAATTGATCCTGAAACTCATGAACGGATTGATATCGTGACAAGTTTTCAAATTGCCGGTGAAGATGATCAGGAATTGAAAAACAGAGTTGCACTGAACGCATGTCCAGGCTGCGGTAGTTGCGGAGGGATATTTACTTATAATACGATGCAGACTTTTTTGGGCGTCGTTGGCATGGAGCCGTTACATATGGTTTCACCAGCTTCACAAGATGAACGAAGGACGACAATATTTCCAGAACAACTCGTTTCTTATTTATATGAAATGACGAAAAGGGGAATCAGACCTCGGGATATTGTTACAAAGGAGTCATTGCGAAATGCCATGACTGTTGCCATAGCAATTGGTGGCTCAACCAATGTCGTATTGCATGCGCCTGAAATTGCCAGAGCAGCCGGCATAGATTTCTGGCGGGATGTCATAACACAAAAAGAATTTAATGAACTATCTCGAAAAGTTCCAGTATTGGTCAACGCCCGTCCGTTTGGAAAGTATTCGATGGTAGATATTGAAGATAAAGGCGGGGTACAAGTTATTGTTAAAGAACTTTTGGATGCAGGGTTTCTTGATGGCAGCTGCATAACATGTACGGGAGAAACATTGGAAGAACAGATAAAACGTTTGAATCCACCTAAACCCGATAGAGAGGTAATTCATTCAGTTAAAAAGCCATTCAAATCAACGGGTGGACTTAGAATTCTTCATGGCAATCTCGCGCCAAATGGCGGAGCAATTATTAAAGTTGCCGGTGTTGAAGGAGGTATTGTGGATGGGATGTTTATCGGTAACGCAAGGGTTTTTAATGGGGAGCGGGAATTATTAGATGCCCTGACACATACACCGGATATTTTTCAAGATAAAGATATGGTAGTTATTCGCTATTACGGACCGCGAGGCGCACCTGGAATGCCAGAACTGCTCGATCCCACCTCGCGAATTACAACACTTTGCCGGGAAAAAAATATTACCATTGCGCTTATGACAGATGCAAGATTTTCGGGTGGTTCAGTGGGTTTGGTCATAGGTCATGTGGGGCCAGAAGCATATCTTGGTGGGCCGATTGCATTGGTGGAAAATGATGATACAATTGTTGTTAATCTTAACGAAGACCGGATGGATTGCCGGGAATTGGAAGATAAAGTTGTTTTGAATAAGCGTTTAAAAGACTGGCAAAAGGAGACAAAAGACAATGGAGGAGAGCATCCGTTGGTTAAGCCAGTTTCAAATCGATTACTCAAACGTATGCGAGCAACAGCCAAATCAGCATTGCAAGGCGGAGGGATGAATTAAGATGCAATTTCTGATCATCGCACATGATTATAAAGATGGTTTAGAGAGACGCTTACGAGCTCGAAGTGAACATATAAAGTATGGCGACAAACTTGTGTTAGACGGCAAAGCATTATATGGAGTTGCACTTCTTGATGATAAAGGAGATATGAGAGGATCGGTATATATAATGGAGTTTCCATCACGCGAAGAGCTTGATAATTATTTGAAAAATGAACCATATGTAACCGGAAAGGTGTGGGAGAAAATTGAAGTAATTCCTTGTAAAGTGGGACCAAGTTTTACAAAATAATATGAAATATATACATACTGAAAAAGCGCCAAAAGTAGTCGGACCGTATTCACAGGCAATTGTGAGTAACGGACTTGTCTTTTGTTCAGGACAAATCGGTATTGATCCCAAAACTAATGAATTGGTTACCGGATTTGAGGAGCAAACCCATCAAGTTTTGAAAAATCTTAAGGAAGTCCTCGAAGCTTCAAATTCAAGTTTGGAAAAAGTAGTAAAAACTACAGTTTATTTAGCAGATATCAAAGATTATGTACAAATGAATGAAATTTATGGACAATATTTTTCAGATCACAAACCCGCCCGCGCAGCATTTGCTGTTGCTCATTTGCCAAAAGATGCATATATCGAAATCGAAGTAGTAGCAGAAGTTAACAAATAATGAAAACAGGATCATTTCCATACGCATTTTTTCAAGGGAAAATAGTACCGATTGAGGATGCAAAAATATCTATTATGACCAATGGGTTCCAATATGGGACCGGATATTTTGCGGGAATCAGAGGCTATTATTCACCAAGTGAAAAATCTCTCAGTATTTTCCGATTGGATGATCATTACAAAAGATTTCTTGGATCAGCAAATATCTTGGGATGCAAATTAGGATATTCACATGCAGAGTTGAAAAAAATAACGCTTGATCTGGTCAAAAAAAATATGCCAACATCAAATGCTTATTTCCGTCCTTTTGCGTATGTCGGCAACACAGAACTCGGGCCAAATCTTGCGAATATCACATTGGATTTTGCTCTTTACATGATTCCACTGGAAGAATATATGCCTTTGGGGAAAGGTTTATCTTTAGTCGTTTCTTCATGGCAAAGAATTAGTGACAATTCAATTCCATCTCGTGGAAAGGTATCGGGTGGTTATGTTAATTCAGCGCTAGCACGTAAAGAAGCAACGGATGGGGGATATGATGAGGCTATAATGCTCAATAAATATGGCCGCGCTGCTGAAGGGTCAGCAGAGAATTTGTTTATTGTCCGCAATGGAACTTTGGTCACACCTGATTTGTCTGAAGGAATTCTCGAAGGAATTACGAGAAGATCACTTTTACAAATTGCACAAAATATGGGTATACCGACAATTGAGCGTCCTATTGAACGAAGTGAATTGTATATCGCAGATGAAGTTTTCTTATCAGGAACTGGTTGCCAGGTTGCATGGGTTGAGCAAATTGATAAGAGAACAATTGCAGACGGAAAAATCGGACCAATCACAGAAAAATTACGTGAGAAATTTTTTAAAGTGGTAAAAGGAGAAGATAAAGATTATCAAGAATGGTGCACGAAGATTAAGGTTTAATTTTCAATTTCTATGTTATGTTTACGACAGCAGTTATCGGTTTTAGAGAATTTTTAGAAGCCTTCCTCATCGTCGGAATTTTCCTCGGTGTTTCAAAAAAACTGAATCTCAAAAAGGAAATGGAAATCGGAATCGCGGCTGCGACAGGTTTAGCTTTAGCATTACTTCTCAATATTGGAGTCTTTTTCTTAGGAGCGGACGCGCGGAGTATGGTGACTGAGCATAACGCAGATATTATTGAAAGTTATCTGCAAATTTTTTCCGGGTTATTTCTTATATATGTTGTTTTTTCTTTGCATCAGCAAATGAATAAAAGTAGAAAAGAATTTATTTCAAAAGCACATCAAAATATTAAAAAAGAAATATTCGATATTACTTTATTTTTTACAATTATTTTTTTAGTTTTTCGAGAAGGATTTGAGATTGCTTTGTTCAGTGCTAGTATTTCACTGTTTTCATTGTTTATGCAGAATTTAATTGGATTGCTTTTAGGTTTTGCAGCTGCGGGAATTATTGGGTTTTTGACCTATGTTGCTTATACTAAGTTTTCCATTGCAAAAGTGTATAAAGTAACTGAATATATGATTGTGATTTTGGGAGCTGCGCTTTTTCAAACCGGTCTGACAAATTTTTTGAGTAATTATTATAAATTTTCTCTCTCTAATGTTGGATCTTTTCATTTGCAATTTTTACCTGATGAAGATAGTTTTATAGGAACACTTATGCAAGGATTTTTCGGAGTAGATAGTCATTTTAGTATCGCAAGATTAATGGTTATGCTTGTTTATTTTGGAATTATTTATATACTGTTTTTACATAAAGGTAAATGGTTTAAAAAGTTTTTTAAGATAAAAATATGAATCAAGGCGCATATGTTATAACAAAATTTGATCCGTTAGCGGTTGTTCTTCTAGAATGTCCGCGAGCGGGGGAACTTCTTGCAGAATATGGACTGCATTGCGTTAGTTGTTTTGCCAATGAATTCGATACCATTGCAACTGGTGCGGAAATGCACAACATGTCTCAAGAAGAAGTTGATGAAATGATTGATGAGATAAATGGACAACTGGATAAAGAATGGCAAAAGGAGCAAAAGAAAGGAGCATCAGTTTAGATTTTGAATAATTTAGTTATTAAAGATTTATATGCAGGAACAAAAGAAGGTAAAGAAATTCTTCGCGGTATTTCATTGACGATTAAAAAAGGAGAAATCCATGCAGTCATGGGGCCAAATGGTGGGGGTAAATCGACTCTTGCGCAAGTTCTGATGGGACATCCGGATTATGTGATCACTAAGGGAACGATTAGTTTAAACGGAGTAGATATAACTGCTATGACTCCGGATCAACGAGCCAAACAAGGTTTGTTTTTAGGTTTTCAATATCCAGTTGAAATTACTGGAGTTAATTTTGGCAATTTTTTGAGAATGGCGGTAAATGAAAATTTAGCAAATGGAACAAAAAAAGTTTCACCAATAGCGTTTCGCAATCAGGTTGAGCCGATTGCTAATAATTTGGGTTTCTCAGAAGACATTGTAAAGCGTTTTCTCAATCAAGGATTCTCTGGGGGGGAGAAGAAAAAAGCTGAAATTTTACAGTTGGCAATGCTCAAACCCGAATTTGCAATTCTTGATGAACCGGATTCAGGACTGGATGTTGATGCACTTCGGTATATCGGGAAAACTATCAATAGTTTGGATTATCCGTTTGGATTATTATTAATTACCCATTATCAAAGAATTTTGCATTATATAAAACCTCAATTTGTCCACATAGTGGTCAAAGGTAAAATAGTCAAATCCGGCGGTTCTCTTCTTGCCAAAGAGACAGAAGAGAAAGGATACGAAAGTTATTTATAACAATTTTCAATGTTTCAAGTTTGAAAATTAAAAATTATGAATAAACAACCCATCATCAAAGACGGATATCAATTTGGTTTTCATAAACCTGATTCTTCCGTGTTTAAAACTCCAAAAGGGCTTAATCGCCAAGTAGTTGAGGCTATTTCGCATTATAAAAATGAGCCGCAATGGATGCTTAATTTTCGTTTACAAGCATTGATGATATTCGAACAGAAAATGATGCCGCCATGGGGAGCAGATTTGTCGGGAATAGATTTTGACTCTATGTATTATTACATTAGTCCATCGGATCGGAAATTTCGTGATTGGAAAGATGTGCCGGCTGATATTTTGGATACCTATAACAAAATCGGTATACCCGAAGCCGAAAAAAAATTTCTTGCAGGAGTTGGTGCTCAGTATGATTCAGAAGTGGTTTACCATAATTTGAAAAAACAGTGGGAAGAAAAAGGAGTTATTTTTGTTGATACTGATACTGCATTAAAAAAATACCCTGATCTGTTTAGAGATTACTTCGGTACTGTAATTCCTGCTGCTGACAATAAATTTGCAGCTCTTAATTCTGCAGTCTGGTCTGGCGGTTCGTTTATTTATGTACCCAAAAATGTTCATGTAGATATACCACTCCAAGCATATTTCAGAATAAATGCTGCAAATATGGGACAGTTTGAGAGAACTCTGATTATTGCAGATGAAGGAAGTTATGTTCATTATGTCGAGGGATGTACTGCACCAATTTATACAACTGATTCCCTGCATGCGGCCGTTGTTGAAATAATTGTTAAAAAAGGTGCAAGAGTGAGATATACAACAATTCAAAATTGGTCCAACAATGTGTATAATCTCGTCACTAAAAGAATGCATGTGGATGAAGAAGGATTTGGTGAATGGATTGATGGGAATTTGGGTTCAAAAGTCACCATGAAATATCCATCTGTTTATCTCAATGGCAAAGGCGCAAAAGGTGAAGTTTTGTCTCTGGCGCTTGCCGGAAAAGGACAGCATCAGGATGCGGGTGGAAAAGCTTTTCATTTCGCACCCTACACAACAAGTACCATTACTTCAAAATCAGTAAGTCTTAACGGTGGCCGATGCAGTTATCGGGGAATGGTGAAGATTATTAACGGAGCAAAAGGCAGTAAATCATTTGTCCGTTGTGATGCTCTTTTGCTTGATGAATTATCCCGATCTGATACCTATCCGGTGAATATTATTAATGAAGAAGATGTGACATTGGGTCATGAAGCAGCAGTAAGTAAAGTGGGGGAACAGCAATTGTTTTATCTTATGTCACGTGGTTTGTCAGAAGCACAGGCAACATCTTTGATCGTTAATGGTTTTATCGAGCCGATAGTTAAGGAATTGCCGCTTGAATATGCAGTCGAATTAAATAGATTAATTAATCTTTCGATGGAAGGAAGTGTCGGCTAGAATGGAAGAAATTGTTGTAAAAGAGAATGAGGAATTAGTATTGCCAGCACTGTGGACCGGGGAAGAAAAGGAATTAGTTTACAACATTCTTCTACAAGGTAAAGGGGCATCGGTGAAATTTCTCGGTCTACTTTTAGGAAATGAAAGCCAAGGGTTAAAGTTAAAAATTACTGTTACTCATCAAGCTGAAAATACAACAAGTGAAGTAATTATCAAAAGTGCATTGCGGGATACCTCAAGTGTTTTTTTTGACGGATTAATCAAAATTGAAAAAGGTGCAAAAGGTACAAATGCTTGGCTTGCTGCTCATCTTTTATTGTTATCTCAGAAGTCAAGGGGGATCGCTGTTCCTAATTTAGAGATACTTGAAAATGATATTAAAGCAGGGCATGCTGCAACTGTTGGAAGAATAAATGATTTAGAATTATTTTATTTGATGTCCCGGGGAATTCCGGAAGAAAAAGCGAAAGAATTAATTGTTCGAGGCTTTTTGGAGAGTATAATCAATCAGTTCCCAACGAAGCTCTCAGAAAAAGCAAATGAACATTTACAATGGGATCTTAGAGGTTGAGCTATGAAAAATGATTTTCCACTATTTAAAACATACCCGGATTTAGTTTTTCTTGATTCTGCTGCTACTAGTCAAAAGCCGCAATCAGTAATCGACGCAGTCTCATCGTTTTATATTACTAATAACGCAAATATCCACCGCGGTATTTATGATTTGAGTCAATCTGCTACTGATTTGTTTGAAAATACCAGAAAAAAAGTTGCAGATTTTATTGGTGCAAAAGAAGCAGGTGAAATTATTTTTACTGCCGGAGCAACTGAAGCATTTAATTATGTCGCATTCGGTTGGGCAAAAAAATATCTTAAGAAAGGTGATATCGTTGTCTTAACCGACATGGAACATCATTCAAATATTGTTCCTTGGCAAATTTTAGAAAAAGAGATTGGTATCGAAATAGTATATTTGCCAATTACAAATCAGTACCGCTTGGATTACAAAAAAATCCAGGAGGTATCAAAAGAAAAAATTAAATTAGTTTCCTTAACACACGCGTCAAATGTGTTGGGAACAATCAATCCACTTGAAGAAATTCTTCCCTATTTTAAGAAAATAAATCCAGAAATAAAAATTTGTATAGATGCAGCGCAGTCGGTTCCACATATGCCGATTAATGTTAAGAGTTTGGATATCGATTTTTTAGCATTTTCTTCTCACAAAATGCTCGGGCCCTCAGGAGTCGGAGTGTTGTATACAAAAAAAGAATTGTTAGAGGTTATGGACCCGTTTGTAGTGGGCAGTCATATGATACGTGCTGTCACAAAAAATAAAACCACATGGGCAGATATTCCTGATAAATTTGAACCAGGGACAAGGAATTTGGAAGGAGTAATTGGACTAGGTGCTGCAATTGATTATTTCCAAAAAGTTGGCTTTGAACCTATTCAAAATCATGAAATGCAATTAATCAAATATGCACTCGAAATGTTTGCTTCACAAAAAAAGGTAAAATTATTTGGACCGAATACTGCTGAAAATCGTTTGGGAGTTTTTTCTTTTGCAATTGAAGATGTCCATTCACATGATGTTTCTGAAGTACTTAATAGATCGCATATTGCAGTTCGAGCAGGTCATCATTGTGCTCAACCATTAATGAGTTGTTTAGGAGTTTCAGGAACTGTTCGCGCATCATTTTATCTATATAATTCCAAAGAAGATATCGACCGATTGAAAAATGGAATTGAAGAAGTAAAAAAGACGTTTAAAATGTAATTATGGATCCGTTATATCGCGAAATTATTTTGGAACACTGGGAGCATCCACAAAATTTTGGTGTAATTAAAAACGCCGATTTTGATGTGCAAGACAATAATCCATTATGCGGTGACCAGATCCGATTGACGGGAAAAATTGAAAATGGAAAATTAATAAAAATTGCATTTTCAGGAGATGGCTGTGCAATATCACGGGCATCGGCTTCATTGTTTACCGAAGAAATAAAAGGGGAGAGTTTACATTCAATAAAACAGAAAACAGATAAAGATGTTTTGGAATTGTTAGGAATTGAATTAACTCCTGCGCGGACAAAGTGTGCTCTACTTATTTTTAATACATTGAAAAAAATTTAAATTCTTGTATGGATCACTAGAAGTGAGCCATCTTTTAATGAAATTTCTGACGTATCTTTTATAAATACATTACTAATACCTCTTGAATAACCAAATAATAAGTCTTCGTTTTTCAGAGGGTATTTTAGATTTCTTGTTGTTACTTTTTTAGCATCTCTTTTAAATGGGATAAGTGAAACAAGATCTCCTTTTTTACCGGTCAGTTTTATTTTGTTTTTTATTAATTGGATTTCTTGATTACCTTCAATGATAATTACTTCAGCATGTATATTTGAAAAATAATCCAACGCAAAAATATTGGTAAGCATATGATCCAAACGCGTCCCAAAAATTCCAAACAAAAGAATTGTTTTATATCCCATTTCGATAGCATGTTTTATTGACAGTTCAGAATCTGTTTCATCCTTTTCAGTTTTATAGTGAATAAAAGGAATCCGATTTTTCTCAAATTTTTTTTGATCTTTCTTTGAAAGGGAATCGAAATCTCCAATGATCACATTCGGCTTTATGCCAAGTTTTGAAGCGTATTTAGCACCGCCATCTGCACAGATAACATAATCGGTTTTTTTAATATATTTTTTTGCGTTAATGAGATTGGAAAGATCTCCATTATAAAAAATAACAGCGCGTTTCATATCTTGAAAGAATTACATGTGTATTATACAATATACAAAAGGGGAGCTCGTTATTCGGGCTGAGAGTTCCGATTAAATCGGAAGACCCGTAGAACCTGTTCGGATAATACCGGCGAAGGGAAAAAGCATTAACATGCGATTTTCGATTGTCGGAAATCGCTTTTTTTTGTTTAATTAATGAAAAAAAATAAACCTACAGCAAGTATTGCTTTTCAAGTAATGCCAAAAACAGATGGTGACGTCATCAAAATTATTGATAGAGTGATTTCGATAGTTAAAAAATCTGGTGTTACATATGAAGTAGGGCCAATGGAAACAACAATGGAAGGAGATCTTGAGACACTTTTTGCTATAGTTCATGAAGCACAAGATATTGCTGTTAAAGAAGGAGCATCACAAGTCTTCACAAATGTTAAAATCCTTTATAACCCTAAAGGTGTTATGACCATTGAAGAGAAAGTGACCAAACACCGATGAAAAAAATAAATTTTCTCTTACTTTGCTTTATTATCATAATTATTTCTGTAGGTATCTATTTTGTAGCAAATAACTTGCATAATCAAAGTAAAGCTTCAGAAAAACTTACACCTTTTACTGTTGTTTTGGATTGGACTCCAAATACCAATCATACAGGTATGTATGTTGCTTTGGCAAAAGGTTGGTATAAAGAACAAGGACTTGATGTCAAAATTCTTCCCTATGCGTCAGGAACATCTCCTGAAGTTTTGGTGACAAGTGGAAAAGCAGATGTTGCGGTAAGTAGCACAGAAGGAGTTGTAGCAGCTGCTGCAAATGGTAATCCTGTTGTCTCAATAGCGGCAATTATTCAACATAATACTTCTGGATTTTTGGCAAGATCCGATAGAGGCATTAATACTCCTAAAGATTTAGATAATAAAATTGATGGGGATTCTGCATCTCCTGTCGAGAAAGCTATTCTTCAAAAAATAATTAGATCTGATGGCGGAAAAGGGGATTTTAAAAACGTCAATTTGGATGTAGATTCAATGCAAGCTTTAGCTAGTAAAAAGATAGATTTTTTCTGGGCATTTGAAGGATGGGAAGTAATTCAGGCAGAGATGCAAGGGATACCTGTTGCTTATTTCCCAAGTCTGAAATACGGCATTCCGGATTATTATACCCCTGTTTTGGTGAGCAGCCCCTCAGAAATACAACAAAAACCTGAGTTATTGAAAAAATTTATGATGGCGACAGAAAAAGGATACCAGTATGCAATTGCGTATCCTCAGCAATCAGCACAGATCTTGCTCAATACGACACCAAAAGATACTTTCCCTGATAAATATTTATTATCTAAAAGTCAGCAATTTTTAAGTACACATTATGTTGATAAAGGAAGAAAATGGGGGCTGCAGGATCAAAAAGTGTGGCAGGAATATCCACAATTTATGATTGATTCAGGAGGAGTGCAGGATAAAAATGGTAAGCTGATTAAGAAATTAGACTTTGCAAGTCTCTACACAAATGAGTTTTTGCAATAACATTTAATGACTCCATCACTTTCAATAAAGCATCTTTCAAAATCTTTTGATACATTAAAAGTTTTAGATGATATTTCTTTATACGTTGAAAATCATGAATTTGTCTCCATCATTGGACCAAGCGGGTCCGGCAAAAGTACTTTATTCCATAGTATTGCCGGAGTAGAGGAATTTGATTCAGGTGAAGTTTTTGTTAAAAACAAAAAGACAAAAATGCTTAGTGGAAAATTTGGCTATATGCCCCAAGATGCTTCACTTTTCCCATGGAAAACAGTCCTTGAAAATATTATGCTGGGTCAGGAAATTTTAGGAAAATCAAAAAGTAATGCAAAGGAAAAAGCAATGGAACTTTTGGAAAGATTTGATCTTCAAGAATTTATCAATAATTATCCCGCAACACTTTCTGGGGGAATGCAGCAGCGAGTTGCCCTTCTCCGGACAGTTTTGTTTAATCCCACTTTTTTACTTTTGGATGAACCTTTTGGTTCACTTGATGCATTGACTCGTCAATTTGCGCAGCTGTGGCTACTTGAAGTATTGGAAGAATTTCACTCTAGTGCTTTATTTATCACTCATGACATTCAAGAAGCTATTTTGCTCTCAGATAGAATCTATGTTTTTAGCTCGCGTCCGGCTACAATTGTTGAAGAAATAAAAGTTGATTTACCCCGTCCACGTACATTAGCTGATCTTACCAAACCAAAAGCTATTTCACTTGAGAAAAAATTACTTTCATTACTGATGAAAACAGAAGTATGAGAAGAATATTTATAACAATTCCTTCATTGCTATTTTTATTCATTTTATTTTTAGCCTGGGAAGTTGCTGTCGATACCTTCAATATAAATCCGTTATTCCTGCCAGCACCTTCAGGGATTTTTTCTGCACTCTTTGATCACTTTACAGTTTTACTCCCGAATATCATGCAAACTCTTATTGAAACACTAGTAGGTTTAGTACTCGCAATTATTTTGGGAAGTATTGTTGCAGTTGTGATTCGACTTTCATCCATGTTTAAAATAACCGTATATCCACTATTGATTATTTCACAAACAGTTCCTATAATCGCTCTCGCGCCACTTCTTTTAATCTGGTTTGGGTTTACCATTTTGCCAAAAGTGATTATTGTTACATTGGTATGCTTTTTTCCCATAACAATTGCATTTGCCGATGGCATGGAAAAGATAAATCCGCAATTAATTACATTGTTACAAAGTATGGGAGCATCACGATTGCAGATATTATCAATTGCTGAAATACCTGGTGCCCTTCCATCATTTTTTTCAGGACTTCGGATAGCTGCTGCTTATAGCGTAACAGGAGCAATTGTTGGAGAGTATGTGGGCGGTTATTTGGGTCTGGGGATTTATATGCAAAATGCTGCTCATTCGTATGCAACAACTTTGGTTTTTGTCACTATTGTGATTGCATCAGTATTAAGCATACTTCTTTTTGGTATAGTTTCGTTATTGGAGTATCTATTACTGCCGTGGAATAGAAAGAAAATAAAAGGAAAACGTTAAAGATGTTCTACAACTTTGTTTCCCAATTCTTTTGTTCCAAGAGCTGTTTTAGGGCCTAAATCCTTTGTTCCAAATCCCTTATGTAAAACTTTTTCAACAGCATCATATACTGCATCACATTCCCGCTTTAATCCGAAACTATATTCAAGCATCATCGCTGCTGAGAGGATTGAACCGATTGGATTAGCAATGTTTAGTCCTGCTGCTTTTGGGTATGATCCATGAATTGGTTCGTAAATAGCAGTTTTTTCACCAATTGATGCAGATGGGAGCATGCCGAGGGATCCAGTTATTACGGATGCTTCATCAGTTAAGATATCTCCAAACATATTTTCAGTAACTATTACATCAAATTCGCTTGGACGTTTTATTATCTGCATGGAAGCATTATCGACAAACATATAATTCACTGATACATCAGGATACACTTTTTCCATTTGTTGCACTGTTTCTCTCCAGAGACGGGAGGTTTCCAATACATTTGCTTTGTCAACAACAGTGAGTTTTTTTTGTCGATTTTGTGCAAGTTTGAACGCATAAGTTGCGACTCGTTCGATTTCTTTTTTTGAATATTCACTTGTATCAAATGCTGAAGTTCTCGTTTTGTTTCTTCCTCTTTTACCAAAATATATACCGCCGATTAATTCTCTTATAACAATGAAATTAGTGTCTTTAATTATTTCTTCTTTTAGTGGGGAAGAAGAAAGAAGATTTGGAAATGTATAGATTGGGCGGACATTGGCATAGAGTCCCAATGCTTTTCTCATTTTCAGAAGTCCTTGTTCCGGTCTCACTTTTGCTGTCGGATCATTGTCATATTTTGGATCACCAATTGCACCAAATAAAATTGCATCGGAATTTAGGCAAAGTTTATGCGTCTCTTCTGGATAAGGAGTTCCAGTTTTATCAATTGCCGCTGAGCCGATCAGTCCGAGGTTAAAAAAAAATGCGTGATCAAACTTTTTAGCTATTGTTTCTAAAATTTTAATTGCCTGTTCGGTTACTTCTAATCCAACTCCATCTCCGGGGAGTACCGCAATAGTTTTTTTCATAATTCAAAAGATAGGGAATAGTCGTTTTTTCGTTTTTTCTCAAATTTTTCAATTTCTGCCTGCATGTTTACCATATAATCCGTATCATCATAACCATTCATAACGCAAATTTTTTTATAGGGATTGATTTCAAAAGTTTCAGAGATTTTTTGTGATGGAACACTAATTGTTTGTTTCTCAACATCAATAACTATTTCCGTTTTGTGATTTTTGTTTACGGTTTCAAATAATAGTTTCAAAAAATCCGGAGTTACTTGAACGGGGAGGAGACTATTGTTCAGTGCGTTATTTTTAAAGATATCCGCAAAAAAGCTTGAAACAATAGCTTTAAATCCATAATCAGCTAATGCCCAGGCAGCGTGTTCGCGGCTTGAACCGCAGCCGAAATTATTACCTGCAATAAGAATTTCTCCTGTATAATCGGGATGATTCAAAATAAAATGCGGTTTGGGGTTACCTTCAAAATCATATCTCCAATCCCGAAATACATTCAATCCAAATCCTTCGCGTGTTGTTGCTTTCAAAAATCTTGCAGGAATAATTTGATCCGTATCAATATTCTCAATTTGTAAAGGGATCGCAGTTGAAATAATTTTGGTTACTTTTTGTTTTTTCATATTATATAAATTCCCTCACATCACTCACTTTTCCTGAAATTGCCGCTGCTGCTGCTGTGATGGGACTCGCAAGAAACGTTCTTGCGCCGGGTCCTTGTCTGCCTTGAAAATTTCTGTTTGATGTTGAAACACAATACTTTCCAGCCGGAATTTTATCTTCATTCATACCAAGACAAGCTGAACAACCCGCTCCTCGCATTTCAAAACCCGCTTTAGTAAATATTTTATCCAGACCTTCCTTTTCAATTTGTTTTACAACATGCTGCGAACCGGGGACGACAAAAACAGTCAGCCATTTGGGTTTCTTTTTTCCTTTCACGATTTTTGCGATATTGCGATAATCTTCAATTCTGGAATTGGTACAACTACCCAAAAAAACATAATCAACTTTTTGTCCCAACAATTGTTTGCCTCCAGTTAATCCCATATAGTCCATTGCTGATTGAAAGTTATTTCGCTGTGCTTCATTTTCTAGATTATCAACTGTAGGTATCGAGTCGGTAATTTTCATTCCCATTCCGGGATTTGTTCCATAGGTGATCATGGGTTCGATATCGGTTGCATCGATTAAAAGTTCTTTATCATAAATTGCGCCTTCATCAGTTGGAAGTGTTTTCCAATAGGCAACTGCTTTCTCCCACTCTTTTCCTTTTGGAGCAAAGGGCCTGCCTTTCATATATTCATAGGTCGTTTCATCCGGCGCAATCATGCCGCCTCGGGCACCCATTTCAATACTCATATTACAGATCGTCATGCGGGCTTCCATGGAAAGAGAGCGGATTGCGCTTCCTGAATATTCAACAAAATGTCCTGTTCCACCAGCAGTTGAGATCTTTGCAATAATATAGAGAATAATATCTTTGGAAGTAACTCCTTTTCCCAATTTGCCATCAATTCTGATATTCATGGTTTTTGGTTTGTATTGGAGAATAGATTGGCTCGCCAGTACTTGTTCAACTTCACTTGTACCGATACCAAAAGCGATTGTACCGAAAGCGCCATGAGTTGACGTGTGACTGTCACCACAGACGATCGTCATTCCAGGTTTGGTAATTCCCAATTCCGGTCCTATGATATGCACAATACCTTGGTTTGGATGGCCAAGTCCATACAGTTGTACTCCAAATTCTTCACAATTTTTTCTGAGCATTTCTACTTGCTTGCGTGACATTTCCTCGGCAATTGGTTTGTCCTGATCTTTTGTAGGAACATTATGATCCATCGTTGCCCAAGTGCGATCTGTACGAAAAACACCAATGCCTCGTTTTCTTAATCCATCAAAAGCTTGCGGGCTTGTGACTTCGTGAATTAAATGAGCATCAATATAGAGGACTGCAGGGTAGTCTTTTCTTTGCGCAACAACATGTGCATTCCAAATTTTTTCAAATAATGTTTGTGGTTTGTGTTTCATGGATTAATTATATTATTTTGTTAAGTCCATCAATATATGCTTTCACAGATGCTGTTACGATGTCGGTATCTGCTGCGAATCCATAATAGCTGACGCCTTTGTGGTTAATTTGGATATGAACTTTTCCTAGATCATCAGTTCCTCCCGTCATTGCTTGTACCAGATATTCTTCAAGTCTGATTTTCTTTTTGACGATTTGATTGATTGCCTGGAGGGCTGAATCAATCGGTCCGTTCCCGGTGGAGGTTGCAAATTCTTCCTGTCCATTGACTTTGAGTTTAACTGTTGCCATTGGCTTTAATGGTGTACCGCATACAACTTCCAAAAGTTCCAGTTTAATACTTTTTCCATTACTTTTGTCTCCCATAAGGAAACGCAAATCATCATCATTAATATCTTTTTTCTTATCAGCAAGTTCAAGAAATTTTTGATAGATATTATCCAGTTCCTCCTGTTTAAGTTTATAACCCAATCGTTCCATATGATGGGATAACGCTGAACGTCCGCTTCTCGCGGTCAACGCTAAAGATGATTCTTTAATACCGACGTCCTGCGGACTCATAATTTCATAGGTAAATCTGTTTTTCAAAACGCCGTTTTGATGGATTCCCGACGAATGAGCAAATGCGTTTCGTCCGACAATTGCTTTATTTGCCTGAACTGGCATTCGCATAAGTCGTGAAACTAATCGACTGGTCGGATAGATTTTTTTCGTGTTAATATTAATTTGTGCGTTTAAATCTTTTCTCGTTTTTAATATCATCACAGCTTCTTCAAGCGAAGTATTACCCGCACGTTCTCCAAGACCATTGATCGTTACTTCGATTTGGCGTGCACCGTTTTGAACAGCTGCAATGGTATTGGCTGTTGCCATGCCCAAATCATTATGACAATGAACCGCTACGATAACATCTTCAATCCCTTTGACGTGATCAAATAAATAGTTTATTTTTTCTCCAAATTCATTCGGCAAGCAATAACCGGTAGTATCGGGAATATTAACTGTTGTTGCGCCTGCTTTAATCGTTGCTTCTATAAATTTTGCAAGAAATTCATTGTCGGTTCGACCAGCATCCATTGCTGAGAATTCAACATCTTCGGCAAATTTTTTTGCGTATTTTACCGATTCTACAGCTTGCTCAAGAATTTTTTCGCGAGTTGAGCGGAATTGATGAATGATATGAATATCTGAGCTGCTGATAAAAGTATGAATGCGTTTATGTTTGGCAAATTTTAATGACTCAGCAGCCGCATCAATATCTTTAAATATTGCTCGTGAAAGAGCAGTAATAACAGGTTCCTTAACAACTTTTGAAACTTCCTGAACAGATGCCAGATCTCCGGGACTTGAGATAGGGAAGCCCGCTTCAATAATATCTACACCCAACTCTTCTAGTGCCTGAGCAACTTCAATTTTTTCAACGGTGTTTAATTGACAGCCTGGCACTTGTTCTCCATCACGTAATGTTGTGTCAAATATGTAAACTCTTTTTTTCATGGTCTTTAAACAAAAAAACCGCCTCTTCCGGCGGTCTGCGTTGGTCTCTTACTCAAGCAAATCCGCCGTCTTAAACGGTAAGGAGTGCAAGATTAAGAAGGTTTAATGATGTTTTCATAAAGTGATATGATGATATCAGGGATTGTTGTGTTAGTCAAGAAGTATTAGTTGACGATAAGGATTTTTGCTGTTATACTGGTAGTAACTTAATAAAAGCGTTTGTACCGGAGTCGCGATCCGGGAGCTGAAAGCAAAAATGCTTTCCGGAAGTCACCCGTAAAAATAAGACAAAGTGTGTCGCGAAAGTGGAGCACGTAAATAAGAAGATTCTTTTTATGTCCACCGCAAGGTGGATTTTTTGTATAAAGAAATTAAAATAAAGGTGGTACCGTCCTGAAATGGGCCCTTGTAAGTTTCCAAAAATTTTGGAGATTTGCGAGGGCTTTTTTTTGTTGAGATGAAAAAAGAATATCCTATGGCATCCGTTTATACAGGTGTGGACGCCCGAAATTTAACACGTCGAAAAAAGAAAGAATATGCTAGTACAGTATCAAAAGCTTTAAGACAACATCCCGATAGGATGAGGCAGCTTGGTGTTGGAGAAGTATTTAGAAGCATAATGGATGGACAGGCGGTATTAGTTTTTAGTAAAAGGACAAAAAATTTGGTGGCATTTTCCCATCTCGTTCCATCTAAAAATGAGTTTGATGAATTTGTGGATGGTAGGGTTGAAGTTGGAGCTTTAATAACTCTAGCAGAAGAAGGCAGGGGACATGCAAAAAAAGCAATTGGTGAGGCAGTGCTCTTGGCAAGAAGGAGTGAAATAAAAGAAGTAAGATCTCTAGTTCATATTGAAAATGAGGCTGCAAATGCAGTTATGAGAAAAGTTGCTGGAGAGCCAGATCATAGAAGACCATCAAATTATGTTATGGAAGCAGATGGAATACCTGCACAAATGAATGTATATATTTTTGGAGAAATAGATAGGAAAAAATTATGAAACTTTGGCAAAAAAATAATCAGACATTGGATAGTTTTATTGAATCTTTTGAAACAAAAGATGATCTTGTATTGGATCAAAAACTCGCAATCTACGATGTTTATGGATCTCTGGCTCATGCAAAAATGCTTGAGAAAATAGGAATCTTATCATCATCTGAATTGGCGCAGTTAAAAGAAGGTTTAAAAATGATCATAGGAAAAATTGAAAATAATGAGTTTAATTTACAACAGGGTGATGAAGATATTCATACCAAAATTGAAAATTATTTGACTAGTGAATATGGAACAGTCGGCAAAAAAATTCACACAGGAAGATCCAGAAATGATCAGGTACTTACAGCAATTCGATTGTATACAAAAGATAAATTACTTGAAATATGGGAAGATCTTTTGCTTCTCACTGAAAGTTTTCAGACTTTTTCAAAAATACATGAAACTGTACCGATGCCCGGTTTTACTCATATGCAAAAAGCTATGCCATCAACAGTTGGAATGTGGGCAAATGCATTTGTTGAAGGTTTACTTGATGATGTTTCTGTTTTGCACTCCATATACAACTTGAATGATCAATCTCCACTTGGATCGGCTGCTGGATATGGTGTACCCTTGCCGCTTGATAGAGAATATTCTGCTGAACTTTTAGGTTTTAAAAAAGTACAAAGCAATTCCGTATATTGTCAAAATTCCCGGGGAAAAATTGAAGCACAAATTATCTCTTCATTTATTTCGGTATTATTTGATATTAATAAATTCGCAACTGATGTTCTATTTTTTACATCTTCTGACATGCAATATTTTGATGTAACTGATAATTGCTATTCAGGAAGCAGTATAATGCCACAAAAGAAAAACGTTGATATCGCAGAATTATTGCGAAGCAAAGTCCATCTGTTGCTTGGTAATTACACACAGATTATCAGTCTTTCAAGCAATCTCATCTCGGGATACAATAGGGATTTACAGGACAGTAAAAAGCCTTTTTTTGAAAGTTTAGAAATTACTCATGACAGTATAAAGGCAGCGACAATTTTGGTAAACAGTTTAATTCCAAACAAAGAAAAATTGGAAAGTGCATTAACTACTGAAATTTTTGCAACACATCAGGCTATGGAATTAGTTGCAAAAGGTATACCTTTTAGACAAGCGTATCAAATGGTTGGAAATAATCTAGACGCAGTTGATTCAAAAGATACGCAAAAACTTTTACAACTTGCAACACATAGTGGTGGCACAGGGAATCTTGGTTTAGATAAAAGCGAAAAGGAATATCAAAATCAAAAAAATATTTGGGAGCAAGAATCAAAACTTTTTAAAGATGCAATGATGTTTTTACTTGGCAATGAAAGATTACAAAATGCACACGTTGTTATTTAATATACAAATAAACATTATCTTTCATTGTTTTTAATTTCCAATGTTTAAAAGGGAAGTAATTTAATAAAACTTTTGTACCCGGTTTTAATTCATCTTGTAGTTTTCTCTCCAATCGTCCCATGATGGTAGGCATTGGATAACAGCAGATAAAATTATATTCTGATAAGTTTACACTCCAGAAATCTTTGTTGTTTATGAAAGCATTTTTTAAGTTTAACTCGCTAATTTTTTCTTCTGAATTTTTTATTAATGTTTCATCTATTTCATATCCGTGTATTTCAATTCCTCTCTTAGCAAAGGCAATAACTATTCTTCCGTCACCGCTGCCTAAATCAGCACCTCTATCACCGGGCTTTTGGTCAGCTAGCTCGACCATTGTTTCAACTCGGTATCGGGATGTTTGAAAATAGGGGACTTTGGGAATACCTCGCATAGTGTATTTATGTGTGAAGTTGTTTATTGATATTCGTTTTATATTTTGCTAGTAAGATTGCACCGATGAGGGTAAATAAGAAACATACAAACCAGGGCAAACTATGATTAAATTGATAGAGAAATGCAGCAAAAATAGGACCAAGTATTCTACTTATTGCCTGCATTGATTGATTTGCACCTTGCACTCGTCCTTGTTCGTGTGGATCTGCAACATCTGAAATGAGCCCGGCATATGAGGGTTCAAATAAACCGCTTCCCAGAGCCCAAATAAGAATAAAGGGAATTGCTAAAAAATTTGAAGGGAAAAAAGGTAGTAGTGCATTAATACTAAATGCAATTGTGACAACAATAAAACCAAATAGCACTAATTTAACAGGACCTAATTTTGGCAATAATTTACCAGTTAAGTAACCTTGAGTAAACATATCTCCAATACCCAGAACAAGAAAATAAAGTCCAAGATTGCCTGGTGTCCAATGAAGAATGTCTTTATAAAAAACAGAAGTAATCCCTTGTAGTTGGGCAAAAGCGATGAAGTAAAAAAATCCGATAAAAATGAGTGTTTTCAAAAGTCTTTTATTGAGAATATACTGTAGTTGTACAAAAGGGTTAAGATGATGAATGGAAAAATCACTCATACGATTTTGTTTACTCAAGCTTTCCGGCAAAACAAAGTAGCCATAGAGTAAATTAAGAAGCGATAATCCTGCAGCTAAATAAACTGGTGCGGAAAGTGAGATATGTGAGACAAGACCTCCCAGAGATGGGCCCAGCATAAAACCGAGTCCGACAGTTGCCCCCACGACACCAAAGTATTTTCCGCGTTCCTGGGGCTTGGTTACATCCGCAATATATGAGAACGCGATACTGATGTCACCACCGGTAAGTCCGTCAATGATTCGTGAGATAAGTAAAATAGTAAGACTGCCTCCGATACCAAACATGATATAACCGATTGCTGAACCGAAAAGACAGAATAAAATAATTGGACGCCTTCCAAATTTATCACTGAGCGCTCCCAGAACCGGAGCGGCAAAAAATTGAAAAAAAGAATACAAAGAGAGTAAAAGGCCAGTATAAAAAGCCACATCATTGGTCTTATGCGGATCTACATATTGCGCAATAATAAAAGGAATAACAGGAATAATGAGCCCAATTCCCATTACTGAAAGAAATGCAGTAAACAGAATAAAAAGAAACGGTTTATTTGTAAAAACTGATTTGTCCATCTATATTTGTACAGGAATTATTTTTGTTTTGGAGTTTTTAGGTCAATAACTTGTTTTACTTTCGTGACAATACTTCCTGGTGTGTGATCAGATTTCAATAATACTTCAGCAACACCCCAATTGTTAATAAGATCATCTTTATTTGTATAAATATTTGTTAGAACGAAAACTGGGACTTTACTAAGCGTTGGATCAGCTCGGAGAAGTTTGAGAAATTCGTATCCATTTACTCTTGGCATAATCAAATCCAAAAGGACTGCCTCAGGAAGTGAAATTTTCATTTTTGCTAATCCTTCCTGGCCGTCGTTTGCAGTCTGTACGTCGAATTTATTTGTCACAAATTCATCTTTGTACATTTCTAAAAGAATTTTGTCGTCTTCGATAATAAGTAATTTATTCATGTTTCATAGCTTCTTTTGCTTTTTCAACAACTTCTTCAGGAGTTGTATTAGATTTTATTAGACAATAAACAGGGTTGTATTTTGTAATAGCTTCGAGAATTTTCCCATCTACATTGAGATTTGTTAATACGAGGATTGGAACAGATTTCCCCCAATCAGTTGACCTCAGTGTTCCAAGAATATCAGTTCCCTTAATTTTAGGTAGCGCTAGATCCAAAAGTATGAGTTCTGGCTTAGAAGAAACTGCCATATCAAGACCTTTTTGTCCATCTTCGGCAATTATGACTGAAAAACCACTCAGAGAAAATTTGTCTTTATACATTTCTGAAAGAACAGCATCATCTTCAATTATGAGAACAGTTTTATTCATCAGCCATTTTAGTCTAACCTGTCTGATATGAAAAAGCAATTTGATTATTTATTTGGTGGTTTTTGCTTGAGTAGTTTTATGCTGACTTTTTGGTAAGGTAAAAATAAAAGTACTTCCTTTTCCTAATATTGATTTTTCCAACCATACGTCTCCATCCATTTTACGTGCCAATTCACGAGACAAATATAATCCCAATCCAGAACCCGGGGGCTTACTTGAATCTTGTCCATCAAGCTGCTGGAATTTGCCAAATAATTTTTCCTGATCAGCTGATTCAATACCGTTGCCTGTATCTAAGACTTCAATAAATATATGATTATCTTTTGTATGGTAGGAGATAGTGATGCTTCCTTTATCTGTAAATTTTAGGGCATTTCCGAGGAGATTATTCATAATATGTTTACTCCATTCAATATCTGCATGTGCGATGAAATCTTCTTTACCTTTAATTTCCAATGGCAACTTCTTTTGTTGTGCGATAGGTTCTATCATTTTTACAACATCTTCAACCATTGCTCGTAACGAAAAATCGCTATAATTAAATTCAATTTTGCCTGATTGCAATCGAGATACATTTAACAGATCATTAATTAAATTAATTTGTCTTTCAGCAGATTTGCGTACATTATTTAACGGATGCTTTAATTTTTCATTAACGGGTCCGTAATCCCCATGAAAAATCATAGATAGCAGACCATTTACCGCTGTCATGGGAGTTCTGAGTTCATGGCTAGCCATGGAAATAAATTCATTTTTCATCTCGTCAATTTCTTTTTCTTTAGTAATATCCTGAAATACTTCAATTGTACCTACGATTTTTTTATCAATCACAATGGGACTAAGAGAAAATCGAACAGGGAATTTAGTTTTATCTTTTCGCACATAATAATAGGCTCGTGAAGTTGCTACTTTACGGTGGTTGGAAAGAACTTTTGTTATGGGCCTCTGGGCAAGTGGCACAATATTGCCAAATTCATCTCCTAATTCAATAGTATCTGTTAACAATTTACCAATTAATTCTTTTTCCTTGACTCCCAAAGCGATACATGCACTTTGATTGACCATAGTAATTTTCCCTAAATTATCGGTTGCAATAATGCCATCTCCAATACTCGCAAGCATAGCTTCATCTTCCGTTTTTTCTCTGAGTATATTTTCTTCAAGTGCTTTTTTCTCAGTAATATCGCGGAAATTAATAACGACAGACCTGACTGCTGGATCAAGGAGGAGATTTGTTCCGGTTGCCTGGACCCAAATAATGCTTTTATCTTTTTTTATAACCCGATATTGAACACTTACCACACTGCCTGGTTTAAGGACGAGTTTGGCAAGTGTTCTCATCGTATAAGATCGGTCCTCAGGAGCGACAAGTTCAAATCCGGTAACGCCAACAAGCTCTTCAGGTTTATAGCCCATGACATGTTTTACCGAAGGAGTTGCATACGATATCGTAGATGCTGCATCAATTAATACAACAGCGTCATAACTTTTTTCGATTATCGCTTTAAAACGTGCCTCTTGAGAAGCGAGGGTACTTTCCCCTTTGCGAATTGCGTGTACTAGGGAAGCAAATGTTAATGATGTGATAGATAAAATACTGATAAATAGCTGAACAAGCAGGAACGATTGATTGGTAACATGCCCATTGGCAAAAGGGCCGATACCATGAATAGTGTAGGTAACTGCTGAACTTGCCACAAAAATTGTTGCAATTGAAGCACCACGTCGTCCAAACCAGAAAGCAATCCAAATCGCGATAGGTATGCTGAGATATACATAGGGAAGTGTTCCTGAAAAAATTATCCAGGAAATAAGATTAAGAATAAAAAACGCAAGTAAACCATGTATCGTTTCTCTAAAAAAGAAATGCAGTCTCTTTGAAGTCGCCCATACTAATATAAGAGGAGCAATAATCAGACTACCAGTTACATCTCCAAGCCACCAGGTCAACCAGACTGGGAAAAAATTTTGCCACTCGAGCAAATGGCCCATCAGGAGTGTTATGGTGCCGATATTGGCACTAATTGTTGTAGAAAGAATAGCTGCCAAAAGAACATATTTAAAGATATCCAATACTGTGCTGAAAGCGTGCACCCCATTTGCAAATTTGTTAACTAAATATGAGGCCACAATAGCTTCAAGCATATTGCCCATACCGATACCAAAAGAGGTTGCGACAGTTCCGGCGGTTGTGAGATTGACGGTAAAAGCCCCTAGAAAAATAGCTGGAACAACACGGTATCCAAAAATTAAAATGGATGCAATTGCAATTCCAGTAGGCGGCCATATGGGCGTTGCGCTTGGATTGATGGATGCGTAACTCAATCCCTGTTTGCCAAAGAAGATATATATTACCAATATACAGGCGTTTATGAGAATTGTTTTAATTGTTGAATGGCCGGCAAAAAGATAGGTAACTTTTTTATTCATGGCAGTTGTTAGTCATTAAGAAAGGCAGGAAGCCAGAATTTTACTTTTTTTACGATATCCTCGATATCGACATTTGATTTAATAAGAAAATCACACGCATCATCATAACGCTTGGTTTCTCTTATATTTTCAACTTCGCCGGCGTTAGTGAGGACAATGACGGGTAATCTTTTAAATTGGGGATATTCACGAATTCTACGAAGCATTTGTTGTCCACTCATTACTGGCATCATAAGATCAAGCAGTATGATGTTTGGTTTTTGTTCAATAGTTTTTTCCAAACCTTCTTTTCCATTTGTTGCAGTAATAACAGCATAGCCTTCATGTACAAATTTATCTTTGTACATTTCAAGTAAAATAACATCATCTTCAACAATAAGGACTTTTTGGAGTTTTTCCTCTTTGACATGTAAATGCGGTTTTGATTTTCCAAAGATTGTTTTTACATCCTCAATTACGCTCATACTTTCATCGTACGAGTAATATATTTCATTGTCAAATACTCAGATACTTGAGATATAAGTTCCATTTGAAAAGATATTGCTCTTTTTACACTGCGGTGGTATAGTGAAGCATATGTTTAAAGCTAACGCAGCATTCAGCGGCATTTCCGTTGATAATTTGGAAAAAGCCAAAAAATTTTATACGCAAACGTTAGGTCTTAAACTTGATGATGAAATAATGGGATTACAATTCAGTTTACCTGCAGGTGGAAAATTATTTATTTATCCAAAAGAACATCATACACCCGCAACTTATACAGTTTTAAATTTTGTAGTTGAAAATATTGATGAAGCTGTTGATGACCTTACCAAACAAGGAGTTACATTCGAGATGTACAAGGGATTTCCTTTTAAACAAGATAAAAATGGAATTGCCCGTGGAAAATCTGTTAGTCAAGGACCGGACATTGCATGGTTTAAGGATCCGGCAGGCAATATCCTTTCGGTGCTAGAAAATTAATGAATATTTACTCATCAATTTTTATTTGATTTTTGTTAAAATATAACATAATTTACTCCCTTGAAAAATCAAAATAATAAACCTCAATTTACCAAATCAGAAGCAACCCTCCCCACAAAATATGGGGATTTTTTGATTCAGATTTACAAAGAAGAAACTGGCAAAGAACATAGTGTATTGATTAAAAACCTCACACAACAAAACCCAGTTTTAGTGCGTATTCATTCGTCTTGTAGGACAGGAGATGTCTTCGGATCTTTGCGTTGCGATTGTGGACCACAACTTGATCATGCACTTAAGTATATTGAAAAAAATGGAAGTGGATTATTATTGTATCTTAATCAGGAAGGAAGAGGTATAGGCCTCTTTAATAAAATAAAGGCATACGCATTGCAAGATCAAGGTCTTGATACTGTTGAAGCAAACGAACGATTGGGTTTTGCACCTGACCCAAGGGATTATCATATCGCTTCTGCAATTCTGGAAGATTTGAATGTATCAAAAATTGAGCTTCTTACGAATAACCCGGATAAAGAAAAACAATTAGCTGAATATGGTATTACTGTGACAAAAAGAATTCCTCTTGAAATTGCACCGAATAAATTTGATAAAAGATATTTAAAGACTAAAAAAGAAAAACTGCACCACAAATTAACGCTTGTATGATAACTTCTGATGAAAAGTTTATGCTGGAAGCATTGAAGCTGGCAAAGAAAGGAATGGGCTACACCTATCCGAATCCTCAGGTTGGAGCAGTTTTAGTTAAAAATGGGAAAATAATTGGTCGTGGATTCCACAAAAAAGCTGGCATGCAACACGCGGAGATTGAAGCATTCAATAATGCATCCACAGATACAACAGGTGCTACTTTATATATAACACTTGAACCTTGTAATCATGCTGGCAAGACACCTCCCTGTGCACCCGAAATAATCAAAAGAAAAATTGCAAAAGTAGTTTGTGCTATTGCAGATCCTAATCCACGAGAACAGGGTACGAGTTTGCGATTTTTAGAAAGTGCAGGAGTACAGGTTGAAGTAGGTTTACTTTCAGAGAGTGCAAAGAAAATAAATGAAGCTTTTTTCACTTTTCACCAAAAGAAAAGACCCTCTATAACACTTAAATTCGCGGCCAGTCTTGATGGCAAAACCGCAACGAAAACAGGTGAAAGTAAATGGATTACCAATGAGAAGATGAGAAAATTTGCCAGAAATTTACGAGCGGAGCATAATGCAATACTGGTTGGTATAAACACCGTTCTACTTGATAATCCTCATTTAGGGGTCAGAAAAAGGGGAGTAAAAGATCCGTTGAGAATAATTCTTGATTCGACTTTAAAAATTACTCTTGAGAGTGACATATTGCGAGACAAAAATGTTTTGATTGTGACGACAAAAAGATCGGACAAGAAAAAATTGGATTTATTACAAAAAAAGGGTATTGAAGTTTTGCAAATGCAAAATGATCGAATTTTAATTCCGGAAGTAATGAAGGAACTCTATAATAAAAAAATTATCAGTGTTTTTGTTGAGGGAGGAGCAGAGGTCTTGGGCAGTTTTTTGGATGCAAAAATGGTTGATAAAATATATGCTTGTTATGCACCAATTATTATCGGTGGAAGAGATGCTGTAACTGCAGTGAAAGGTGAGGGTGTAAGAAAAGTGCTGGATGCAGTGAAATTAAAAGATATTTCAATTAAAAAATTTGATGATAATTTTGTAGTAATAGGTTCAGTTTGAAATAAAGATGAAAGAAGAAAAAATACTTACCCTGCATCCTCATGGGAAAACAGGCAGAACAATCAGTAAAGAAAAATACGAGATAATCAAAAAGGAGATACTTGCTATTTTAAATGAAAAATTGTTAACTCATACAGAATTATTTGATCAAATTAATAAGCGTTTAAGCAATAAATTTGATGGCAACATTAACTGGTATGCTGAGACGGTCAAATTAGATCTTAAAGCCCGAAAGCAACTATTTCGCACTGCTGACAAACCACAAAAATATCATTTACCATAATTCTTCTTTCAAAATGTCGCGATTTTTATTACACTAAAAATATGGATCAGCCAAATCCTCAGCAGCCAAATGCTATTCCACCTTTTCAACAACCTGTTGCTCCGCATAATATGCCTTTGAAAAACCAGAAAATTCTTTGGATTTTTGCTGGAATTTTTGTTTTACTTATCGGAGTTGGGATAGGATTATTTATTAAAAGTCCAACTTCCAGTAAAATCACTCAAAGTTCACAATCGGTGAATCAACAATCTACACCCTCGGAAAATACTTCCATTGCACCGGTAAGTTCAATAAATATGGCGGCTTATCCAACAGTAACGCTATCCTCCCTTCCACTTGGTGATAATAAATATTCAACGACTAGCCCTAAAAAAGGATATATCTATCTATGTCGAGTGATGAATGGTGGCGGGGGAGCACAGGAAAGTGGTAGCTGGATTACCGGAAATACTTGGAATAACGATGTTAAGCCACATGTAGAAGGGGCAGTATCATGGCCAAATGCAACCTTTAGGAATAAAGTAACTGGCAGTACACGTACACTTTCAGGAAATGGATTGCCGGTTGGTATGACGACCGGTATTTTTCCTATCTCATCAACTGATCCTGCTTCCCAATATGATCGCAATCCGAATTCAATTAAGGCGCAAACTCTTAATTTAACGCTTCCGGTAAACCCACAAGTTTCAAGTACACCAAATTGTATGGGTGGGGAAGTCGGAGTGATGCTCAATGGGGTGCCACTATTTAATGGTTTCGATGCAGAAGATCGTGATGCCGCTGCCCATGAAGTTCAAGACAGTTGTGATGGCCATCCGGAGGTTACCAGTGAATATCATTATCATAGTTTGAGCAGCTGTTTCAAAGATATTAAAGAATCAACCGTCCTCGGATTTGCGCTTGATGGTTTTCCTATCACCGGTCCAATACAAGCTGACGGAAGTTATCTGACAACTGATGCATTGGACGAATGTCACGGGACAACAAGTACGATTACTCTTGATGGCAAACAAGTTACTATGTATCACTATGTAATGACAAGAGATTTCCCATATTCTGTGAGCTGTTTTAAAGGCAAACCCGTTGACTTACAAGTAATTAAAACAAATGGACAAAGACAACCTGGGGGACAGCAAGGCCAAATGCCTATGAATGGTCCCTCAGGAAGACCTGCGATGCAGGGTTTTGGCGGTCAAAGACAAATGCCTCCACCTCCAGGAATAAATCAACAGTAAATTTTTATTACAAATATTTCATTTATACAACTTATACTTTTGGTATGAATTCTCTACAGTATTTTGAAATTCAGGCTGATGATCCGGAAAAAATAATTCATTTTTATGCAAACGTTTTCCAGTGGGTATTTGAAAAAGATGCGTCAATTCCAATTGATTACTGGAGAATTCAAGGTGCGGGATTTAATGGGGGACTTCTTAAACGGCCAGCGCCAATTCCAAAAGGGCCCTCTGGAACAAATGCATTTGTCTGTTCTGTTCAGGTAGAAAATTACGATGCTACCACTAAAAAAATCTTGAAAAATGGCGGAAAAATTGCTCTTGAAAAATTTGCCGTTGTGGGCAAGTGCTGGCAGGGATATTTTCTTGATCCATCGGGGAATACCTTTGGTATTTTTCAAGTTGATGAAAATGCTGTTTAGAAATCTACCTCGATATGACAAAATACCGAGATTTTTCAGAGTATAGTTAGTTATTTCTTACTTCATTCTTACCTCATCTTTATGTTTTTATTAGAACAGTTTGTTTTAATAGCTATATGTTAGTTTTTCTATTAATCTTATTGGCAGTACTTTGGTTTTTGGGGTATGTTCAAATAAGTACTTTCGCAATTCCAAATCCTGTTCTTTTTGCAATAAACGGTCATGATATCACGTTATGGAATCTGCTTATATTCTTTGTAATTGCGACAATAATCGGCGTTTTACCTAATCCTTTCCGAGCTATAGCCGGAGTGTTTTTAGTTTTATGGGTGTTAGCAGTTTTTGGAATATTAGCGTTTAGCGGATTGTCCAGCATTCTTGTTATAGCAATCATTGTGGGACTTGTTGCATATTTAATTGGTGGCTTCAGAGCAGTATAGTAATTTTTCCCAGACTTCCGACTCATAAACATTTTTTTTCTTTCAGTGAATAATTGTTCGTATGCGAGGTATTTAATTAAAGGGGTGAATTTTCAAAGAACATATGGTTTTCTTGGTGGATTGTATGTATTCAAGTCAACAAATATTGTGCATTTTAAAAATTAGTTTGTTATACTTAGCTTGTTGAATTCAATTAAAACATAACTCTTACAAATATCTATCATTGATGGGCTAATCTTATATCTGTTGCA